>NZ_JAODNI010000125.1 GCF_025465255.1 Pseudonocardia sp.
CGTCACGAACCCCATCGACATCCCAGGTGGCGGCGTTGAGCAGGCGCTGCATCCCGTCCGGCGTCGCATCCCCGGCCACCTCAGCCAGCGTCCACCCGTTCTTCCCGGCCAACGGCGCCAGCAGTCCACGCACGTACGCCCGCGCCCGACGCCTCGGCTCCGCACGAAAGAACCGGCCGGCCACCAGCCCGAACAACCCGTCCAGGCCACCCGCCCACGCCTCGAGATCCTCCACCGTCTCCACAAGATCAGAGCCTATCGGAAGATCACCTAACGAAGTGCGGCTGGAGTACTAGGCCCTCACGGCCGCCAGGCCCCGCCACCGCGCCGCCACTCCGCCACTCCGCCACTCCGCCACGAGCGTCCCGTTCGACTCGGTGTCCCACTCGGTCTCGTCGCTCCCAGCCTGGGCGTACAGCTGCTCGGCGGTGAGCGCATCGGCCTCGGCCACGTCGGCGACGGTGAGCACCCCGGCGGGGTCGACGAGGACTCCGGCGGCGGTGCGGCAGGCCTTCAAGGTGCACAAGTCCAGCCACACCGGCGGCATCCGCCGGGTCACCGACCTGGACCTCTACTCGCTGAGCCGCACGGGCGTCGGCAGCCAGATCGCCGGCCGCGGGCTCCCCTGGGGCTACGCCCCGGACGGGTCCGTCGCGGTCTGTTCACCGTCACTGGTCAGCGTAGGAAGGCTGCTCATCGGGGCCTGCCGTGGATCACCCGACTCCCCCTCCAGCGGGACGAGGGGTCAACGGTCGAGCCACGCGGCATCCATGACTGCTGCGCCTGCAGGGTGGAGCTCCCCTCGGGCAACGTAGATATCGGTGAGAGTGCTGATCTTCGCGTGGCCGGTGAGGTCGGCCTTCTGGCGGTCGGTGAGGACGCCGGAGTCGTGCCAGATCGTGGCTGCGGTCTTGCGGAAGGTATGGCTGGTGACCGGCCATTCCATGCCCGCCGCCTGGCGGGCGTCGCGGATGTAGGTCGACATGTTGTTCGGGTCCTTCCAATTCAGGCCGCCGTCCCGGCCTGCTGCCGGGAAGACCGGCGTCTCCGCGCCGAAGAAGGTCCGGCGCTTGAGCATCTCCACCACGAACTGCGGAAGCGGGACGATCCGCAACGAGGACGCTGTCTTGCCGCTGTGGCGGTGGAGGCCCTTCCCACGGTGGCGGACGATGTTGCCGGTGATCGCGACGATCGGGACGGCGCGAAGCTTGTCGCCCTCGGCAACCGGAACGCCCTCGAGGTCAAGATCGCAGGGGCGTATCGCCAATGCCTCGCCGATGCGAACGCCGGTTCCGAGCATGAAGGTCACAATGTCCGGGAGATCGCGGCGGCGAGCGCTCGCCTGTGCGCGTGCCTCCTCCCTGTCCTGAGACTCCCCCGCCATCCACGCCAGGAAGTTCCGTCGCTCCTGGGCCGTCAGCGCGCGGGCCGGCTTTGAGCCGCCTTCGATCGGGTCGAGGTGGCGGACTGGGTTGTCGCGGAGCGCCTCGTGCTTCACAGCCAGCCGCAGAATCTGCGACACGACCGTACGGGCCGTCTTTCGGGACTGAGCCCCGTGTGCTGGAGCAAGGCTCGCGAAGAAGGCATCGAGACGCCCGACGGTGACCTCCCGCAGCCGCCACTGCCCCATCGCCGGCAAGACGACCGAATGAAGGCGCTGCCGGTACGTGTCCGCCGTCGTTGCGGCGCGGGTGCCTTCGGCGACCTGAGCGTCCAGCTTGGCCAACCACATCAGCGCGGCCCGCTCGACGGTGTCGGTCGGTCGGAGCGGCTGCGCCGGCGATCCCATCCGGTTCTGCAGATCGTCCTGCAGAGCAGTCATGGCAGCCGTCTTCGTCGGGCCCACCCGCTTGATCTGACGGGTCACGCCATCGAAGTCTCGGAAGCGGGTGTGGGCGAGGTAGACGCCGGCCCGCCGCGGGTGGATCTTCACCGAGATGGCGCCATGTGTACCCATGTCCAGCGGTGGTCGCGCCATCGCCCGGCTCCCGGTTTCCGTGATGTTTCCGTGAACATCGATCTTGTGATCGACCACGGCTCACGAGCTACCATACCGCTGAGCTGCGACAACACGTTTCACTGTGGGGCAGGTGGGGCTCGAACCCACGACCTGACGGATTATGAGTCCGCTGCTCTGACCAACTGAGCTACTGCCCCGTCGCCCAGGTTAGCGACCCCGCTCGACGGCCGGATCAGCCAGGTGGGGCGCCGCGACGCGCCCCGAAGCGCGTCGCGGGGCGCGCCGCAGCCACTCGATGGCCATGATTCCGGTCCACTCCTCGGCGCTGAACGCGTCAGCGTTGGAGCACCGCGGGTAGCCGTCGAGGCGCGGAGTCGAGAACGATCGGACCGACGTTGAGCTACTTTCCGAAGCGCTCCTGCAGCGCCGCGATGCCCGCGCCGTAGACGCCGTTGGCGAACAGGTCGGTGAGCATCTCCTCGTCCGCTCCTTCAGCGTCGAACTCCGACCACCACTCGACGAACGCCTGGCCGGTGTCCGTCACGGGGGCGACGCGGACGGTCGAGACGTAGCGGCGGCAGCCGAACGGGTTCTCGTCGATGAATGTGTAGGTGTAGCTGCGGTCCGCGTCGTCGAGGGTGATCAGCTTCTCGGTGACGACGCCACCGTCACCGAGGGTCAGCCGCCGCACCGCGCCGACGGTGCCCTCGGAGCCCGCGGTCAGCTCGCTGCTCTCGATGGCCGCCAGCCATGCCGGCAGCCCGTCGAACTCGCGGACCACCTCCCACACTTCGTCGGCGGACGCGGGAACGACTCCACTGGCATAAGGACGAGGCATCATCGGCTCCTTGGTGTACGGATGTTCTCGAACGCTAGCGCCCCCGCGGCCATCTGGGCGTCGGTGCGGGAGGCGAGCCGGGAGATCGACCTGTCCCGCTGTTCAGGAACGCCTGGGACGGATGACGGGCGGGGCGAGCGGCGGCAGACCGTCGAACCAGACCTTCTCCTCCTCGACCAGCCACGCGGGCCGCGGGTGTTCCGCGCCGCCCGAACGGGCACCGCCACCGCCGGGAAAGAACGGCACACCGGGCTGTCCCGCACGCCCTTCCGCCACACCCCGAGGACCGGCGGGCGTCGGCTCGACAGGTGGTGAGACCGCCGCAGACCGACGGCTCAGTTCGTTGGCCGCCTCGCCTTCCGGGGAGAGGCGGGTGCTCCATGGGGTTACCGGGGTCCAGCCACTGCCACCCGGTGACCGGGTGACGCCGACCGCGCCGCCCGGACCCGGCGTGGGGCGCGATCCGCCGGGAAGTCGCGCCGCTGCCGGCGAGCCCAGGCCGGCTGCGGGAGCCCCCACCCCCGGTCGTCCCGGCGGACACGCCGTGCGGCGGAAGATCGACGTTGGGCAGGCTTCCTGTTCCGCGTCCCCGCCCGGCCTGTGCGGTGACGCCGGCCGTGCCGCCTCCCCGTGCGTTCGGCGTTTCCTGTCGCGACGACGCCCGGTCCGAACGGCGCCGCCGGTCCGGTCGGGCCGACACTCGTTCCCCCTGGGCCGGGGGGTCCAGTGATGCCACTGGGGCCACACCGTCACCGCCTCCGGCCGGCATCGCGCTCTGTCCCGATCCGGCGCCGAGCACATCAGCACTGTGCATCCCGACCGAGCCGGGGTCGCCCAGGGCCGGGCCGGAAGCTGACGTGGCGTCCACCATGTTCGGGGTCGCGGCCGGCGGAGGATCGAAGGGCCGGAACGCCTGGTCGAGGTTCCAGCTCGTGTTGCTCTGGTAGAGGTTCGCCGCCTCCACGGCGGACGGCTGGTTCCTGTCCGACGCGAACGAGGTCGCCGGAACCGCCGGGTCGCGCCGGAACCTCTTCAGCGCCTCTCGACGTCCGCACCCGGGCGTGGTATTCGGCCTGGTCCCCCAGTGCCCGCGCGGCCATGGCCGCCTGCGCGGCACCGTGGTCACCCTGTGCCGCGACGCTCTCGATGAAGCGCCGGCTCGCATCGGCCGCCTCACCCTCGCTCGCGGCCTGCGCGGCCGACTACGCCGACCGCACCCGCTCTGCCGTCCTCTCGATCTGCTCGCCCAACGCCCGGTAGGCCGCCACCGAGTCCTCGATGACGCCGACGCCCGGCCCGTTCAGAACGGGATCGCGGAGATCTTCCAGCGGAAGGGCGTCGAAGGACAGGTGGGTCTTCGGACACTCGCCGGGCATCGGGTCTCCTCGGTGCTCAGCGGAGCGGGGGAAGGTTGGAGAGGCGGCCATAGCGCGGGAGCGGGCGCGGGGATCGGGGTCGCGGATTCGGTAGGCAACAAGCTGTTCGCGGAGCGCATCCCGGACAGATTCGACTGAATCAACCAGGCGGTCATCCATTGCTCAGCACGACCAGCCATCACCTCGGAGCACTCGGCCAGGTTGGCGCTGATCCGGTCGAGAGATGGCGGAGCGAATTGAAATTGCAGACCCGCCGAAAACGACTTGCGTAGCGCACCGATCGTGGCCGTCAACTCCTCGATGCACGCCTGTGCCTTCTCCGGATCGACCCGGAACCCCGGAACCGCCCCACCCGGCCCCGGCCCCGGCCCCGGCCGCAGAGTCAGCTCGATCGCCGCGCGCGACTCCGAGAGATCGTCGAGCACCTTCTGGCCAGCCGGTGATCGATCCCGTGGCCGTTCGCTGAAACTCAGTCGTCGTCGCGGAGCCTGTACTCGCCGCCGTGCCCGGCGACCTCGTGCAGGTCGTAGTGGTGGACGATCTTCGGGCCGTCGTGCAGGTGGACGTGCCGGATCGTCGCCGGCACCTCCGCCTCGGCGGGACGCGTCTCGGTGCGTCCGTCGAGCGGGCCGCCGACGTACCAGTAGACGTCGTGGGACTCGTCGAGCCCTCCGGCGTCGTTCTGGTCACCGTCCGTCGTCACGACAGGCACGGTACGCACCACGGCGGGTGAACGCACGACATGACTCGGCCCCGCCACCGGACACGGGGTGGCGGGGCCGATGCTCACCTGAACGCTCAGCCGACGGCGCCGACGCGCTTCTTCGCGTCCTGCGCCAGCCCGCGGGCCGCCTTGGCGCTGGCGAGACCGGCGTCGGAGGCGCGTGCGGCGACGTCACCGCCGAACTTCGCGGCCTGCGCTCCGGCCTGCGCCGCCAGTGCGGAGAGCTGGTCGGCGTAGGCGGGAGCCTTCTTGCGGGCGATCTTCGCGGCCCTGTTGGCCTGCTTCTCCCACTCCGCGCGCTTCTTCTCGGCGGCCTTCGTCCAGCGGGCGCCCTGCTTGTCCGCGAGCTTCTCCCACTCGGCGCCGCGCTTGTCGACGACCTTCTGGAGCTTCGCGCCGCGCTTCTCGGCCTTCTTCTGGGCCTTCGCGGCACGCTTGGTCAGCTCGACGCCCCAGGTCGAGGCGCGGTCCGAGGCGACTGCGCCCAGCCCGGCGGCTCGTGCCTTCACGACCGGCGCCTTCTCCGCGACCGTCCCGGCGACCGCACCGCCCAGCTCGGCGGCACGCGCGGCCACCATCGGCGCCCGGTCGGTGACCGCCCCGCCGAGGACCGAGGCGCGACCGGCGAGGTCGGCACCGGCGGCGGACGCCTTGGTCGCGATCTCCGAGCCCTTGGACGACGCGAGACCCGCCAGGCCGGATCCCTTCGACGAGCCGGCCGCGGCGGCGCTGCTACCGAGACCGACCAGGCCCGCGGCGACCCCGGACACGGTCTCGGCCAGCTCGTGGCCGGTGGAGGAGATCGCGTTGGTCTGCCGCTCGACGGCCTTGGACGCCAGCTTCGCGGCCCGCTTGCTCCGCCAGGCCACCGACGGTTTCCCGCCGGTGTCCGCCGCAGCGATCATGAGGCCGCCGAGCAGGCCGACGTTCTTGAAGAAGTGGATCTGCTGGGCCTGCTTGGCCTCCGGGTCCGACTCCTCCCAGAACCGGTGGGCGGCGAGCGTGGTCGGGACGATCGAGGAGGCGAGCGCGACGGACGCCAGGCGGGGAGCCTTGCCCAGCGCGAGGAGGGAGCCCGCCGCGATCTTCACGACCCCGTCGATCTTGACCAGTGTCTCGTTGTCCGGCAGCTTCTCGATCGGCGCGACCTCCACCACCTTGTCGAGGGCCGGCGCTGCGTAGTCGAGTACGGGCTTGGCGGCCTCCGCATGCGCCTGGGAGTAGCGCAGGGAGTTGATGCCGCCCTGGATGAAGATGGCCGCCAACATGGGACGGGCCACACGACGCAACAAAGGCATGGGGCGACATTCCCCGGATGCCGCACCTGTCAAACCCGTTGCGGGTTGGCATGCGCCGGGTGGTACCGGAATCATGCCCGCGTGAGCAACGCGCGACGGGCGATAGGTCTGGACATCGGCGGCACCAAGATCGCGGGAGCGGTGGTGGCCGAGGACGGCTCGATGCTGGCCGAGCTCACCGAGCCGACGCCCGACGTGTCCGACGCCGCGACGATGACCGCCCTGCTCCTCGAGATGGTCGAGAAGCTCCGGGCCCAGCACCCGGACGTCGTCGCCATCGGGGTGGGCGCGGCCGGCACCGTCGAATGGCCCACCGGGCGGATCCGCTGGGCGCCGAACAACGCCTACCGGGACTGGGAGATCCGCGCCGAGCTGGAGTCCGCGACCGGGCTGCCCGCCGTCGTGGACAACGACGCGAACGTCGCGGGCCTGGCCGAGGCCCGGTTGGGCGACACCCGGTGGTCGGACATGATCCTGGTGACGGTCGGCACCGGCGTCGGCAGCGGGATCGTCCTCGGCGGGAAGATCTACCGCGGTCCGCACGGCCTCGGCGCCGAGCTGGGGCACATCATCGTCAACCCGGACGGGCCGCGCTGCGGCTGCGGCAACTACGGCTGCCTCGAGGCGTACGCGTCGGGGACGGCGCTGACCCACATGGGCCGCGAGTCCGCGGCGGACGACCCGGACGGCCTCATCGCGACGCTCGCCCGCGAGGCCGGCGTCGAGGTCACGGGACAGACGGTCACCAAGGCCGCGCTGCAGGGCGACCTGGCCGCCCAGGAGCTGTTCGGACGGCTGGGCCGCTGGCTGGGCGTCGGCATCGCGTCCATGACGACGATCTTCGAGCTCGAGGCGGTCGTGATCGGCGGTGGGCTGGTGCACACCGGCGACCTGCTCCTGGGGCCGACCCGGCTGGCCGCGCGCGAGTTCGCCTACGCGCTCGAGGCGCGCCCGCTCGTCCCGGTGGTCCCGGGGACGTTCGGCAGCGACGCGGGCAAGATCGGTGCCGCGTTGCTCGCGCTCGACCACGCCTGATCCGTTCGCCCCATAGGGTGGCCGGGTGACTCTTGTGCTCGGACCGGTGCTCCGGCATGTCGGGGAGACCACCGCCACCGTCTGGGTGCAGACGGAGCAGAAGGCCCGCGTCGAGGTGCTGGGCTGCGCCGCGGACACCTTCGAGGTCTGCGGCCACCACTACGCCCTCGTCCCCGTCACCGGTCTCGAACCGGACTCGCGCATCCCCTACGAGGTGCACGTCGACGGCGCGAAGGTCTGGCCCCGGCCGAGCTCCCCGTTCCCGGACAGCGTCATCCCCACCCGCGGCCCACTGACGGCCGGGCACGCGCGGATCCTCTTCGGATCGTGCCGGTACGTGAAGGTGTCGGACCGCAAGCTGGCCGCCCTCTACGGCATCGACGCACTCGACGCCTACTCCGCGCGCCTCGCGAGCCGGCCCGTCGAGGAGCGGCCGACGGCACTGCTCCTGCTCGGGGACCAGGTCTACGCGGACGAGCTGACGCCCCAGACGCGTCGCCGGATCGCGGGCCGCCGGGACCGGCACCCGGACTGGCCGGACGACGAGATCGTGGGCTTCGACGAGTATGTCGGCCTCTACCGGGACTCCTGGTCGGACCCCGAGATCCGGTGGATCCTCTCGACCGTCCCCACCGCGATGATCTTCGACGACCACGACGTCCTGGACGATTGGAACACCTCGGCCGCGTGGCGGCGTCAGATGGCGCAGACGCCCTGGTGGAGGGACCGCATCCGCTCGGCGCTGGCGTCCTACTGGGTCTATCAGCACCTCGGCAACCTCCCGCCCGAGGAGCTGGAGGCGGACCCGGACTACCAGCGGGTGCTGAAGGCGGCCGGGGACGTCTGGCCCCTCCTCGTGGAGCTGGCGGACCGCGCGGACACCGAGGTCGACGGCGACAAGGCCCTACGGTTCTCCTTCCGCTGGGACATGGGGCGCAGCCGGCTCGTGATGATCGACTCGCGCAACGGCCGGATCCTCGACGACGAGCGCCACCTGATGGTCGGGAACCGCGAGTTCGCATGGATCGAGGAGCAGGCGACCACGCCCGGGGAGGTCGACCATCTGCTGCTCGGCACCTCCGTGCCCTGGTTGATGGCGCCCGCGCTCGGCGACCTCGAGACCGTGAACGAGATCGCCGCGGCCCGGCCGGGGTGGCGGGGGAAGCTCGGCGAGAAGCTCCGGCAGACCGCGGACCTGGAGCACTGGCCCGCGTTCCGGGAGTCGTTCGACCGCCTCACGCGGCTGGTGGGGCGGGTCGCGGCGGGCGAGGAGGGCCGAAGGCCACCGGCCACGGTCAGCGTATTGTCCGGTGACGTGCACCACAGTTACGCCGCGCGTGCGAACCTGCCGGACCTGCCGGCGGAGGCCGCGCGCGTGCATCAGCTCGTGTGCTCGCCGGTGCACAACGTCGTCCCGCTGCCCGTGCGGGTGGCGTTCCGATTGAGCTGGTCGCGCCTGGCCTGGCGGGTCACCCGCCGCTGGGCCTCGCACAACGGCGCTCCCGCACCGGGTCTGAGCTGGCGGAAGCTGGACAGCCCGATGTTCGGCAACCTGATCGCGACCCTGGTCGTCGACGGCCGCGACGCGGACGTGTTCTTCGAGAAGCCCCTCTCGGCCGCGAGCCTGTGCGAGCTCGGCCGATTCGACCTCACTGCGGAGGAGAAGCCGTTGAACGAGCTTGCAACCGGATCGTCGGCTCAGCTGCAGAGCCGAGCGCCGAGTTCGCGCAGCCAGGGAGAACGATGAGTTCGCTGGGACACGTGTCCGGGCCCGCGCTGCTCCGCGCGGACGACGTCCCCGAGACCGAGGGCACGGACGCGCTCGCCGGCCAGACCGTCGTCCTGCGCCCGACCGAGCCCCGCCACGTCGGCGAGTTCCTGGCGATCCTGCAGCACCCCGAGGTGGCGCGATGGTGGGCGGGGTACGACCTCGAGCGCGTCCGCCGGGAGCTCCTCGGACCGCACTGCTACGCCGTCGAGCTGGCCCGCGAGACCGTCGGCCTGATCATCTTCCACGAGGAGGACGACCCGGACTACCGGCACGCGGGCCTCGACGTCGCCCTGCACCCGGACGCGCACGGCCAGGGCCTCGGCGCGGACGCCGTGCGCGCGCTCGCCCGCTACCTCTTCGACGTACGGGGCCACCACCGAATCGTGATCGACCCCGCCGCGACGAACGAACGCGCGATCCGGAGCTACCGGCGCGTCGGATTCCGGGACGTCGGCGTGATGCGCCGCTACGAGCGCGGCGGCGACGGCACCTGGCACGACGGCCTGCTCATGGACCTCCTGCGCGAGGACCTCTGACTCAGGCCACGCCGCCAGACACGACCTCACCGTCCCCGCACGGCAACAGCCCGCAGGTCAAAGATCAGGCTCAGGACTCCTCGGCGAGGGCCGCCAGGCCGCCGACCAGCAGGTCCAGCCCGAAGCGGAAGCGCTCGTCGGCATCGCCCTTGGCCAGCAGCGGCAGTAACCCGACGAAGGTGGGGAACCGCTCCGGCGGCAGGCTCGCGAAGTACGTCGCCACCTGCCGGTAGTAGTGCGCGGGATCCTGTCCCTCGCCGGCCTTGCGGTCCTCGACGATCGCGCCCTCGACCGCGCTCGCGCTGACGTAGAGCCCGACGACGTCCACGGCCCACGCGACGGCCTGGTCCGGCACGCCGCCCATCCGGAGCAGGACCATCGTCACCTCCGCGAGGCGCATCGAGCTCGGCCCGAGCGGGACCGATCCGAGCGCCACCCGGGCGATGTCCCGGTAGCGCTGCATCGCCGCGCGGGAGTCCATCCAGAGCTGCGTGACCTGCTCGCGCCAGCGCGCGGGGTCCGGCTCCGGCAGCGGGATCTCGGCCGCGACCTCGTCGAAGAGCAGTTCCAGCAGCTCGTCCTTGTGCGCGACGTGCGCGTAGAGCGAGGCCGGGCCCGTCCCGAGCTCGGACGCGACCCGCCGCATGCTCACGCCGTCGATGCCGTCCGCCCGCAGCACGCCGAGTGCCGCGTCGACGATCGTCTCCCGGCTCAGTGACCGGCGGGTGACGTCCTTGCGGGGCGTCCGCCAGGGAGGTTCGGGCATGTCCGTGCTCACGGCACCGATTCTACTTGACTCGAACATCGTTCGTGGATAGAACACCGTTCGGTTCACGAACGCCGTTCGCTCCCCGCTCGTCGAACCGGCGTTGTTCCGGGCACGGGCGTTCTCCGGGGCATGGTCGTGGGTCTGGTGTTCCTCGGCGGGATGACCGGGTTCGCCCTGACGCTCGAGCTCTACCTGCAGCTCGGGCTGGGGTTCACACCGCTCGCGGCCGGGCTGACGCGCCCGGTCCGACGACTCCGAGCCCGTTCTCGCAGCTCAGGCCCAGCTGTGAGTGCGCAGCCTCGTTCTAGCGAGGCTGCGCGCGCACAGGTCAGAAGGAGGTGCGGGCGAGCCAGTCGGTGAGGACGTCCGCCTCCCCGACGACCTGCAGGCGCCGGTCGTCGGCCGGGAGGCGGCCGAGCATCATCGGATAGAGCACGGCCGCGGGGCCGCGGACGGCGACCGAGCCCTTCGCGTGCCCCGGCTCCCAGGAGACGAGCCCGCCGGCGGGGCGGATCATCCACTCCCCCGCCTCGTCGAGGCCGTCGTCCGTGGCGTGCAGGTGCAGGGTCCTGCCCTCGTCGAGCAGCGGGCCGGGGTTGCCGGGGCGCTCCGTGGTGAGGAGGTCCAGCCACTCCGAGATCCCGTCGGCCGCCAGCCACGGTTCGAGGTCGACGTCCCGGTTCATCGCGAGCGCGAGGTCCGCACGGTGCCCGGTCTCCTCGTGCAGGCGGCGCCGGATCCACCACGCCGCGGGCTTCGGGCCGGTGAACGTCCAGATCGGAGTGTCCTCACCGGCGCGGTCCACGGCGTCGAGCACCGCCTGCGCACCGGCCCGCAGCCACTCGTCGAGACCCTGCGGGTCGCCGGGCGGCTTGCCGTCCGGGACCTTGCGCGGGTCCAGCACCTCGGTGGCCCGGGCGCCGATCATCGTGGCGGCCCAGCGGTGACCGCGCCCCACGTGCGCGGAAAGTTTCGCCACCGTCCAGCCCGGGCAGGTCGGGATGTCGATCTCCGGGTCGACGCCCCGGACGAGGTCCCTGAGCAGGGCGTTCTGCTCGATCAGCGCGGAGCGGTAGGCGGCGGTGCCCGGCTCGGTCATGGCCGTGAACCTAGCTCGTCCGCCGCGCGGACGCATACCTCTCGGCCAGGCGGGGTAAGGAATGGGCATGGGGCGGGAACACCACGACTGGACGAAGAACGGGCCGGGCCGGGCGCTGCTGTGGTGGCCGCTGATCTCCTTTCTGCTGATGGCGGTGTTCCCGGACGCCGGGATCGTCCCCGTCTTCCTCGCCGGCGCCGCGCTGGCACTGCTCGGTTTCGCGGCCCGCGCGCTGGTGCTGCTCCTGCGCCGTCACCTCCCCGAGGCCGCCGACGTGCGGCCGGTCGTCGCCACGCGGGAGATCGGCGCCGCCGCCGAGACCCCCGACGACGACACGGCCGAGGAGGACCACCGCCGGGCTGCCTGACACGTCACACCGTCTTCTCCCGGCGAACGGTTGTACGTCCGATACTAGGATGCCAAACTAAATCGGGCGGCCCGCTGGTCTTCGTCGACGAGCGCTGCGCCGCGCGACGGCAGTCCGGTAGGAGGAGCACTCATGGCCGAGTCGAACGAGCTCTACGTCCCGAGGAACCCGATCCGCTTCGTGACGGCGGCGAGCCTCTTCGACGGCCACGACGCCGCGATCAACATCATGCGGCGGATCCTGCAGCGCCAGGGGGCGGAGGTCATCCACCTCGGGCACAACCGGTCGGTCGACGAGGTCGTCACCGCGGCGATCCAGGAGGACGTCCAGGGCGTCGCCATCAGCTCCTACCAGGGCGGGCACGTCGAGTACTTCTCCTACCTGGTCGAGCTGCTGCGCGAGCGCGGCGCCGGCCACATCAAGGTCTACGGCGGTGGCGGCGGTGTCATCGTGCACGAGGAGATCGAGCTGCTGCACTCCCGCGGCGTCTCCCGCATCTTCTCCCCGGACGACGGCCAGAAGCTCGGCCTGCCGGGGATGATCAACCTGATGATCAGGGAGTGCGACACCGACCTGACGGCCGAGCCGCCGGCGTCGTACGACGGGCTGTTCACCGGCGAGCCGGCCACGCTGGCCCGCGCGCTCACCCTGGCCGAGACCGGCACACTGCCGAAGGAGATCCACGAGCGGGTCGCCGCGAACGAGCGACACGTCCCCGTCCTCGGCATCACCGGCACCGGCGGGTCCGGCAAGTCCTCGCTCACGGACGAGCTGGTCCGGCGCTTCCGGCTGGACCAGGAGGACAAGCTCCGGATCGCCGTCCTCGCCGTCGACCCGACCCGGCGCAGGGGCGGCGGCGCGTTGCTCGGGGACCGGATCCGGATGAACTCCCTGAACGGCGACCAGGTCTTCTTCCGCTCGCTCGCGACCCGCGGCAACGACGGCGGCAGCCTCCCCGAGCGTCTCGGCGACACGATCGCGGTGCTCAAGGCCGCCGGGTTCGACCTGGTCGTCGTCGAGACCCCGGGCATCGGCCAGGGCGACGCCGGCATCGTGCCGTTCGTCGACCGCTCGCTGTACGTGATGACGCCCGAGTTCGGCGCCGCGTCGCAGCTCGAGAAGATCGACATGCTGGACTTCGCGGACGTCGTCGCGATCAACAAGTTCGAGCGCCGCGGAGCGGACGACGCCCGGCGGGACGTGGGGCGCCAGCTCGTCCGCAACCGGGACGCGTTCGGCGAGAGCTGGGAGGACATGCCGGTCTACGGCACCTCCGCGGCGACCTTCAACGACGACGGAGTCACCGCGCTCTTCCAGCACCTCGGCGCACTGCTCGCGGAAGACGGCCTGACCCTGCAGGAGGGCCGCCTCGCCAAGGTGGACCGCAAGACGTCCACCGAGTACGCCGCCGTCATCCCGCCCGAGCGCGTGCGCTACCTCGCCGAGATCGCCGACACCGTCCGGAGCTACCACGCCGACACCGAGTCCCAGGCCACGGCCGCGCGGACCCGGCAGCACCTGCGCACCGCGCGCGAGATCGTGGGCGACTCCGTCGAGGAGGCGCTGACCAAGGCCGAGAAGGCGCTGCCCGGCGAGGCGTCGGAGCTGCTGGACAGCTGGCCCCAGGTCGTCGAGGACTACTCGGGCGACGAGCTCGTCGTGAAGATCCGGGACAAGGAGCTCCGCACCCAGCTCACCAAGGAGACGCTGTCCGGCAACAAGATCCGCCGGGTCTCGCTGCCGAAGTACACCGAGGACGCGGAGCTGCTGCGCTTCCTGCGCAAGGAGAACCTGCCCGGGAGGTACCCCTTCACCGCGGGCGTCTTCCCGTTCAAGCGCGAGGGTGAGGACCCGGCGCGCATGTTCGCCGGCGAAGGCGACCCGTTCCGCACCAACCGGCGGTTCAAGTACCTGTCCTCGGACTCGGACGCCAAGCGCCTGTCGACGGCGTTCGACTCGGTGACGCTCTACGGGCACGACCCGGCGACCCGCCCCGACATCTACGGCAAGGTCGGCACGTCCGGCGTCTCGATCGCGACGCTCGAGGACATGAAGGCCCTCTACGACGGCTTCGACCTCTGCTCGCCGACGACGTCGGTCTCCATGACGATCAACGGCCCGGCGCCGACGATCCTCGCGTTCTTCCTGAACACGGCCGTGGACCAGCAGGTGGCGAAGTTCGTCGAGGAGGAGGGCCGGGAGCCGGACGAGGCCGAGCGCGAGGAGTTGACCGCGTTCGCCTTCGCGAATGTTCGCGGCACCGTCCAGGCGGACATCCTCAAGGAGGACCAGGGGCAGAACACCTGCATCTTCTCCACGGAGTTCTCGCTGCGGATGATGGCGGACATCCAGGAGTGGTTCATCGAGCACAAGGTGCGGAACTTCTACTCCGTCTCGATCTCCGGCTACCACATCGCCGAGGCCGGGGCGAACCCCATCAGCCAACTCGCGTTCACGCTCTCCAACGGCTTCACGTTCGTCGAGAGCTACCTCGCGCGCGGCATGGACATCGACGACTTCGCGCCCAACCTGTCGTTCTTCTTCTCCAACGGCATGGACGCCGAGTACTCGGTGATCGGCCGGGTCGCGCGGCGGATCTGGGCCGTGGCGATGCGGGAGCGCTACGGCGCGAACGAGCGCTCGCAGAAGCTGAAGTACCACGTGCAGACGAGCGGTAGGTCGCTGCACGCGCAGGAGATGAACTTCAACGACATCCGCACCACCCAGCAGGCCCTCAGCGCTCTCTACGACAACGCGAACTCGTTGCACACCAACGCCAACGACGAGGCGATCACCACGCCGACCGAGGCGTCGGTGCGCCGGGCGAGGGCGATCCAGCTGATCATCATCCGCGAGTGGGGCCTGTCGATGAACGAGAACCCGCTGCAGGGCTCG
>NZ_JAODNI010000019.1 GCF_025465255.1 Pseudonocardia sp.
AAGCCGAACAGGATCGGCGTCGCGTACAGCAGCAGCATGATCGTGCCGTGCATCGTGAAGAGCTGGTTGTACTGCTCACTGGACAGGATCTGCTGTCCAGGGCGGGCGAGCTCGGCACGCATCAGCAGCGCCATCGCACCGCCGGCCATGAAGAAGCCGAACGACGTGACCATGTAAAGGATCGAGATGTCCTTCGGGTCCGTCGTCCGCAGCATCTTCAGGAACGTGGAGCCCTTACCCGTCCGACGCGCCGGGTACGGGCGCGTCGTGATCGGTTTGGGGGCGACGGCTGTCACTGTGCCTCCTGCACTGGACCTCATGGGGCAGGTCCGAACTCTATCCCGCGCGAACCGGCGTACCCCCTGCCGGGGCGATGGTCTGCCCTGGCACGACGGTTCGCACGCGCATCATGCTCTACGCAGAGTAGAACGGCCACCGGCGGGTCCGGAACCCGCGGTCACGCGACCGTGGTCACCCGGCCTACCGCATCGGCAGGAAGAGCTCGGTGAAGACGTCCGGCGCGACGGCCGGGGCGGGCGGGTCCGCCACGATGTAGAACTCGGTGCCGAAGCCCATCGCGAAGATGGGGTCGGGCATCGCGAGCATGAAGTGGCCCGGCCCGATCTGGCTGGCGTGGGCGCGCATCGACGCCCGCTTCTGCTCCACGAAGTCCACGGCCTCGACCCGGTGGGTGATCTCCGCCTCCGGCTTGCCGAAGTCCGGCGGCGGCTCGGACGACGACGCGTCCCACCCCTCGGGGATCTGCCCGGATTCCTTGAGCCCCTTCATCCCGCGGAGCATCCAGTCCCGGTTGATCGTCCCCTGCGCGACGACGGGGACGCCGGACAGCTCGGCCGCCCGCATCCCGACCCGGTGCACCTGGATGTGGTCCGGGTGGCCGTAGCCGCCGTTGTCGTCGTAGACGGTGAGGACGTCCGGCTCCTCCTCGTCGAGGATCACCGCCAGCAGCTTGGCCGCGTGCTCGACGCGGGCCTGCCAGAAGCAGTACGGGGCGTCGTTGGTGGGCAGGCCCATCATCCCCGAGTCCGTGTACGGCAGGAACTCCACGCGCGCGGCACCGAGGGCCTTGGCGGACTCGTAGCACTCCGCGGACCGGCGGATGGACAGCGGCTCGCCCTCGGCGAGCACTCCCGGGACGGGTTCGCCCAGGTCACCGCGGGTGGCGAAGACGAGCACTACGCGGTGGCCGTTCTTCGCGGCCTTGGCGAGGGTGCCGCCGGAGCCGATCGACTCGTCGTCGGGATGGGCATGGAAGCTGACGATTGTTCCCACGGCGCCGAGGATATGCGCCCGCGGCGGCGGGGCGCGGTACGTGGGCCGGGCACCACGCACCGCGCACCGGCCCGTCAGGCCAGGATGCGGGTGAGTGCCGGCCCGACCTCGGCGAGCCTCCGCACGGGCCGGCAGGTGCCGCCGCCCCGCGCCGCCAGCGCCGCGGACGCCTTCTCCGCGTCCTCGTCCGGGAGCGGGCACAGCACGTGCAACCGGTCGATACCGCCGAGCGCGGTCGTCGGCTCGTCGCCTGCGGTGTGCAGGCAGTCCGAGAACAGCACGACCATCCGCTCGTCCGCGACCGCACCGGCGAGCTGCCTCGACGCCTCCCGCAGGGCGGCGGCGATGTCCGTCGTCCCGTGCCCGCGCAGGGCGACGAGCTCGCCGATCAGCTCGTCAGGCGGGCGACGGACGCCCTGCCGCTGCAGCGTCCGCACCCCCGACCCGAACGCGAGGACACCCGGTTCGAGCTTCGCGCCGCCGGTCTCGGACGCGAGCACGACGCCGGACGCCGCGACGGCCGCCAGCGCGACCGCGAGCCCCTGCATCGAGCCGGAGATGTCCACGACGAGGCAGACGGCCCGTCGGTGCGCCGTCCAGCCCCGGGTGACCAGGTCCTCCGGCAGCGGCCGACGGGAGACGGCCGGTTGCCAGGCGTCGAGGGTCCGGTCCAGGTCGAGATCGCCCTCGCCGCCCTTGGTCGCGGCGATCCGGCGGGTCCCCCGCGCCTTGGCCGGCCCGACCTTGCCGAGCTGGATGAACACCCGTCCGGCCAGCTTGCGGGCCTGCGCGCGCAGCTGCACGTCCGTCGCGACGGCGAGGTCCGCCAGCAGCGCGGCGGCCGCCTCGGGGTTCTCGGCCAGCGCGGCGTCGAACGCCTCGGCGTCGAGCTCACCGAGCTCGGGTGAGACGTCCTCGAACTGTTCGTGCCGGCTCCCGAGCTCGCCGCGGCCCATCGTGCGCTGCCCACGGCTGGGCGTCGGCTTGTCCTTGCCCTTCTGCTGGCCCGCTCCACCTGACGGCGGCGGGCCCTCAGCTTTTCCCGAATCACCGTCCTGGTCCGGCGCGTCCGGCGCGTCCGGCTCGTCGGAGTCCTCCGGCCAGAGCCGTTCCAGCAGCTCGTCGATCACGGCCTCGGGGGTCCGGTCGACGCCGTCGGCGATCTTGATCCGGCCGGACAGCGCGGCGTGCGCGGCGTCCCGGGCGGTCTCGCGGGCGGGCTTCTCCTCCCCGCGCAGCTCGGCGAGGCCGGTCAGCACCAGCGCGAGGTCGATGGCCCCGCGGACGGAGGAGCCCATCCTGATGTCCCGGTGCGCACGGGTGGAGCGGGTCAGGCGGACGGCCAGGTCGTTGACCGGGCCCTGCACCCCGCTGACGGAGCCGGTGATCGCGCGCTCGGCGTCCTCGTCCTGGTAGCCGAGGACGACCCGGCACATCCGGTCCGCGATCGCCTGGCTGACCCGCGCGGTGCCGATCGCGTCGAACGGGTTCATCGCGGCGATCAGCCGGAACCGCGGGCCGGCCTGGACGGTGCCGAGCCGCGGGACGGCGATCTCGCCCTCGGTCAGCACCGTGATCAGGACGTTGAGCGTCTCCTCGGGGACCCGGTTGAGCTCCTCGAGGTAGAGCAGGCCGCCCTCACGCATGGCGTTGAGCAGCGGCCCGTCCACGAAGCTCGCGGGCAGGTAGCCCTCCGCCAGCACCTGCGACGGGTCGAACGCGCCGATCAGCCGCGCGGGCGTCAGCTCGGCGTTGCCCTCGACGAACACGACGTGCTGGCCCGCGTCCCGGGCGATCGAGCGCAGCAGCGTGGACTTGCCGGTTCCGGGCGGGCCCTCGATGACGACGTGCCGGCCGGTCGCCAGCGCGACGGTGAGCACCTCGCGTTCCCGCTTCAGGCCGACGATCGGGACGGGCTGCTTGCCCGCCGCCGGGGCGCCGTTCCCGGTCGGGAGGGTCGTTGACGTCACTGTCACCTCCGACGCCCGCGCACGCGGGCGACATCCAGGTGATCCGGCGTTCGCCGCACCACACGACATTCGTACAGGGCGAAGGCCCGCCGTGTCAGGATCGCAGGATCTGCGATCTTCTACGAACCGTTGACGGTACGTGATCGAGCTGTAGAGTTCGAGCACCCGAACCGGCACAGGAGCCAGCACCATGGCCGAACTCTTCAACGCTGCGGAGTATCTGACGGACCGACGGGTGGACGCCGGCGACGGCGCTCGTGTCGCGGTCCACCACCCGCGCGGCACCCTCACCTACGCCGAGCTCGTCGACGAGGTCCGCACGGTCGCCGCCGGCCTCGCCGGGATCGGCGTCCGCCCCGAGGAACGCGTCGTGCTCTGCATGGCCGACGACGTCGAGCTCTTCACCGCGATCCTCGCCACCCTCTACATCGGCGCGGTCGCCGTGCCCTGCTCGACGATGCTCACCGGACCCGAGCTGGCCACGCTCGTCGCCGACTCGCGGGCGCGCGCCCTGCTCGGCAGCCACCAGTTCGCCGACGCCGTGCACACCGCCGCCGCGGACGCCCCGGACCTGCGCCACCTCGTGCTCGCCGGCGCGCGGCCGACCGCGCCCCCCGGGATCAGCGCCCTGACCTGGGACGAGCTGCGGGCCGCCGGCGCCGCTCCGGTCGAGAAGCCCTACCCCACCTGGGACGAGTCGCCCGCCCTCTGGCTCTACACGTCCGGCACCACGGGCAAGCCCAAGGGCGCGATGCACCGGCACGCGGACATCCGCTACGTCGCCGAGACGTACGGGACGCAGGTCCTCGGAATCGACCCGGGCGACGTGTGCCTGTCCGTCGCGAAGCTGTTCTTCGCCTACGGCATCGGCAACTCGATGTTCTTCCCGCTCTCGGTCGGGGCATCGGTCGTGCTCGAACCGTCGCGCCCGACCCCGGACCTCATCGCCGAGAAGGTCATGGCGCACGGCGTGACCCTGTTCTTCGCCGTGCCCAGCTTCTGGGGTCCGCTGCTCGCGTCCGGCGTCCCGGACGACGCCTTCGCGACGACCCGACGCGGCGCGTCGGCCGGCGAGACCCTGCCCGCCCGGATGTTCCACGGCGTGCGCGAGCGGTTCGGCTTCGAGGTCCTCGACGGCATCGGCTCCACCGAGGCGCTGCACATCTTCGTCTCCAACCGACCCGGCGCGGTCGTCCCGGGCAGCTCCGGCTTCCCGGTCCCGGGCTACGAGGTCGAGCTGCGCCGGACGGACGGGACGGTGATCGACGGCGCCGGCGAGTCCGGGATGCTGTGGATCTCCGGGGACTCGATCTGCACCGGCTACTGGTGCCGCACCGAGGTGAACCGGGCGGTCTTCCACGGCCGCTGGATGCGGACCGGGGACCAGTACGTCCGCAACGACGACGGCAGCCTCACCTGCCTGGGCCGCGCGGACGACGTGCTCAAGGTCGGCGGCATCTGGGTCTCGCCTGCCG
Source organism: Pseudonocardia sp. (assembly GCF_025465255.1). Taxonomy (GTDB): domain Bacteria; phylum Actinomycetota; class Actinomycetes; order Mycobacteriales; family Pseudonocardiaceae; genus Pseudonocardia. The sequence continues at coordinate 4,739 of NZ_JAODNI010000019.1, forward strand.
AGGTCGAGTCCCGCCTGCTCGAGCATCCGGACCTGGCCGAGGCCGTGGTCGTCGGCATCCCGGACGCCGACGGGCTGGACAAGCCGGTCGCGTACGTCGTGCCGCGGGCCGGGGTGGTCGTCGACCCGGACGAGGTCATCGCGTTCTGCCGGGCCGGGCTCGCGGCTTTCAAGCGGCCCCGCGCCGTCGTCCCGATCGGCGAGCTGCCGAAGACCGCCACCGGCAAGATCCAGCGCTACCGGCTCCGCGCGCTCGCGGTGGAGGCGCCGCCCGCCGGGGCCACGGTGGCGTCGACGCCCCTCCTCTCCCCCGAGACGCCGGTGCGCACCTGATCGCCGCATTCGGCACTTTCGCTCAGACCCGGTGAGCGAGAGTGCCGCTCGTGCGGATGCCCCAGTGCTGCGCTGCGACCCCGGGAGACCCGGGCCACACTCGGGCGGACGCGAGGAGGCAGGTATGACCCACGAGTGGATCCGGGAGACGCCCGCGATCTGGGACGGATCGAAGGCCGACGTCCTCGGCGATCTGGCGCCGACCCTGTTCGGCCTCGGCACCCCGCAGGACGGCGACAAGCTCGGCGACGAGTGGTGGCGGGTCGAGGACGACGGCGCCGTCGTCGGCTACGGGCGTCTCGACGAGTCCTGGGGCGACGCCGAGATCCTCGTGCTGGCCCATCCGGAGCACCGCGGCTCCGGCGTCGGCACGTTCGTGTTGGAACGGCTCGAGGAGGAGGCCGGCAGCCGGCACCTCAACTACATCTACAACGTCGTCCCGCGCGGCCACCCGGACCCCGACGCGATCTCCGGATGGCTGGCCGCGCACGGGTTCGAGCACACCGACGTCGGCGAGCTGCGGAAACGGGTCCGGAGCAACGGCGTCACCTGACGTTCTACAGCGCTATCCCGAAGCGCGAGCATGTTGTAGACTCTCAGCCAGCTGACCGCCGCGTCCCGCTCGGGACAGACCCCACCTGGGACAGACGCAGCGCAGGAGGATCCCGACATGACCGAGGAGACCGGCACCATCGACGCAGCCGGCACCACCGCCCCGTCAGGCTCGGCAGAGCACACGGAGGAGACGCCCGCCGTCTCCTTCGACGCCGATCCCGCCACGTACCGGCACTGGACGCTCGACACGTCCGGGTCCGCCGAGACCGGTGTCGCGTACCTGCGGCTGGACATCGACGAGACCGGCGGGATCGTCCCGGGCTACGAGCTGAAGATGAACAGCTACGACCTGGGCGTGGACATCGAGCTCTACGACGCCACCCAGCGGCTGCGGTTCGAGCACCCCGAGGTGCGCACCGTCGTCGTGACCAGCGCGAAGGACAAGAACTTCTGCGCGGGCGCGAACATCCGGATGCTGGCCCAGAGCTCGCATCCGTGGAAGGTGAACTTCTGCAAGTTCACCAACGAGACGCGCAACGGCATCGAGGACGCCACGGCGAACTCCGGGCAGACCTACCTCGCGGCGGTCAACGGGACGGCGGCCGGCGGCGGCTACGAGCTGGCGCTGGCCTGCGAGCAGATCCTGCTGATCGACGACAACTCCTCCGCGGTCTCGCTGCCCGAGGTGCCGCTGCTCGGCGTACTGCCCGGGACCGGCGGCCTGACCCGGGTGATCGACAAGCGGAAGGTCCGCAAGGACCGGGCGGACGTCTTCGCCACCACGTCCGAGGGCATGCGGGGCAAGCGCGCCGTCGAGTGGAAGCTCGTCGACGAGGTCGTCCCGAAGCGCGCGTGGGACGAGACGGTCGCCGAGCGCGCCGCCACCGCCGCGGCCGGGTCGTCGCGTCCTGCGGACGCCTCCGGGGTGGCGCTGACGCCGCTGCAGCGCGAGGAGACCGCGGACGGCATCACCTACGAGCACGTCAAGGCCACGTTCGACCGCGACCGGGGCCTGGTGGAGATCACCGTCCTCGGCCCCGACGGCGGCGTGCCCGAGTCGTGCGCGCGGGTGCACGAGCTGGGCGCGGACTTCTGGCCGCTGGCCATGACCCGCGAGCTCGACGACCTGATCCTGCGGCTGCGGGCGAACGAGCTGGAGCTCGGCACGTGGCTCATCCGCACGCAGGGCGACGTCGAGGACGCCCTCGCCTTCGAGCGGGTCATCGAGCAGCACAGCAAGGACGACTGGCTCGTCAACGAGATCCGGCACTACTTCAAGCGGGTGCTCAAGCGGCTCGACGTCACGTCGCGCAGCCTCATTGCGCTGATCGAGCCCGGCTCGTGCTTCGCCGGCGCGCTACTGGAGCTCGCCTTCGCCTGCGACCGGCAGTACATGCTCGACGGCACGCTCGACGAGGACGACTCCGAGCAGGGTGACGAGGCGCAGATCATGCTGTCGGCCTCGAACTTCGGCACATTCCCGATGAGCAACGGGATCTCCCGGCTGGGCTCGCGCTTCTACGGTGACGACGACCACGTGGCCAAGCTCCGCCAGGAGACGGACCGGCGGATCGAGGCCCGCGAGGCGCTCGAGCTGGGCCTGGTCACCGACGCCCCTGATGACATCGACTGGGAGGACGAGATCCGGATCATGCTCGAGGAGCGCGCGTCGCTCTCCCCGGACGCGCTGACCGGCATGGAGGCCAACCACCGGTTCGTCGGCCCGGAGACCATGGAGAGCCGGATCTTCTCCCGGCTCACCGCGTGGCAGAACTGGATCTTCGTGCGCCCCAACGCCTCCGGGCCCGAGGGCGCGCTCCGCAAGTACGGCACCGGACGCAAGGCCGAATTCGATCGCAGGCGGGTGTGAGCACAGATGTCAATTGACTACAGCGAGAAGATCCCGAACAACGTCGACCTCGCCGGCGACCGGAAGCTGCAGCGCGCCCTGGAGTCCTGGCAGCCGAACTTCCTGAACTGGTGGAAGACGATGGGCCCGGCCGTCCCGACGGAGGACGTGTACCTGCGGACCGCCGTCGACGTCGGCAAGGAGGGCTGGGCGCAGTTCGGTCACGTCGCCATGGAGGAGTACCGCTGGGGCGTGTTCCTCGCCGAGCGCGGCGACGACCGGCGGATCGCCTTCGGCGAGCAGAAGGGCGAGGCGGCCTGGCAGCAGGTCCCCGGTGAGTACCGCGCGGACCTGCAGCGGCTGATCGTGATCCAGGGCGACACCGAGCCCGCGTCCGTCGAGCAGCAGCGGCGTCTCGGCGAGACCGCGCCGTCGCTCTACGACCTGCGCAACCTGTTCCAGGTCAACGTCGAGGAGGGCCGTCACCTCTGGGCGATGGTCTACCTGCTGCACGCCTTCTTCGGCCGCAACGGGCGCGAGGAGGCGGAGGCGCTGCTGCACCGCAACTCCGGTGACCTGGACAGCCCCCGCATCCTCGGCGCGTTCAACGAGGAGACGCCGGACTGGCTGTCGTTCTTCATGTTCACGTACTTCACGGACCGGGACGGCAAGTACCAGCTCGGCACGCTGAAGGAGTCCGCCTTCGACCCGCTCTCGCGCACCTGCGAGTTCATGTTGAAGGAGGAGGCGCACCACATGTTCGTCGGCACCACCGGCATCGACCGGGTGGTGACGCGGACGTGCGAGCTGATGCGCGAGCACGACACCGACGAGATCGCGCCGCACGGCGGCGTCCCGCTGGACGTGATCCAGAAGTACGTCAACTTCCACTACTCGGTGTCGCTGGACCTGTTCGGCTCGGAGCAGTCCACGAACGCGGCGAACTACTTCACCGCAGGGCTCAAGGGCCGCTGGCAGGAGGAGCGCCGCAAGGACGACCACGTCCTCACCGAGGACTCCGCGAAGATCGACCTGGTGCGGGACGGCGTGGTCACCCAGGACGAGGTGCCGGCGCTGCTCGCGCTGAACTCGGACCTGCGCAACGAGTACGTCAAGGACTGCCAGTCCGGCCTCAAGCGCTGGAACCGGATCCTGGAGAAGGCGGGCTTCGACCAGCGGCTCTACCTGCCGCACGTCGGCTTCAACCGGCACGTCGGGCTCTTCTCGGACCACTACGTGACCCCTGCCGGGGACCTCGTCGGCAAGGACACGTGGGAGGCAAAGGAGGACTGCTGGCTGCCGAGCGAGGGCGACAAGGTGCACGTCCAGTCCCTGATGCGGCCGGTCTACGAGCCTGGAAAGATCGCGAGCTGGATCGCGCCGCCGACCAACGGGATCAACGGCAAGCCGTTCGAGTACGAGTACGTGCACCTGGCCTGAGCGGGGCCGTGACTGACGCTCGAGTGGCTCAAGCGTCAGTCGGGGCCGCCTGAGCCACTCGAGCGGCGGCGTGCCGAGCAGCACGCCGATCCGAAGCGGAGCGATAGCCCGGCCCACGCGCGTCGTCCAGTCCCACGCGCCCGGTCGACCGCGCGCGTCGCACCGGACCGCGCGCGTCCGTCGGCGCGAGCGGGCTCAGTAGAACTCGACCGTGTCCACCACGTTCCGCAGCGGCTCCCCGTCCAGCAGCCGCCGCGCGTTCTCCACGAACAGCTCCGCGATGCGCCGGTCCTCCGCCTCGTCGAGCGCGGCGGTGTGTGGGCTGACGAGCACGTTCGGCAGGTCCCACAACGGGCTGTCCTCGGCCAGCGGCTCCACCGCGAAGACGTCGAGCGCCGCGAACCCGACGCGGCCGTCCCGCAGCGCCCCGACCAGCGCGTCCTCGTCGATCACGGTGCCGCGACCGACGCTGACGAGCGTCGTCCCGGGCCGGACGGCGTCGAGCACCGCGGCGCTGACCAGCTTCTCCGTCGCGGGCGTGCCGGGCAGGGTGACCACGACACCGTCGACCCGGCCGACGACGGACGCCAGCTCGTCGGGGTGGACCAGCTCGTCGACGAACTCGGGCGGCTCCCCGCCGTGCCGCGACGTGCCGATCACCCGCGTCCCGAACGCCTGCAGTCGCCTCGCGACCTCGATTCCGATGCCGCCGAGCCCGACGACCAGCACGGTCTGGTGTTCGAGCTGGCCCATGAACCACCGGTCCGCCCAGTCGTGCGCGCTCTGGTGGGCCTGCAGCCGCGGCAGGGTCTTGGCCCCCGCGAGCAGCCCGAACAGCGCGAACTCGGCGAGCGGGCCGCCGTGCACGCCGGCGGAGGTGGTGAACGTGAGGGCCTTCAGCTGCTCCGCGGACAGGCCCGCCTGACGCACGGTGGCCCCGCCGCCCGCGGCCATCGTCTGGACCCAGCGCAGCCCGGGATTGGCGTCGACGGTCCGGGCGAGCGCGTCCGCGTCGACGTCCGGGATGCCGTAGAGCGCCTCCGCGGAGTCCAGCAGCTCCTCGAACCGGGCCTGCTCCTCGGGTGTGCGGAACCAGCCCGGATCCCCGGAGTGGTCCCCGGGATGGCGTTGCGGAGGGAGCAGGGAATGGTCGCGGACCAGCTCGACGCGCGGCTCCTCCCGCTCGATCATCACGCACAGTTCCTCATCGAGCGGGGTCGCCAGCACGACCCGCAGCCGCTCGGCCACCCGGACCTCCTCACGTCGACGGACGCGGACCACCCTGCCCGACCCCGGCCGGCGCGGCACACTGGACGGGGTGAGCACGGTCCGCATCCCTCCCAGCCCGGCCGGGCGGCCCGTCTCCGGGCGGCAGCGGGCGGCGACGGCAATCGGTGCGTGTGGTGCGGCCGGGAGTGCGCCGGGCTGGTGGTCACGACCACCGACCATCTCGTGCCCCGGGTCAAGGGCGGGCCGTCCTGGCTGGAGAACGAGGTCGTCGCGTGCCGTCGGCGCAACGCCGGCCGCGGGCACACGAGCCCGGCCGAGTGGTTCGCCGAGTGCGAGCGCCGCGGCTGGCACCCGGACCTCGACGCGGTGCTGGGCGCCCTGCGGTCGCTGGACCGGGCCATCGCGGGGCGCGGCGGGCGCAGCCCTACCTCGCCGCCCGGCTCCGTCGCCTCACCCGGGCCGAGCAGGACGGCGAGCCGGCTGACCGATCGCCGCCATCCTGAGCCGACCGGCGGATTGACCACCGGACGGCCGGTGGAAACGATCTCGGCATGACGCTGCTGCCCGGGGTGCGGTCCGCCACCGCCGACACCGACCGCCTCCGGATGCACTACCTCGAGTCCGGGCCGGCGGACGGCGTTCCGCTGGTGCTGCTGCACGGCAACCTCTCCACGGGCCGCTTCTACGAGCACCTGATGCCGCGGATCCCCGAGCGCTTCCGGGTGATCGCGCCGGACATGCGCGGCTTCGGGGACACCGAGCCCAAGTCCCTCGACGCCACCCGCGGCCTCGCGGACTGGGCGGACGACACGGCGGCCCTGCTCGACGCGCTCGGCGTCGAGGCCGCCCCCCACCTCGTCGGCTGGTCGACGGCCGGGGCGGCGATCGTGGCGTTCGCCCACACCCGCCCGGTCGCGTCGCTGACGTTCCTGGATCCCGTGTCGCCTTTCGGCTACGGCGGCGTGCACCGGGACGGGACCCCGCTTTTCGACGACCACGCCGGATCCGGCGGGGGCGGCGCGAACCCGGACGTCGTCGCGCGGCTGGCCCGCGGCGACGACTCGGACGAGAGCTCGTCGTCGATCCGGAACGTGATCCGCGCGCTGTACTGGTCCCCGAAATACCGGCTGCCCGCGGACCGCGAGGACGTCCTCGTCGCGGAGGTCCTCAAGACCCTGACCGGCGACGACGGCTACCCCGGCGACTCGACGGCGTCGACCAACTGGCCGGGCACGGCCCCCGGCACCCGCGGCATCCTCAACGCGCTGTCGCCGAAGTACTGCCGCTGGGACGACATCGTGGACCTGGACCCCATGCCGCCGGTCCTGTGGACGCACGGCACCGCGGACCTGGTCGTCTCGGACGCCTCCCCGCTGGACTTCGGCGTGCTCGGCGCGGCCGAGGCGGTCCCCGGCTGGCCCGGCCCGGAGGTCTTCCCCGCACAGCCGATGGTCACGCAGATCCGGGACGTCCTGGAGCGCTACGCCGCGGCCGGCGGAAAGGTCCGCACCGAGATGCTCGAGGGCTCCGGCCACGGCCCGCACGTCGACGCCGCGGACCGCTGGCTCGAGGTCCTCCTCGACTTCCTCCCCTGACCTGCCCGCGAGTCGGCGTTTCCGGTCGACCGAGTCGCACCTCGTGAGCAGGTCCGATCGGGTGATCGACCGTCGGAGTTCGGTCGGCCCACGCGATGGAGGGACGTGAGCGGTCCGCAGCAGGTCGAGCCCGACCCGGGCCTCGCGCTGCTCACGCTGTACGACACGGCCCTGCCCGAGATCTACGGCTACCTGCTCGCGCGGTGCGGCCGGCGGACCCTGGCCGAGGACCTCACGGCGGAGACGTTCCTCGCCGCGGTCCAGGCGTGCCGGCGCAGGCCGGGCCCGGACGTCAGCACCGGCTGGCTGGTCGGGATCGCCCGGCACAAGCTCGTCGACCACTGGCGGGCCCTGGACGTCCAGGACCGCCGGCTCCGGGTGCTCGACGGCGGCGCCGAGGACGTCGACGACCCCTGGGACGCCGAGCTCGACGCCCTGGTGGCGCGGGAGGTCCTCGCGCGGCAGAGCCCGCAGCACCGCGCCGCGCTGACCCTGCGGTACCTCGACGGCCTCGCGGTCGCCGAGGTGGCGCACCTGCTCGGCCGGACGGTGCACGCCACCGAGGCGCTGCTCGTCCGGGCCCGCGCGGCATTCCGCCGCAGCTACGACGACGACCGAGGGGGCCCGGCATGACCGTCGACGTGCTTCCTCCCGCGGAGGCGGAGTCATGACCGATCCGCTGGACGCCCTCCATGACCCCGTGCGTCCCGTCGACCCCGACCCCGCGTTCGCCGCGCGTCTGCGCGAACGCCTGGAACGGCTGCTCCTCGACCCGGCCGCACCCCTGACCAGCACCCGGGAGATCCCGATGACCACCGCCCAGGCCGAAGCGCTGCCCCTGCACGACCTCACCGCCCATCTCGCCGTGCCCGACGCCGCGGCCGCCCTCGACTTCTACGCCGACGTCTTCGGCGGGGTCCGGCGGGGCGAGCCGATCGTCATGCCGGACGGGCGGATCGGGCACGCCGAGATCGCCCTCGGCGGCACCGTGCTGATGCTCGCGGACGAGTTCCCGGAGCTGGGGCTGCGCGCTCCTGCACCCGACGCGGTGTCCGTGTCGCTGCGCCTCGAGGTGCCCGACCCGGATGCCGTGGTCGAGCGGGCCGTCGCCCGCGGCGCCCGGCTGGACCGGCCGGTGAGCGACTCGCCGTACGGCCGGGGCGGGGCGATCACCGATCCGTCGGGGCACCGGTGGATGGTGTCCTCCCGCTCGCCGTCGGCCGGGGACGCCGTCGTGCGCCCCGGGGACCTCGGCTACACCTCGATCTGGACCCGCGACGTCGTCGCAGCGGAGCGCTTCTACCGGGCCGTCCTCGGCTGGGCGGCCACCGCCGACCACGCGGGCGCCGGCCGGCAGGTCACCGACCTCACCGCGCACATGGGGATCGTCGGCGAGCAGGAGCTCTCGACCCTGTTCTGCTGCTACGGCGTCGCCGACGTCGACGAGGCCGTCACATTGGTCCGCGCGGCCGGCGGAACGGCGCAGGCCCCGGCGAAGATGCCGTTCGGCCGGGTTGCGGACTGCGTCGACGACCAGGGCCTCCCCTTCACCCTCTACGACGTCGCCGGCGGGAGCGGGCGGGGCCGGGACACGACCGCCCCGGGCGAGCTCACCTACGCGACGATCGAGGTCCCGGACTCCACCCGCGCCCGCGCCTTCTACGGCACCGTCCTGGGTTGGCGGTTCCTGCCGGGCCGGGAGCCGGGCATGTGGATCGTCCGGGTCGGCGGCGGCGACCCCCGCCCGCCGATCGGGCTCGCGGGGGGCCGGGAGAAGGCGACGGTGGTACCGATGTTCGTGGTGCCGGACGTCGCCGCGGCGGTCGGGACGGTGCGGGAGCTGGGCGGAACGGCCACGGACCCGACCGACGCGGGCTACGGGACGTCGAGCGAGTGCGTTGACGACCAGGGCGGACGGTTCTGGCTGGTCCAGTACTGAACCCGACCGGGGTCACGAGGTCGGGAGCTGCGCCTCGACGATGTCCGCCGCCGCCGCGGCTCCGCCCGCGGCGCGCAGCTCGTCCCGGATCGCGGCCAGGCGTTCGGCTACGTCCGGCGAGCCGGTGAGCGTCAGCAGGGCCTCCCGCAGCGCCTCGGGCGTGGCCTCCTCGGCCGGAGATGCACGCCGACGCCGAGTTCCTGCAACATCGCCGCGTTGCCGAACTGGTCCACCGCCTGTGACACCGCGATCATCGGGACGCCCTCATGGAGCCCCTCGGAGCAGCCGCCCATCCCCGCGTGCGTGACGAACGCAGACGCCCGTCGCAGCACGGCGAGCTGCGGTACCCAGCGGTGCAGCTCGACGTTCGGCGGCAGCTCAGCGATCGCGGCCGGATCGGTGTGCGGCCCGATCGCGAGGACGACCTGCCACGGCAACGGGCCGAACGCCGCGACGCACGCGCGGAAGAACTCCGTCCGGTCGTTGTAGGCCGAGCCGAGCGAGACGAGCACGAGCGGCTTCTCCGACTCCGGCCAGTCCCCCTGGTGCGGACGCCGGTCCAGCGACGGCCCGACGAAGGTGTAGACCTTCTCGTCGACGTCGTCCGCGTGCGGCTGCAGCGCCCGCGGGATCAGCACGACGCACCGCGGCCGTCCGCTGAAGGTGTCCGGGTCCAGGTCGATGCCCAGCCCGTCGAGCCAGGCCGCGAACCGCTCCCGGTACTCGACGAGGCGCGGGTCCCGCCGGAACGCGAGCGCCTCGCCCATGTCCTCCTCGAAGCCCTCCCACGCCACCATCGACGGCGAGAGCTGCACCAGGGGGACGTTCCAGCGATGGGCGAGCGCCCGGCCGGCGTAGCGAGTGATGTCGTAGAGCAGCAGGTCCGGCCGGTCGGCGGCGACGCGCACGGGCCCTACCAGGGCACGGGACCGTTCCGGTCGACGAAGGTCCCCGTCGGCCCGTCCGGCGGGACCTGGGCGAGGGTGACGATCACGTCCGTCCCCTCCTCGACGGTCTGGAACCCGCTGTGCCCGTTGAGGATCGGATGTTAGGGGCCCGTCAGGCCGAGTTTGCGTCGTGATCATGTTCAGGGCGGTCTTCGACGACGTGCAGGTCAGCGCGACCAGCTGCGACTCCAGCCGCGACGGGTCGCTGGTCACCGCGATCGAGCCCATGCCGCTGGACACCATGACGATCCGTGGCGCGGCCGAGCGGGTCAGCAGCGGGAGGAACGCGCGGGTCACCCGGACCGGCCCGAACACGTTGGTCTCGTAGGTCTTGCGCAGGTCGCCGGCGCCCGTGTCCGCGGCGGCCACATACGGGCCCGTGATGCCGGCGTTGTTCACCAGGACGTCGAGCCTGCCGTAGGAGTCCTCGACCCGCTTCGCCGCGGTGCACGCCGACTCGTCGGACGTGACGTCGATCGGGAGGACGTGCACGTCGAGGCCCGCCAGGCCCGAGGCGGCCGCCGCGCCGCGGGAGGCGTCCCGCGCCCCGAGCAGGACCGTCCACCCAAGCTCCGCGAGTCGCCGCACCGTCGTCAGGCCGAGGCCCTTGTTCGCCCCGGTCACCAGGGCGTAGGTCGTGTCGCTCATGTCTCCAGCGTCGCCCCGGGCGACGCCGGCCGCCAGGCTCACCGCAACCCGGGACCCGCGGTACCAGGCTACGGCGCACGAACCGGGGCATGCTGGCGTCGTGGACCGCACCGAGCTCGGCGCGACCCTCGATGCTGCGGCTGATGGACCGGCTCACGGACCTGCCGGCGATGCTGGTCAACGCGAGGATGGACGTGATCGCCCGGAACGCGATGGCGTCGCCCTGCTCGGGGACTTCTCCGCCCTCGCCCCCGCGGACCGCAACATCGCGTGGCGCAGCTTCACCGGGCCGGGCAGCCGGATCCACACGAGCGACGAGCGGAGCGCGAACGGCTGGACCGCGCGCTCGTCGCCGACCTCCGGGCCGCGTCGGGCCGCTACCCGGACGACCCGGGGATGACGGCGCTCGTCACGGCGCTCCGGCGGCGCAGCGCACGGTTCGCGGCGCTGTGGGCGGAACGGGCCGTCGCCGTCCGGCACGACGACCGGAAGTGCTTCGCCCACCACGCCGTCGGCCTGCTCGAACTGGACTGCGACGCCCTGCACGACACCGCGGACGACCAGGTCCTCCTCGTCCACTCCGCAGCCCCCGGGAGCTCCGCGGCGGAGGCGCTGGCCTTGCTCAGGGTGATCGGGGTGCCGCCGGACACACCGGATCGGCCGCACGGGATCGTCACCCGATCATGTGATTCCGCTCGCTACGATCCACCCCGTGACTGTGCTGCAGGACCTGCGCACCGTGTTCGCCGACCGCTCCGCGCGGCGGCGGCTCCAGCACCTGACCGAGCAGATCGGCCGCTCCGGCCTGTCCGCCGCCGCCGGCGACCCGGGGCTGGCGGCCGTGGTGGACCAGCACGCCGCGGCGGTCCGGGACATCGTGACGGGCGGTCCCGCGCGCGCGGCCAGCGGCGCGCTCACCGTCGCCACCCTCCCCGCGCGGTTGAGCGGCACCGTCGCCGTCCGGCTGGCCGCCTACGCGCGCAAGCTGATGCAACGCCAGCGCCGCGAGGTCGGGTGGGTCCCGCTGCCGCACGACGGGCAGTGGCAGCACGCGGACGTGGTCACGCTGCGGCTGCTCGGAATCTGCCACATCGCCCGCGAGGCCGGGCTGGTCAACGCCTGAGTCACGCTTCGAGCGCGGGGTCCGCCTTCAGCGCGACCCCCGAGAGCCCGAGCCGCCCGGCCTCCGCCATCAGCATCGCCAGCGTCGTCGCGGCGGCCTCGTAGCCGGTCCCGTGCGGCGGGCGGATGTTCGACGACGCTGCGGGCCCCGATCGCCGAGGCGACCTCGTTCGCGGTGATCACGAACATCGCCTTGAGCGCCTTGCCGGCGCCGGTCAGATGCACCCCGATGAACAGAGCGTAGACGACCAGGTAGACCCACCAGCCGTCGGTGATCCCGAAGAGGTTCAGCGACTCGAAGTAAGACACCGATGAAGGTCGCGATCGCCGCCGGCGCGATCGAGTACTCGATCAGGATCGCGGTGCCCGTGGCGAAGCCGCCCCACGGGCCGAGCGCGCGGCGGGCGAAGGTGTACCCGCCCCCGGCTGCCGGGAGGGCGGACGACAGCTCGGCCATCCCAGGACCATCGCGAAGTACATCGCCGCGATGACCACGCCCGCGATCAGCAGGCCGCCGAAACCGCCTTCGGCCAGGCCGAAGTTCCAGCCGGAGTAGTCCCGGAGATCACGTAGCTGACGCCGAGGCCCGCGAGCAGCACCCACCCCGCGGCGCCCGTGCGGAGCTGGCGGCGGGCGAGGTACGCGCTCGCGTCCGTTCCGGTGCTCGCACCGGCGGCCGGGCTGGTCGACGGTGTGCTCACGGGAGCCTCCGTTCGTCGCGGGATCGTGGTCGGGCCAGGAAGGCCAGGGACAATCCATTACCCGCGCCTCACTTTCGGGTTACCGTCTCCGGCCGCCCGGGAAATCCCGATCACGCCGTTGCGGGAACGGGCGCGGAAACCGATGATCGAACCTCACCGCTCCGTCAACGACGAGGGAGATCATGGCGATCAGCGACTACTACTCCGACGAGGTCCACGGCAAGCACGAGTATCTGGACCTCGGAGGCTTCCCGCTGCAGAGCGGGTACACGCTGCCGAACGCGCGGCTGGCCTACAAGACGCACGGGACACTGAACGAGGCCAAGGACAACGCGGTCCTGTTCCCGCACATGTACAGCGGCACGTCGGCGTCGATGGAGATGTTCGTCGGCGAGGGCCGCCCGCTCGATCCCGCGAAGTACTTCGTCATCCTGCCCGGGCAGTTCGGCAACGGGTTCTCCTCCAGCCCGTCGAACACGCCCGCGCCGTTCGACCGCGGCCAGTTCCCCCAGCTCGCGATCGCGGACGACGTCATCGCGCAGCACCGGCTGGTCACCGAGCACTTCGGCATCGAGCGGCTGCACGCCGTCCTCGGCTGGTCCATGGGCGCGCAGCAGACCTACGAGTGGGCCGTCCGCTTCCCGGACCTCGTGCCGCGGGCCGCGGTCTTCGCCGGCACCGCCCGCACCCCGGTGCACAACCAGATCTTCATCGACGTCCACACCGAGCTGATGGTCTCCGACCCCGCGTTCAAGGACGGCTTCTACGCGGACTCGGACGACCTGCGGCTGGCGCTGAAGCGGCACGCCGTCGCGTTCTCGCTGATCGGGCTGTCCGCCGCGTTCTACCGCGACGAGCTGTGGCGGGACCTCGGCTTCGTCTCGGCGAACGACTTCCGGCAGGGCTTCCTCCGCGGGTACTTCGCGCCGATGGACCCGAACAACCTGCTCGCGCAGGCCTCGAAGTGGAAGGCCGGGGACATCGGCCTGCACGCCGGCGGCGACGTCGCCACGGCGCTGCAACGGATCACCGCGAAGTTCTTCGTGACGTCGTTCTCCGAGGACCTGTTCTTCCCGCCGGAGGACCACGAGGCGGACTGCGCCCACATCCCGGACGGGCGGCTCCGGCCCGTGGGCACCCCGATGGGCCACTTCGGCATGTTCTGCCTGCGGGAGAAGGACCAGCAGGCGATCGACGCGGTCATCGCCGAGATGCTGGACTGCTGACGGGCGGCGGCACCGCCACCGGCTCGTCCCACTCGATGTGGTGGCGGTGCAGCCACTCCGGCGAGACCCCGCCTCGGGCTAAGGACCCTCCCCCTGCTCCTCCCGGGGCTGCGCGAGCAGGTCGTCCAGGTCCGGCGCGGGGGCGGGGAGATCCAGGCCGAGCTGGCCGTCGTCCGCGGAGTTGGGCGGGCGGTAGTGCCCCTTCACCCACGTGAGGTCGCGCGGATGGCCGTGTACGAACGGCATGTGGGGGCTCCTTCCGCCGGTCCCCCACCGAGTGAAGCACGCCGCACCGACAGATCCAGCCGGAAACGGGTGCGGCGGGCACCATGGGGACGGCCCGCACCCCCGTACCCCCGAGGAGAACGCATGGCGGCTCCGGCGGACCGGAACCTGCCCGTGAACGATCCGGACGACGCGGCCTGGTGGCGCAGCGCGGTGATCTACCAGGTCTACATCCGCAGCTTCGCCGACGGGAACGGCGACGGCGTCGGGGACATCGCCGGTCTCCGCGACCGGCTGCCGTACCTGGCGGACCTGGGCGTCGACGCGGTGTGGATCAACCCGTGGTACCCGTCGCCGCTGGCCGACGCGGGCTACGACGTCTCCGACTACCGCGCGATCGAGCCGCGGTTCGGCACCCTCGCCGACGCGGAGGCGCTGATCGCGGACGCGCACGAGCGCGGCATGCGGATCATCCTGGACATCGTCCCGAACCACACGTCGAGTGCGCACGTCTGGTTCGGCGAGGCGCTGCGGGCCGGTCCGGGGTCGCCCGAGCGGGACCGGTACGTCTTCCGCCCGGGCTGCGGCCCGGGCGGCGACGAACCCCCGAACGACTGGAAGGCGATGTTCGGTGGCGGCGCCTGGACCCGGGTCACCGAGCCCGACGGCACACCCGGCGAGTGGTACCTGCACCTGTTCGACGTCGAGCAGCCGGACCTGAACTGGGAGAACCCGGAGGTCCACGCGGACTTCGAGCAGACCCTGCGCTTCTGGTTCGACCGTGGCGTCGACGGCTTCCGGATCGACGTCGCGAACTCGCTGGTCAAGGAGGCGGGGCTGCCGGACGTCGGGACGCGGCGGAACCACGAGCCCGGTCCCCACCCGCACTGGGACCGCGACGAGGTGCACGACGTCTACCGCGACTGGCGCCGGATCGCGGACACCTACGACCCGCCGCGGGTGTTCGTCGCGGAGGCGTGGGTGCCGGAGGCGGACCGGTTCGCCCGCTACCTGCGCGCCGACGAGCTGCACACGGCGTTCAACTTCGACTTCCTGCAGGCGGCCTGGCTGGCCCCCGCGCTGAAGGAGTCCGTGACGCGGACGCTGCGCGAGCACTCCGTCGTCGGGGCGCCCCCGACCTGGGTGCTGTCCAACCACGACGTCGCCCGGCACGTGTCCCGGCTGGCCAGGGACCCCGACGCCGGGATCGGCACGTCCCTCGACTCCATGATCGGTACGGCCGCGGACCTCGAGCTCGGCCTGCGCCGGGCCCGGGCCGCCGCGTTGCTGATCTTCGCCCTGCCGGGTGGGGCGTACGTCTACCAGGGCGACGAGCTGGGCCTGCCCGAGGTCGAGGACCTGCCGCCGGACGTCCTGGACGACCCGACGTGGAGGCGTTCCGGGCACACCGAGCGGGGCCGCGACGGCTGCCGGGTGCCGATCCCGTGGTCCGGGGACGCGCCGCCGTTCGGCTTCGGCGAGGGGGAGCCGTGGCTCCCGCAGCCGGAGTGGTTCGCCGAGCACACCGCCGAGGGGCTCGCGAAGGACCCGGACTCGATCCTGAACCTCTACCGGCTGGCGCTGCGGCTGCGGCGTGAGAACCCCGCGCTGGGCGACGGCCCGCTGACGTGGCTCGACGCTCCGGAGGGGGCGCTCGCGTTCGCCCGGGACCGGGGCTTCGTGCTGGTCCTGAACGTCTCGGCCGAGCCGCTCCCGCTGCCCGACGCGGAGATCATCCTGGCGAGCGGCCCGCTGACCGAGGACGCGCGCGTCCCGGCGGACACGGCCGTCTGGCTCGCCGCGCCCTGAGCGGCGGGGTCTGCCGTACCACCCGGCGGTGGACCCCCGGCTCAGGCCCGGACGACCGTCCGACCACCGGCGACCAGCAGGCTCGCCGAGCTGATCAGGGCCGTCGTCGCGATCACCGCACCGGGTGCACCCCCGACGAGGCCGACGACCGTCCCCACGAGCGCCGCACCCACGAACGCGAGGCCGATCAGGTAGAAACCGCGCCAGAACGCGCGACCGAACGCCAGGAAGTGTGCACCGACCACCAGCGCCACCCAGGGACAGACGTACTGCGGCAGGCCGACCCGGCCGAGCACCACCCCGCCGACGACCAGCGCGATCACCTCGCCCAGGACGATCAGCCGGTACCGCGGCGTGCGAAACATCGACCCGTCGCCACCCGACCGCGGCGCCGTCCGGACGCCTCGCAGCGCCTCGACCACGACCGCGAGGCCGAGCACGATCCCGGCGACCCGCACGATCGTCGACGCCGGCGCGGCCAGCCCGGACGCTCCCCACAGCGCCCACAGGGCGCCGAACACCCCCGCGATCGCGGCGCCCACCAGCGCACCGCGCAGATCTCCCCGTCCGCTCATGATCGGATCATGCCCTCCGACGCCGCCCGGGCGACAGCGTCCCGCGCCGCCGGCCTGCTCATCAGCCTCTTGTCCGCCGCCGGAACCGCTCGCACCGGGGCCGCCGGGACGAAGGACCGGCCCGTCGCGACGGCGAGCGGGGCGAGCAGCAGGATGCCCGGCAGGTGGATCAGCAGGCTGAGGACCCGGAACGCCCCGGCTAGCTGTACGGCGTCGGCGACGACGACCAACGCGGCCGACGTCACCCCGGTGGCCAGGGCCGCCGGCATCACCGGGAGCCGCTCCAGCACCCGCCCGCAGACGATCCCGACGAGGGCGAGCAGGACCAGGGCGAGCAGGATCCGGACCTCCCGGCCGAGCGGGGTCGCGAACAGGGCGACGGCCGTCGCGGCGGCGGAGGCGGCCGCCGCGGGCAGCAGGTCCGTGGTCCGGGGGCGTTCGGCGGCGGTGGCAGGCATGCCCCGATGCTCCGACGGGACCCGCACCTCGCACATCCGTAGAGGTACGGACTCGAGGATCATGCCGCGACGAGCGCGGCGAACGCGACGACGTTGTCCCGGTAGCTGCGCCCGCCCCGGTCGAACGATCCGCCGCACGTGACCAGGCGCAGCCCCGCGCCGGGCAGGTCCCCGTAGACCGCGGCGGTCGGGAACGCGTCCTTGGCGTAGCGGCGGACGTCCTGGATCTCGAAGGTGGCCGTGGTCCCGTCCGCGCGGTCGACCTCGACCAGGTCCCCGCGGGCCAGCGCGCGCAGCCGCTGGAACGGGCCTGCCCGGTGGTTCCAGTCGACGTGCGCGGTGAGGACCGACGGGCCGCGCTCCCCCGGCGTCGGCCCGCCGGTGTACCAGCCGGCGAGGGTCGCGGCGGCGTCCCCGGACGGGACGTCCAGGGCGCCGGTCGCGTCGAGGCCGAGCGGGACGAGCCCGGTCTCCATCCCGATCGCCGGCGCCCGGACGCGGACCGGAACGGCCCCGGCGAGCGGGGACGACGCCGCACGGAGCGTGGTCGTGGGGATCGGCGTGACCGTCCCGCCGGGCGGCGACGCCGGGTCGGCCAGCGGCGCCGCGCCCAGCGCCCCGGC
>NZ_JAODNI010000020.1 GCF_025465255.1 Pseudonocardia sp.
AAGCCGAACAGGATCGGCGTCGCGTACAGCAGCAGCATGATCGTGCCGTGCATCGTGAAGAGCTGGTTGTACTGCTCACTGGACAGGATCTGCTGTCCAGGGCGGGCGAGCTCGGCACGCATCAGCACTGCCATCGCACCGCCGGCCATGAAGAAGCCGAACGACGTGACCAGGTACAGGATCGCGATGTCCTTCGGATCCGTGGTCCGAAGCATGTGCGCGATCCGGCTTCCCTTGCCCGGTCGGCGGGCCGGATAGGGCCGCGTCTGGATAGGAACCGGCCGCACCGCTGTCATGGCTGCTCCTGCGCGAGGATCGGGCCCACTGCGTCGCAAGGATCGGGCCCACTGCGTCGACGATATCGGCCCTGGCGGCCCCTGTTAAGTGGCCGAACCAGTCACGGCTCCCTGTTGTTATGGCCTTCCCCAGCCGCACCTCCCCTCCCCTTTCACGACTGCCGGCCATCACTGCACAGCGGGGACTGCCGAGCTTCGTGTGCACGTCGGCGAACTGCCTCGCACGGCGTGGCCGACCTCGCACACGACGCCGGCCGTGAACTGGATTTCTAGCGACGGACAGCCCAATGCCGCAGGACTCTCGCGAATATCGACTACTCGGACTTCTGCGCGGCACGGTTCGCGTAGCGCCGTTCTTCGCTGGCTCGGACATAGGCTCTCCCCCCTCGATTCGTGGTACCGCGGGGAGGCGCGACCGGAGAGCTCAGCGCGGGAACCTCGGGCAGCCTGTCCCGCGCGCTCCACCTCGGTGACCTACCCGAGGTACGCGAGCCAGGCGGAGTACCGCTCGGGCGGCTCGTCGCCCTCATCGTTCCAAGGCCACTGCTCGTCGGTGTACGCGGTCGCCTCTGAAGAGATGTGCTGCATCAGATCGCTCCCACCGAGGGCGTGCACCCCTGTGGTCAAGACGTCCAGAAGATCCGGCTCGCAGGTAGGTTCCCCGGCCTCGGTTCCAGCCACGCATCAAGTCTCGCCCCGCTGCTTGGGTCCGCCTCGATCGGGCCTGCGCGGGACAGCCGGAACCTCGGGCAGTCCTGTTCCACACGCTCCACCTTGATGACCTGTCAGAGGTGGGCGGTCTCGCCACCGTGCGCCCCAGCCGCCGGGGCGCGGCGGCGAACTCAGCCTCCACGCGCTCCGCGTCTCCCGGCTCCACCCCGAGCAGTGCATCGGCGAGAAGACATCGACGCCCCTCGGCGTCGACTCCACACCGCGTGCGCGACCGCCGACGGCATCACCCGCATCGCCACCCCCTACCTCGACCACGCGAGAGCGTCGCCGGGGTCGGCAGCCGCGGGTTCGTCGCCCGCGGCCGCGACGCGGAGCCCGGCCTCGCGCTGCACCACAAGCACGAGACCGCGGAACTGACCGTCGCCGCCGAGCGCGACCGGGCCGTCGAGACCGGGCACGAACACGCACGAACGCGAGAGCAGGACCGAGCTTGGCCCCTGGCGCCGGACACGTTGATGTTCCCCCGGCTCGGCGGACTCGGGTTGCTGGATGATCACTGATCCCAGTAGTCCGGCCCCGATATGCCAAGCGGTACCCACCCGAGTTCCGACGCGAAGTCCTCGACCTCGTCACGGCCGGCCGTCGTGTCGCACAGGTCGCCGCCGACCTCGATATCAGCCAGCAGTGCATC
The DNA here is from genome assembly GCF_025465255.1 of Pseudonocardia sp. Lineage (GTDB taxonomy): Bacteria > Actinomycetota > Actinomycetes > Mycobacteriales > Pseudonocardiaceae > Pseudonocardia. The sequence goes on from NZ_JAODNI010000020.1 coordinate 1,660, forward strand.
TACGCCTGGCGCCGTCAGCAGATGATCGACCTCGGCCAGATACCCGGGACGACCACGGCACCGCGCACGATCGCGCTGCTCATGTGCCGCGCCGGGATCAAGGGCCTACCGAATCACCGCCGGCCCGCCCACGTCACGACACCCCGACCGCCGTCGACCTGATCGATCGCAACTTCGCCCGCCCGGCGCCGAATCAGCTGCGGGTCACCGAATCATCGAGCACCCCACCAGGGAGGGCAAGGTGTACTGCGCGGTCGTCCTGGACGTGCACTCCCGACGCGTCGTGGGCTGGTCGATCGACTCCAGCCAGACCGCCGCTCTCGCGACGAACGCGCTGGGCAGGCAAGCCGCGATTTCGGGTAGCCCGCTCTGCTGGTGGGGGCCTTCGGGGCCTTCCCCCGAGTCGAAGATCGCGATGCGAGGCGTGCACTGAACGCGCCGCGGGGCAAACTGCGCCCAGCCCGGAACCCTTCGCGCGGTCGGTAAACGCCCGGGACGCACCACGGCGTCCGGCTGATCGGGGTCCCTTCGGAGTACCGTGGCCAGCTGTTGCCCATCCGGAGCTCAGAAGGGTCAGCTGCGTGGTGAGCGAGCCGGGCGAGGGAGCGAAGAAGGCGCCCGTCCCAGGGTTGTTGCACAGCAAGCTGTGCGTTCCGCCGCTTCGGCCCGCTGCGCTCGACCGGCGTGCGGTAGTCGAGCAGCTGGACTCAGTGGCCGCTCCTGGGCGACTCGTCCTGGTCGTGGCGGGCGCCGGATGGGGCAAGTCCACGCTGGTGGCCTCCTGGGTCCGCCAGAAACCGGACCCGGACCGGTGCGTCTGGTTCTCCGTCGATCCGGGCGACGACGACGTCACGTGCTTCTGGGCTTACCTGCTCGCCGGTCTGGCGTCGGTCGACGCGGCCGCGTTCGCCACGTCGACACGCCTGCTGACCACGCTCGGCACGAGCGTGCTCGACGACGTCCTACCGGCGCTGATCAACGAACTGTCCGCGTTGGACGAGCCCGTCACTGTTGTGATCGACGACTACCACTTCATCACCACCGACGACGTCCACCGCAGCATGAGCCTGCTACTCGGCCACCTTCCGGAGACGCTGCGGCTCGTCCTGATCAGCCGGACCATCCCGGCATTACCGACGGTGCGGCTACGCGGTCAGGGACGGCTGGCGGAGATCACGATCGACCAGCTGCGGTTGTCTGGCCGCGAAGCCGCCGAACTGCTGGAGCGTGAGACGGGTACGGACTGGAAGGGGTCGCATGTCGCGCGGCTGCATGACACCACCGAAGGCTGGGCCACCGGGCTGCACCTCGCGGCGTTGTCATTGCGCGCGCACGCCGACCACCCGGATCTGGTCATCGGCCGGCTGACCGGGAACGACCGTCGGATCGGCGAGTACCTGATGAGCGAGGTCCTCACTCGGTTACCCCACGACCTCCGGACGCTGGCCCGGCGCAGCAGCATCCTGCAGCGGTTCAGCCCGGCCCTGTGCGCAGCTGTCACCGGGCAGCCGGACGCGGCCCAACTGTTGACCCGGATGGAGCGGGATCAGCTCTTCCTCGTTCCACTGGACAACCAGGGCGATTGGTACCGCTTCCATCACCTGTTCGCCGACGTGCTGCGGCGGGACCTCGATCGGGCCGAGGCCGATGTGGTGCCGGACCTGCACCGCCGCGCCGCCACGTGGTTCGCCGCGCACGATCTACCGGTCGAAGCGGTCCATCACGGCTTGGCCAGTCGGGACACGATGCTCGCCGCCGACCTGGTGGCCACGCACGGCCCCGTGGTGTCACACCGCGGCTACGTCGACACCGCACTCGGGTGGTTCCAGGCGCTCGGCGAGGACGTGTGCCGGGCGGACCCGCGCCTTTGTGTGGCCCGCGCCGTCGTCGCGGTCCACGCCTGCCGGATAACAGAAATGGTTCGGTGGGCCGACCTCGCCGAGGACGCCATCCAGCGTCCCGGAGTCACCACCGCGACTGCGCACGAGGTGCGAGTGCAGGTAGCCCTGACCAGATGGGCATCGGCCTCGTTCGCCGGCGACTCCACCGCGGCGCGGCGCCACGCAGAGCAGCTGCTCACCCTGGCCGCCGTCACCCCGCCTCCCCTGGGCGTCAACCCACCGGCTGTGCTCGGTCTGAGCCAGTACCGAGCAGGTGACCTGCGTGCGGCGCAGCACAATCTGGCCCGCGCCGCAGCTCTGGCCGTAGAGCACGGGGACGATCTCACCGCGATGCTCACCCTCGGAGTGCAGGCCATGATCGCGGCGCGGGACGGTGCAACCTTTGAGGCCGAGCGACTGGCCGTGGACGCGGAAGCCCGAAGCCACCGGCACAACCTCAGCGAGCACTTCGACGCCTTTTACCTTCACACGGCCCGCGGGTGGCTGAGCTGGCAAGAGGGCAAGTACCGGCATGCCAGGGGCCTGTTCGGGAGGGCGCTCGAGCTGGCGCGCCGCAGCCCGCTACGGGTGGAGACCGCGGAGATCCTCACCGCGCTGGCCGTCACCGAGCAGAAGCTCCACCACCATCGATCCGCCCGGGCCCACCTGGGCGAGGCCCGACGCATGATCGAGCAATGCCCCGATCCCGGGGAGCTTTTCCTCGACCCGCGCACCGTCCTCCTGGCCTGCACCCATCCCCGGCCTGCGACTCCCCTCCCGTTGAGCGGGCGGGAGACCGAAGTCCTCGAGGCGGTGGCCCAGGGCCTGACCAGCGGGGAGATCGGCGCCCGCCTCCACCTCAGCCGACGCACCATCGAGGCGCACCTCGGATCGATCTACCGCAAAATCGGCGTCACAACCCGAGCCGCCGCGATCCGCTATGCGTTCCAGCATGATCTGGCTGGTGAGAGCGGTAGCGATCGGAATATCGGCGTCTCGCAGGACTAGCCGCAGTCAGTGACATTACCTAGGTAACTCGGTACCGTCACACGACCCCGAACGCCGATCGACCATGTTCGGGGCTCATGTCGCGGTGCGCCAATCCCCTTCCTTAGCGCACGTGGCGTGAGGGCGGCCCGGTCTCAGTGGTGAGTGCCCCCTGACCGCTCAGACCGGGTCGCCCGAGAAGTCGTCTCTGCTCCGGTCCGCGCTGACGGCGCATGCCCCGCTTCTGCCCTTCCTCGCTCTGGAGGCTGCCCGTCATGACCGACACCACCGCCTCTCATGAGCTCCCGTGGGCAACGCCGACGTATGAGCGGCGAAACCCGCCCTGCTACGTGTGCAGCATCTGCGGCGGCCTCACCGGCACTCAAACCGCCGACATCTACCGGCACACCGAGTGGCACGCCGCCCTTGCCGCACTATTGGCACCCGAGGGCCGACGCGACCCGTCCCGGTGAACGCTCGCCACCGACGCCGGTCCGTCCTGCCGCACGACCAGCCGGCCTGGGCCCCCGCGGCAAAGGCGACCTGGCCCCACCATCGGGCCGCCGTCCTGCTGCTGGCAGCGGTAATCGTCGTGCTCGTCCTCGGCCTGCTCATCACCGGCGCGATGTCAGTACTACCGGCAGCGTTGTGCTCAGCTGCCGTTGCGCCCGGCCGGCGGGGGTCGCCTCAGACGGGGTACCGGCCTTCGGGCGGATTCCACCGAGCGTGCACGCCGTCCCACCACCAGCCGGCGTGTGCGGAGGGCGGCGCCCACCGCGAATGTGCGCCGTCCCACCACCAGCCCGCATGCGGCGGCGCCTGGCAGACGTTTCGAAGAAGCACCCTGCCGGGTGGGCGGTGGACGACCGAGGCCATCGAGGCGCGGTGATCGCCGTGGCACTCCCGGCCATGACGCCGGCCCGCCGATCCTGCTCGACGCCCCGGACGTGCTGGCCGAGGGCGAGGTGCGCCTCTCCACCGTCGACCCACGTCGCCTGGCGGACCACCGACCCTCATGGACCACTCCCTACCGCCGGCTCGTCAGGGGGGCCGCCGGCGACCGCGACGACGGTCGTCACGCCGTCGGGATCGAGGCGGGCGATGGGCGTGGCGTCGGCGCCGAGGATGTGTGCGACCTCCTGCACGACGGCCGCGAACACCTCGGCCGGTGGCACCCCGCGGGCGACCAGCGTGGCGACCCGGCGAAACGGCGCCTGTTCCTCGGCGAGCCGGCGGAGTTCGTCACGACTTTCCTCGAGCTGGGCGCGGCCCGCCGCGTTCGCCATCGCGGTCCCGATGAGCTCGGTGAAGTCCGCTATGCGCTGTTCGGTGTCGGCCGGGAGGCACTCGCAACGGGTCCCGGTGCCGATCGCGCCCCACACGCGACCCTCGACGATGATGGGCGCTGCGACCACCGACCGGATTCCCAGCCGAGGGAGTGGTCGCCGTAGGCGTCGGTAGCCTGGCTGAAGTCGTCGAGCGGCCGGACGGCCCGTGTGCAGGGCGATCGCCAGAGGCAGCGGCGGCTCGAGGTGGAAGCGGCTGCCCACCGCCGGCTCGTCGGGGCGGTCGCCGATGCGGGTGAGGATCGTCGCCCCTGCTCGTCGGCGAGCACGCGCAACTCCTCGCGGCTCGCCGCGTTCGCGGTCGCGAGGGTTTCGGCCTCCCGGGTGCGGCGCGCGGCCAGGCCGACCACCGAGCCGACCGCGCCGGCGACGAGGACGAACGCGACCAGGGCGACCAGGGCGACCACATTGTCGGGGTCGGCGACGTCGAAGTCGTAGAGCGGCGGGACGAAGTAATGGTCCAGCAGCACGGCGGCCGCGACCGCGGCGGCCAGCGCCGGGGCCAGCCCACCGACCCGCGCCACGACCACCACGGCGATG
>NZ_JAODNI010000022.1 GCF_025465255.1 Pseudonocardia sp.
GGCTTGACCAGCGCAGACGTCTCTGAAGCCGTCATGGACCGGCCTCGTGGGATCAAACGGGGTGCCAGTGGGGGATCAAGGCAGCGGCGTGTTCCTGCTCCTATCGGGCTACGCGGTGGATGACGAGTCGGGTTGCATCGGTGACCAGGTCGGGCTCGTGCCACTGGACGTGGTGGTCACTGCCGGTGGCGACAATCTGCGGGGTGTTCGGCTGTAGCCGTACCAGGGCGGTTTCGGCTGACTCGTACAGCCGGTTGATCTCCTCCCGGGACGCCCCCGGCGGCGGTGGCAGGGCGGTCTGGAACGGCTCGGTCTTGGTGAGCACAACGACCGGCATCGGGCGCAGCGGAGCGGCGGCATCGACCTGCGCGACGCTGCATCGATTTTCTCGGCCTCGGGACGGTCGAGCGGCGTGCCCGGCGGCGCCGCCTGCAGGACCTCCCGGTAGGGCGGCCATTTCGCGCCGAACACTTCCGAGAGGGTGGCGCTGATGGCGTCGACGAACACGATGCCGCGCACCTCGTCGGGGTAGGTCCGGGCGTAGAGGTGGGCGAACAACCCGCCGAGCGAGTGCGCGGTCAGCACGTACGGGCCGGGCACATCGCCCGCGGCCAGCAGCGCATGCAGCTCGGCGACCACGTTGGCGGCGGTGCGCGGCTGCGCGACCGGGGTGCTGCGGTCGGTCAGGACGGCGCTGCCGAGGGTGTAGCGCACCGTGCCGGGGCGGTCGAAGGTGCACACCCGGTGGCCGGTGGCCAGGGCCTGGGGCACCGGCGGGCCGATCGCCGGCGGGGTGATCAGTTCACTGATGTCCCAGGCGTCCCCGGCGTCGTGGTAGCCGGAGATCAACAACACCGTCGGCCGGCCGGGGGCGAGCGGCCGTTGCACTCCAGGTGGACTTGCCGCCCCCCGACGTCGAACCCGGGAGGCGAGGTTCGTCCGAGGTCAAGGCCAGGTTGACAGCCCGCTGTAATCCGCTCGCAGGAGGCGTCGGCGTCGTCCGAGCTTCTGCCGATCTGCCCCGGGCGAAGAACCGCAGCTCGGCTCAACCTGCTGCAATCAGGCGGTTCAGCCGGACGCCGCGCCGCGTTCGGCGAAGACGGTCTCCCGCGCGAGGATCGTGCCTCGGGCGATCGCACCCCGCACGACCGCCTCCTCGCCGAGTTCACCGCCGACCAGGGTCGGGCGCATCGGGGTGACCTCGGGCAGAGCCGCAGTGATCGCGGGCTCGAGCAGATCGAAGTTCTGGCCCACGCGGCCACCGAGCACGATCAGCTCCGGGTCGAGAAGGGCGGCGATTCCGGCTACGGCGAGCGCCAGCTGCCGGCCTTCCTCCGCGACCGCCTCGAGGGCCCTCGGATCCCCGTGGTGGGCGAGCTCGAACACCCGCTCGGCGGTGAGGCAACCGGTGAGTCCGGCCTGCTCGGCGTACCGGACCACGGCGTCGGCGGCAACGGCCTCCTCCAGCATGCCCCGCGCGGCCCGCCCGGCCCGGGCGGTGGACGGCCGCTCTCCTATCGGCAGGTACCCGACCTCGCCCGCCGCGCCCGTGAAGCCGCGATAGACCCGGCCGTTGAGCACGAGACCCACGCCGACGCCGCTGCCGATCGTCAGATACGCGAAGTCCCTCAGCCCGCGCGCGGCGCCGTAGCTCAACTCCGCCAGCGCGGCGAGGTTCGCGTCGTTGTCGACGGACATGGCCGGGCCGATGCGGTCCGCCAGCGCCTGCGCGAGACCGGCCTGGTGCCAGCCGGGCAGGTTCGCCGCGTAGCGCACACCGCCGCGGCGCGGGTCGAGGACACCGGGCGACCCGATGGCGGTGTGGGTGACCGATCCCGCCGCGAGACCGGCCCTCTCGGTCGCCTCCTCGAGTGACCGGGCGGTGAGCTCGACCAACGCGGCGGCGCTCTTCGCGGTGTTGCGCACGGACAGCTGGGAAAGGGTGTCGCCGAGCAGATCGGCCACACGCAGGTGCAGCCAGCCACGGCCGATGTCGATGCCGGCGACACTGCCGGCGGCCGGGTTGGCCGAGTACAGCTTGGCAGGGCGCCCGAGCTGCCGACCTCCACCGGCGCCGGCCGTGACGAGCCCGGCCCGCTCCAGGTCGTCGAGGGCAGCGATCACCGTGGGCTGGGACAGGCCGGCGGCGCGCGCCAACTGGGGCCGGGTGGCCGGGCCGGCGGTGAACAACCGGTCGAGGAGGAGTCGCTGGTTCATCTCCCGCAGCAGCGACGGTGCCGCCCCGGCCGTCAGCGGGGCGACGGGCCCGTCCTGCTCGAACTCGCTCGAGGACCGTGCCATCCACCCATCCTAAGGACTGTTGAAAAAGTGGCGGGGAGCCCCTTGACGCGTAAGCAATCTTTATTAAAGACTCCCAACTATGTGCGGGGAACGGGTTCGCGTCGAGTCGTCGGACGGCGCGGCCGTCATGGGGATCGACATCGGTGGCACCAAGATCGAGGTCGCCCTGGCCGCACCGGACGGCGAGATTCTCGGCCGGGCCCGCCTGAAGACCCGCGCACAGGAAGGTCCCGGGCCTGCCCTGGAGCGAGTGGCCGGCATGGTCGTCGCGCTGCACCGACGCCACGGCGCCGACCGCCGGATCGTTGCGCTCGGCGCCGTCTGCCCGGGGGTGGTGCAGCCGGACCGCATCCTGCTCGCGCCGAACCTGCCGGGGTGGGAGGAGACCGACCTCGCCGCGCAGCTGCGATCGGCGACCGGCGTCGCCACCGTCGTCGTCACGAACGACGTGCGGGCAGGCGCGTTGGCCGAGGTCCGTCTCGGCGCGCTCCGGGGGTGCCGTTCCGGCCTCTACGTCAATCTCGGCACCGGGATCGCCGCGGCTCTGGTCGTGGACGGCCGCGTCGCGGAGGGCGCCCACCACGCGGCGGGCGAGATCGGCTACGTCCGGCCGTCCGGCGCGCTCGGGGCCTGGGCCGTGACCGGGTACCCACACCTGGAGTCCGCCGTGGGGGGCAACGCGCTCGCCGAGCGGGCTGCGAACGTCCTGGGTGAGTCGCTGAGCACGGCGCAGCTGTTCGGGCGCGCCGATCCGGTGTCCGCCCACCTCGTCCACCAGGCCCTGGGCGCGCTCGGCACGGCTCTGGTGAACCTCGCGGTCTTCGCCGATCCCGATCGGGTCGTCATCGGCGGAGGGTTCACCGCGTCGGCCGACGTCGTCCTGCCGGTACTCGACGCGTACCTGCGCACCGGCGTCCCGTTCCCTCCCGAAGTGGTCGTGGGGGACTTCGACCGGGATGCCTCGCTGCACGGGGCGATCGCCCTGGCGCTCGACACGCTCGGTCCGCCGGACGGCGGGCCGTTGCTCGACCTGTGTACGGAAGGGGCCACCCGATGAGCGAGCTCGGGATCCGGATGGCGGCGGAGATGGCCGAACAACCCGCCGTGCTGGCCGCTCTGGCGGGCCGATTCGACGACATCGCAGGACAGGTCGCGGCCCTGGTCTCCGGGCCGGTGGCCGGCGTGGCCTTCCTGGCCCGCGGGTCCTCGGACAACGCGGCACTGCTCGGTCGCTACGCCGTGGAGTTGTCCTCGGGGCTGCCGACCTGCCTGGTCGCGCCCAGCGTGATGACCGCCTACGACCGCACCCCGCAAGGCTTCGCCGGGTGGGTCGTGGTGGCGCTGTCGCAGTCCGGGCGCACGCCGGAGATCGTTGACCTGGCCAACCGGTTCAGTGCCGTGGGCGCCACCGTGGTGGCGATCACCAACGACGAGCACTCCGACCTGGCAGGGGTGGCCCGGCTGACCGTGGGCCTGCGGGCCGGGCGTGAGGTCGCGGTTCCCGCCACCAAGACGGTCACCGCCCAGATGCTGGCCACGCTCGCCGTGACCGCCGGCCTCGGTGGCACACCGCTCGTCCCGCACCTGGCCGAGTTGCCGGCCCGGGTGGCGGGCGTACTCGGCGACGCCGCCGCGGTGGAGGAGGCGGCGGAACGGCTCGCCCCGCACCGGCGGTTGGCCGTCGTGGCGCGCGGGCTGTGCTACCCGGCGGCCCTGGAGACCGCCCTCAAGCTGCAGGAGACCACCGGGGCCATGGCGCAGGGCTTCTCGACCGCAGACTTCCGGCACGGGCCGATCGCGGTCTGCGGACCGGACGCCCCGGCGCTGCTGATGGGCGGCACCGGTCCCGCCGACAGCGACACCCGCCGGCTGCGGTCCGAGCTGGACCAGCGGGGAGCGCCGAGCGTGCTGGCCGGGTCGGCCGCGGGCGACGACGTCCCGTGGCCGGCCGCCGACGGCGCGAGCGACTGTCTTCTCGCCGTCGTCCGCGGGCAACAGCTCGCTCTCGCTGTCTGCCGTCGACGCGGCATCGACCCCGACCAGCCCGCCGGGCTGAACAAGGTCACCCTCACCCGCTGAACCGCGACGTCCCGGCAGGCCCGGCCCGCCGACCCCACCGACGAACGGAAGGACGATCATGAAGTCGACACTCGTGCGTTGCGCGGTGGCCGCGGTAGGCCTCGGACTCGCGCTCACGGCCTGCAGCACCGGCGCCGGCTCCGGCGGCAGCTCCTCGTCGAACGGCGTCGCCTCCGCCCCGGCAGGCAGCTCGGTCATCGACAAGATGCTCACCGGTACCACCGGCCCGAACGGGGAGACCCCGACGCCGCTCACCGACCTGACGTTCAGCGAGGACGACCTCGCGAAGCTCAAGACCGGCCACTACACCGCCGCCCAGCTGTGGCACACGTCCTCGCAGCTGGTCACCGCGGTGCAGAACGGGGCCGAGGCCGAGTTCGCCCGTCTCGGTATCGACGTCGTCGCCACCGCCAACGCGAACATGGATGCCGGCACCCAGGCCAACCAGGTGCAGACCGCCATGACGAAGAAGCCCGACGTCATCCTCGGCCTGCCGGTCGACCCCACTTCGTCAGCGGCGGCGTTCCAGCCCGCGGTGGACGCCGGCACGCGGTTGGTGTTCATGTCCAACGTGCCGGCGGGCTATGCCTACGGCAAGCAGTACTCGTCGATCGTCACCGACGACCTCTACGCCATGGGCAAGCGGGCTGCCGAGGCGCTCGGCACCGCCGTCGGCGGCAAGGGTGAGGTCGGCATCCTCTACTACGACGCCCAGTACTACGTCACCAACCAGCGCGACGCGGCGTTCCGGACGACCCTGATGAAGGAGTTCCCGGACATCAAGATCGTGGCGGAGCAGGGATTCTCGGACCCGAACAACGCGACGGGCATCGCGAGCGCCATGTTGACCCAGCACCCCGATCTCGCCGGCATCTATGCCAGTTGGGCGCAGCCGGCCGAGGGCGTGCTCTCGGCCCTGCGGACGGTCGGCAACACCACGGCGAAGGTGGTGACCCTCGACCTGGACGACCCGATCATGGTCGACATGGCCACCGGCGGGTCCACCGTCGCCGTCATCGCGGACGAGGCCTGGAATCTCGGCAAGGGGATGGCCGACGCGGCCGCCTACTCGCTGCTGGGCAAGCAGGCTCCGGCGTTCGCCGTGGCCGGAGCGCTCACGATCACCAAGGACAACATCGTCGAGGGCTACCAGCAGTCGCTGCACTCCGACGTCCCCACCGCGGTCCGCCAGGTCCTGAAGTAGGCCGCAGGCCCCGCCCGGGTTGCTCAGCAGAGAGGACACCGTGACCACCACGACCAGCGCGAGGACGATCGCCCCGTCGTCCGGGCCGCTCGCCCGTCTGCGTCGCGCCGAACCCAGCAGCTACATCGTCTACGTCGGCTTCGTGCTCATCGCGGTCGTCATGAGCATCGTGTTGCACGACGACGGGTTCCTGACCCGGCAGAACCTGATCAACATCCTGTTGCAGACCGCGCCCATCACCGTCATGGCGGTGGGCACGGTGTTCGTGCTGAGCCTCGGGGAGATCGACCTGTCCATCGGGGCGGTGGTCGCGCTGTCGGCGATCATGGCTGCGGTGCAGCTGCGCGACCACGGGCTGGTGGCCGGCATCGTTGCCGGTCTGGCCACGGGTCTGGTCGTCGGTGTGGTGAACGGGCTGCTGGTGACCAAGCTGCGGCTGCCGTCGTTCCTGGTGACGCTCGGGATGATGGGCCTGTGCGCCGGGCTGAGCCAGCGCATCACCCGGCTACAGGCGGTCCCGTCCACCGATGTGGCCTTCAACGGGCTGTTCGGCTCGGGCAGCCTGGCCGGGATCTCGACGCTGATCCTCTGGTCGGCGGTGTTCGTGCTGCTCGGTCACTTCGTCTACCGCCACACCCGGCTCGGCGCGCACGTGCTCGCCGCCGGAGACAACGTCCGGGCCGCCCGGGTGAGCGGCATCAAGGTCGACCGGATCAAGATCGGCGTGCTGGCGGTCAGCGGGTTGTCCGCCGCGGTGGCCGGACTCCTGTACACCGGGCGCCTGCACGGGGCGACCTACACCCTGGGCAGCTCCGACCTGCTCACCGTCATCGCCGCGGTGGTGATCGGCGGGACGCGGTTGTTCGGTGGTCGAGGCACGGTCGTCGGAGCGTTGATCGGCTCGCTGATCCTGGGGATGCTCAACAACGGGCTGATCCTGGCCGGACTCTCCGACTCGGAGCAGCAGGTCGCGCGCGGTCTGATCATCCTCGTCGCCGTGGCTCTCACGTTGCGTGAAGACAAGTCCTGACCTGGAACGGAACAGACGCATGTTTCTCGACCTCCTGAGGCGCCGGAACCCGGCTCTCGTCGACGCCGCGATCGCGGCGCACCAGAGCGGTGAGCTCCCGGCCAACACGTTCGCCATCGACCTCGACGCGGTGACCGCGAACGCCGCGGCCATCTCCGCCGAGGCGGCTCGGCTCGGCCTCACGCCCTTGGCCATGACCAAGCAGATGGGCCGCAATCCCGACTACTGCCGCGCGATCATGGCCGGCGGGATCGCGGCGAGCGTGGCCGTCGACACGGAGTGCGCGCGCGCCACCGTCCGGGCGGGTATGCAGCTGGGGCACATCGGCCACCTGGTGCAGGTGCCCCGTGCCGAGGCACGCGCCGCCGCGGACATGCGGCCTGCGAACTGGACGGTGTTCAACGAGGAGAAGGCGCGTGAGGCCGCCGAGGCGTCGGCGGCATCCGGCCGGGAGCAGCCGCTGCTGGCCCGGATCAAGGCGTCGGGTGACGAGTTCTACTCCGGCCACGAGGGCGGGTTCGACGCCGACGACGTGCTCGCCCTCGCCGACGGACTCGACGCCCTCGACTCGGCACGCTTCGCCGGCATCACCACGTTCCCCGCGCTGCTGTTCGACCCGCAGACGCGTGCGGTCCGGGCCACCCGCAACCTCGCCACCCTGGAGACGGCCGCGAAGCGGCTGACCGACTCCGGCCGGACGGGGGTGCAGATCAACGGGCCCGGCACCACGTCCTCGGCTGCGCTCGTCGCGCTGGCCGGGGCAGGCGTCACCCAGGTCGAGCCGGGGCACGCCCTGACCGGCACCACACCCTGGCACGCGGTCCAGGACCTGCCGGAGCTGCCGGCGGCGTGCTACGTCAGCGAGGTGAGCCACCTGCACGACGGCCGGGCGTACTGCTTCGGCGGCGGCATGTACGTCGACCCGGTGTTCCCGCCCTACCAGGTCCGGGCGGTGGTCGGGCGGGAGCCGGGCGCGACGGCCCTGCTGCCGGCCACGCTGCCGCCGCCGACCGCGATCGACTACTACGGCCAGCTCGACCTCGCCGACGCTCCGACCGTCTCGGTCGGGGACAGCGTGGTGTTCGGTTTCCGGGCGCAGGCCTTCGTCACCCGCGCCTACACCGCCGGCATCGCCGGCATCGCTTCGGGCCGGCCCCGCGTGGCCGGCATCTACTCCGCCGACGGCTCGAAGACGTCGTGGCCCGCCTGAGCCCCGCGGCTCCGCCCACCTCGTCCGGAAGGACAGCCCGATGACCGACACCGTTCCCGCTCTCGCGCTCACCCGCATACGCAAGGAGTTCGGCGGCGTGGTGGCGATCGACGAGTTCAGCCTGACCGTACGACGTGGCGAGGTCGTGGCGCTGGTCGGCGACAACGGAGCGGGCAAGTCCACGCTGATCAAGATCGTGTCCGGCATCCACCAGCCGACGTCGGGAGAGGTCGCGCTCGACGGCGAACCGGTGAAGCTGTCCGACCCCAGCGTGGCCCGCCGCCTCGGTGTCGAGGTCGTGCACCAGGACCTCGCGATCGCCGATCACCAGCCGGTTTTCATGAACATGTTCCTGGGCCGCGAGCTGGTCACCGGCCCGTTCCGCCGGCTGGACAAGAAGCGCATGGCGCGCGAGACGCAGGCGCTGGTCGACGAGCTCGACGTGCGCATCCCCTCCGCGCGTTCGACCATCCGCGACCTGTCCGGCGGCCAGCGCCAGGGCGTGGCGATCAGCCGCGCCACGCACTGGGCGAAGAACCTCGTCCTGATGGACGAGCCGACGGCCGCGCTCGGTGTCGCCGAGACCGCGAAGGTCGAGGAGCTGATCCTGCGCCTGCGGGAGCGCAACCTCGCCGTCCTGTTGGTCAGCCACAACCTCGACCAGGTGATGCGGTTGTCGGATCGGGTCACGGTGCTGCGCCGCGGCGTCCAGATCGGCACGCGGACCACCGCGAGCACGGACAAGAACGTGATCGTCTCGATGATCACCGGTCTGCAGACCGCGGACGCCTGAACCACCGACGGCCCGCAGCACCAGGACGGTAGGAGGACACGATGGCCGGTTCCGCGACCTCGTCGCTCAAGCGGGACACGCTCTCGGTGGGCACGTCGGTGGTCATGTGCATGGCGTTCATGGGGCCGGCGACCAGCGTCGCCTTCAACACGGCCCCGGCGGCCGGTGGAGCGGGCCAGGCACTTCCGTTCGCGCTGCTGCTCGCGCTGGTCGCCTGCCTGCTGGTGGCCAACACGATCGCGGGCTTCGCCCGCAAGCTGCCGACCGCGGGCTTCGCCTACACCTACAACACCCACGGGTTCGGGCCCAGCGGCGGCTTCCTGTCCGGCTGGTTGCTGCTGATCTCCTACGGCATGGTCGGTCCGATGTTGTTCTCGGCCATCGGCGCCTTCGGCTCGGACTTCCTCGTGGCGCAGTTCGGCTGGCACGTCGCGTGGCAGGTCATCACGCTCGTGTTCGTCGCGATCGTGTGGGCGATCAACGCCTCCGGCGTCTCGCACTCGGCGAAGGCGGCGTTGATCTTCCTGGTCATCGAGCTGGGGGTCGTGCTCGGACTGGCATCGACGATCCTCGGCAAGGGTGGTGCCGACGGCGTCACCCTGGCGGCCTTCAACCCCGTGCACTCGCTCCACGGCATCTCCGGCCTCGGCACCGGGATGCTCTGGGGCGTGCTGATGTTCATCGGCTTCGAGTCGGTGGCCACCCTGGGCGAGGAGGCGAAGAACGCCCGGCGCACCGTGCCGCTGGCGTTGTTCAGCGCGGTCATCGTCATCGGGCTGTTCTACGTCTACACCGCGTTCGCCTCGTCCAGCGGTTTCGCGAACGGAACGCAGTTCGCGGCGGACCCGAGCCCGTGGACCGCTCTCGCGCAGAAGTTCTGGGGCGGCACGGCCGTGCTCACGTTGACCGTGATGGCGAGCCAGTTCGCGAACGTGATCTCGGGTTCGAACGCCATCGTGCGCGTGATCTTCGCCATGGGCCGGGAGGGGATCCTGCCGCGCGCGCTCGGCCGCACCGGCTCCCGGAACACGCCGGCCGTCGCGCTCGGTGCCTACATGGCGTTCTCGGTGCTGTTCGCGTTGCTGGTCGGGCTGAAGTACGGCCCGTACGGCGTGTACGCCTTCGCGGGGACCGTGCTCGGCCTCGGCATGGTGTTCATCTACATCGTCATCAGCATCGGCGTGATCCGCTTCTACTGGCGTCGTCACCGGGCCGAGTTCTCCGTGATGCGCCACGGCGTCCTGCCCGTGCTCACCGCCCTGATCATGCTGCTCCCCGTCTACGGCCAGCTGAACCCGGCGCCGGCCTACCCGAACAACCTGGCGATCTGGTTGCTCGTCGGGTGGATGGTGGTCGGCGCTGTGTACCTGGGGTACCTGCACCGCCGCCGTCCCGCGCTGATCGGAGCCATGGGGAAGGCGTTCGAGGACTCCGCCGCACCCGCCTCGGCCCGACCCGAGGGCGCCACCCCCGCCGCCTGACCCCGCGCTTCCGCCACCGGGCCACCACCGAGGAGACACCACCACATGAGCGTCGTGCAGACCGTGCTCGGTCCGGTCCCGACCGAGGAGCTCGGCCGGATCATGCATCACGAGCACCTGCTGTCGCTGGTCCCGGGACCGTGGCTCTCCGGTGGCCGGCCGGACGCGCGAGTGCCGGTCACCGGACTGAAGCCGGACCCGAACGAGGCGCGGTACGCCGACGACCAGGTACGGCACGCGGTGACGGCGCTTTGCGGGCTCGCCGCACTGGGCATCGGAACGGTCGTCGACCTCAGCCCGTACGGCGTGGTCGGGCGCGACGCGGTCGGCGCGAATGCCGGCCTGCTGCAGCGCATCTCGCGCGAGTCCGGTGTGCACGTCGTGGCCGGTACCTCCGTGTACCTGGAGGCGTACAGCCCTCGTTGGACGGTCGAAGCCGACCTGCGGCAGATGACCGAGCGCTTCGTCGCCGACGCTGCGCAGGGCATCGGCACGAGCGGGGTGCGGGCCGGCGTCTTCGGGGAACAGGCCACCAGCCTGAACCGGATCACCGCGCACGAGGAGAAATGCCTGCGGGCCGCGGCTCGGGCCCAACGAGAGACCGGCCTGGGCCTGACGACACACACGACGCACGGGACGATGGCGTTGGAACAGCTGGAGATCCTTCGCCAGGAGGGCGCGGACCTCGACCATGTCGTGATCGGCCACATGGACACCCACGCCGACCTGGACTACGTCCGGCAGGTGGCCCGCACCGGCGTGCACATCGCCTTCGACACCGTCGGCAAGCAGAACTGGGACTTCGTCCTCGAGCCGGAGCCGCACGACCGGCCGGACGGCGACACCATGAAGCAGGCCTACCACCGGTCCGACGTCACGCGCGCGACGCGACTCGCCGCCCTGGTCGCCGAGGGATTCGAGGACCAGATCCTGCTCGCGCAGGACCTCACCGGCGCCGAGGTCTGGATGAACCCCACCACCCACGGCCAGTGGGGCTACAGCTACCTGGGTGCATCGTTCAGCACCCTGCTGCTCGAGCACGGGGTCACCGAGAAGCAGATCGAGAAGATGCTGCTGGACAACCCGGCCCGGCTGCTGGAGACCACCGCACGACCTTGACGGCGCACTGCACGATCCGGGGTGCCACCGACCGAGGTCCACCCCGCGCCGGGTCTCGCGCCGGTCCTCACGACAGCCCCGAAGACGGCGGTGAGGTCCGCGACCCCGGTTCGCTTCTATCGGCAGAACACCGATACGCACATCTACGCAGAGCGCGTTGACGGGCGATGCGAGGCGCTGGACCCTGGCACGTCTCATCCCGGCTGACCGGCTCGTGTCCGCTGCAGCGCGTTCGCCGCTCGCGCTCGGCGCGAGAGGAGCCACCGCCCCGGGCCGCACCGAGATCGCGGGGAGCTGCCGCTCATGGACACCGCCACGGAGGTCGAGACCCTGCACCAGGGCGTCGAGAAGATCGAGCCCGTCCTGCGGGAGAACGGACCGGTCGCCGAGCAGATCTGCCGGCTCCCGGACGCCTCGGTGAACGCGATGCGCGAGGTCGGGCTCTACCGGATGTGGACCCCGAAGGCCCTCGGCGGCCTCGAGATCGACCCGGTGAGCGGCGTCGACCTCTTCGAGAAGATCGCCCGCATCGATGCCGCCGCCGGGTGGAACCTCTACATGTCGGTGACGCCGTCGGTGTTCGGGATGTGGCTGTCCGACGACGGCGCCCGCGAGGTGTTCGCGGGCGAGCCGACGCTGGCCGCGGCCCTCTTCCCGCCCGCGTCTGCCGTCCTGGCCGAGGGCGGGTACCGCGTCAGCGGGCGCGTCCCGTTCGTCAGCGGCTGCCACGCCGCCACCTGGTTGATCCTCGCCGCCGTCGTGATCGAGGACGGCGAACCGAAGCGCACGGCGGACGGCGTTCCCGTCTCCCTGCTCGCCTTCCTCCCGCGCGAGGACGCGGGGATCATCGACAACTGGGACACGCTGGGCATGCGCGGGACCGGCAGCCACGACGTCGAGGTCACCGACCTGTTCGTCCCCGAGAACCGAGCCCCGGTCTTCGCACCGTTCGCCGACCACCCGCCGGGATCGGCGTTCCAGGGTCCGCTCTACCGGATGGTCTTCTGGGAGGCCACGTCGGGCCTGGCCTCGATCGCCCTGGGGATCGCCCGGGCCGCCATCGAAGACGTCGTGCAGCTGGCGAGGGTGAAGACCCCGGCCTACACCGGCATCCCGCTACGGGAGCGCCCGGCCGCCCAGTCGCAGATCGCCCAGGCCGAAGGGCACCGGGCCGCGGCGTGGGCCTACCTGCGGGAGACGCTCGCCGCGGCCTACGCGACCTGCGAGACCGGGCGCATCCTCACCGCCGACCAGCGCCGCGACCTCCAGCTCGCGTCCTGCCACGCCGTCCAGGCCGCCGCGACCGCGGTGCGGCTGGTCCACGAGGTGGCGGGATCCTCGGCGATCCGCAACTCTCAGCCGTTCGCCGCCCACTTCCGCAACGTTCACACCGTCACCCAGCACGCCTTCAGCTCGGCAAGTCGGTACCAATCCGTCGGTCAGCTCATGCTCGGGCTCACGCCGGAATGGCCGTTCTTCGCCTTCTAGCGGCCGGGGCGGGTAGCGACGAGCCGTGACGAAACGGCCGGCGGCCGTGGCCGCGAGGTCGTCCAGGTCGAGCCGAGGCGGGACGGCGCCCGCGGCCGGGCCCGATGCTCTTCTCGGCTAAGCCGATGCCGGTCGCTGCTAGTGGTTCTTGTGGTTCGCGGTCAGCGTGGTCCTGCACGCCAGATGCAGGGCCAGACGCTCGTCCGGCTCGGTGAGATTCACATGCAACAGTTCCTGGATGCGCGTCATCCGCGCGGCGACCGTGTTGCGGTGCACGCCCAGGACCGCGGCCGTCTCCGCCAGCGACGACTCGGCGTCGAGGTAGGCCGACAGGGTCCGCAGGAGGTCACCCGGCTGCCCGTCCAGGGGCACCAGCAGTGAGCG
>NZ_JAODNI010000042.1 GCF_025465255.1 Pseudonocardia sp.
CGGCGGCCGGGCCCTGCACGACGGCGACCACGGGCTTGCCGCAGTCCAGCACCGCGGCGATCAGCGCCTGCGCGCCGTCCATGATCTTCCGCATGGCGTCGCCGACCCGCTTCTCGCCGCCGGCGGCACGGCTGCGGGCCAGCGCCTTGACGTCCGCGCCCGAGCAGAAGTGCCGGCCCTCGGCAGCGAGCACCACCACGCGGATCTCCGGGTCGCCGTCCGCCTCGCGCAGCGCCTCGATCACGCCGTCGCGGTCCTCCGGCCGCAGCGCGTTGGCGGCCTCCGGCCGGTTGAGCGTGATCCGCCGGATCCCGCCCTCGTCCGTGACCAGCACAGCCGGTGCCTCGACGGCGGTCATGCCTGCACGCTCACGGGCGTGAACTCGGCGCGCAGGTGCTTGATCCCGTGCAGGAAGTTCGACCGCAGGAACTGCGGCTCGCCCACAGCCCGGATGTCCGGCAGCAGCTCGAACAGCGTCCGGAACGCCACGGACAGCTCGAGCCGGGCCAGGTTCGCGCCCAGGCAGTGGTGCGGGCCGGGGGCGCCGAACGCCACGTGCGCGGTGTGCCCCCGGGTGATGTCGAACCGGGTCGGGTCCGGGAAGTAGGACTCGTCCTGGTTGGCCGAACGGTACCAGAGCACGACCTTGTCCCCCTCGGCGAAGGTCTGGTCGCCGAGCTGCACGCCGTCCCGGGTCACGGTGCGGCGCATGTACAGGACGGGCGACCCCCACCGGACGACCTCGTCGACGGCGGCCGCGGTGTGCGTGTCCGGGTCCTCCTGCCACAGCCGGCGCTGCTCGGGGAACTGGGTGAGCGCGAGCAGGCCGTGGGCCAGCGCGTTGCGGGTGGTCTCGTTGCCCGCGCCGACCAGCAGGATGAAGAAGCGGGCGAGCTCCTCCGGGGTCATCCGCTCGCCCTGCGCCGCGACCAGGGTGGAGATCAGGTCGTCCTGCGGCTCGGCGATCCGGTCCGCCGCGAGCTCGCGCAGCAGGTCGGACAGCGCCTCGCCGGCCTTCCACACCGCGGTCGCGACCGAGCGCGGCGTCTGGTCCGGGACGTACTCGGGGTCGCTCGCGCCGAGGACGATGTTCGTCTGGTCGAAGATGAACCGCTCGTAGCGCTGCGGGATGCCCATCATCGCGTTGACGATCCGCAGGGGCAGCAGGGCCGCGATCTCGGTGACGAAGTCGCACTCGCCCCGCTCGGCCACCGCGCCGATGATCTCCCGGCTGGCCTGCTCGACGTCGGCGTGCAGCCGCTCCAGGGACTTGGCGGTGAACCCGCGGGACACGATCCGGCGCAGCCGCTGGTGCTCCGGGTTGTCCATGTCGATGATGGAGCCGCGGTACTCGCGCAGCGACGCCGGCTGGTCGAAGATCGTGGTGCCCTGCCCGGAGGAGAAGTCGTCGGGCCGGCGGCTGACCTCCCACACGTCGTCGTAGCGGGTCAGCGCCCAGAAGCCGCCGCCGCGGGGCTCGCCCGCGAGGTCCCGCTCGAGCACGTAGGGCCGCGGGTCCTCGGCGCGGAGCCGCGCGAACACCGCGTCGCGCTCCTCGACGGGGCGGGTCCACCAGGTCAGGTCGTCGAGCTCGTCGCCCGGCTTGCTGATCTCCGTACTGGTCATCTGCAGATCCCGCCTCTCAGCCGGCCGCGGGGTACCGGAGGACCCCGCGCAGGAAGTTGCCGGTACGCATGTCGGCGTAGCCGTCGTTGATGTCCTCGAGCGCGTACGTCCGGGAGACCACGGCGTCGAGGTCGACCAGGCCGGCCGACCACAGCTCGAGCAGCTTGGGGATGTCCGCGCGCGGGTTCGCCGAGCCGTAGAGGGTGCCGACGATCTGCTTCTCGGACAGCGTCAGGTCCATGAAGTTGACGGCGACCTCGCGCTCGCCGGCCGGGTGGATGTTGGTGACGACCATCCGGCCCCGCTTGGCGGTCATCGCGAGCGCCTTGCGGACGAGCTTGCCGTCGCCGCGACCCATCGTGGCGATGAACTTGTCCACGCCGCGGTTCCAGGTGGCCTCGGCGACGATGCCCGGCGCCTCCTCCCAGGACGTCGCGACGTGCGTGGCGCCCATCGCGAGCGCCTGCTCCTTCTTCGCGGCGGCCGGGTCCAGCGCCACGATCACGCGGGCGCCGGCGAGCTTCGCGCCCTGGATGGCGGCGGCCCCGATGCCGCCGACCCCCGCCACCACCACGGTGTCCCCGGGGCGGACGTCCGCGGCGTAGACCGCCGAGCCCCAGCCCGTGACGAACCCGCAGCCCAGCAGGCAGGCCCGGTCCAGCGGGACCGACGGGTCGATCCGGATGCAGCTGGCCTCGTGCACCACGGTGTGGTGGGCGAAGGAGCCGACCAGGCAGGCCGTGGCGATGTCCTGGCCCCGGCCGTGATGGCGCGCGGTGCCGTCGGAGATCTGCCGGCCGGTGTAGAGCCGGGCGCCGAGGTCGCACAGGCTCTGGTGCCCCGTCGAGCAGGAGGGACACCGCCCGCACGAGGGCATGAAGCCGAACACGACATGGTCCCCGGGCTGCACCGAGGTGACCTTCGACCCGACGGCCTGCACGACCCCGGCGCCCTCGTGCCCGCCGATGCACGGCAGGTGGAAGGGCATGTCGCCGGTGACGATGTGCTCGTCGGAGTGGCACATCCCGGAGGCGTGCAGCTCGACCTGGACCTCCTCGGGGCCCGGTGGGTCGAGCTCGATGGTCTCGACCGACCAGGGCGCATCGCGCTCCCAGAGCACCGCTGCCAGTGTCTCCACGGTCCGTTTTCCTCCTGTGCCGGTAGTGCTCGGGGTCGCCTGTCCGTCCGCGCTCAGGCGGCGGGCGGGAAGACGATCGACTGGTGTTCGACGAAGGCGGTGACGCCCTCGGGGCCGCCCTCGCGGCCGAGGCCGGAGCGGCGCATCCCGCCGAAGGGGCTGCCCAGGTCCATCGCGGCCGACGAGTTGACCGCGACCGAGCCCGCGACGAGCCTGCCCGCGACGCGTTCGCCCCGACCGGGGTCGGCGGTCCAGACGCTCCCCGCGAGCCCGTACTGCGTCGAGTTCGCGATCCGGATCGCGTCGTCCTCGTCGTCGTAGGGCAGGACGACGGCGACCGGGCCGAACAGCTCGTCCTGCGCGATGGGGGCGGCCGGCTCCACGTCGGTGATCAGCGTCGGCCGCAGGTAGTGGCCCACCGGCAGGTCCGGACGCCCGCCCCCGGCGACGATCCGGGCCCCGCCCGCGCGCGCCGCGTCGACGGCGCGCTCGATCCGGTCCCGCGCCGCCGCGGAGATCACCGGTCCGAGGTCGGTGTCCTCGGCCGCGGGATCCCCGACGCGCAGCCGGCCGACGGCCTCGCCGAGCGCCTCGACGATCTCGGCGTGCCGGGAGCGCGGGACGAGGATCCTCGTCTGGGCGATGCAGATCTGGCCGCTGTTGGCCATCGCGCCGTCCACCAGCTCGCGGACGACGCGGTCGGTCAGCTCGACGTCGTCGAGCAGGACGGCGGCGGACTTGCCGCCGAGCTCGAGGGTGCAGCGCCGCACGTCGCGGGCGCAGAGCTCGCCGATCCGGGTGCCGACGGCGGTCGAGCCGGTGAAGCTGACCGCGTCCACCCCCGGGTGCCGGACCAGGTGCTCGCTGCCCTCCGGGCCCGCGGGGAGGACGGTCAGCACCCCGTCCGGCAGACCGGCCTCCGCCGCGGCCTCGGCCAGGACGAACGCGGAGAGCGGGGCCTCCGGGGAGGGCTTGAGGATCACCGGACATCCGGCGAGCAGGGCGGGCGCCACCTTCAGCGCCGCGGTGAACAGCGGCGCGTTCCAGGGCACGATCGCGCCGACGACCCCGACGGGCAGCCGGCGGACCCGCACCGAACCGCCCATGAGCGACGGTCGGGTCTCCTCCCACGGGTAGGAGCCGGCGATCCCGCGGTGCACGTGCAGCACCCCGAGCGCCGTGCCGACCTGCCCCGTGACCGCCCAGCGTCGGGGGGAGCCGACCTCGTCGGAGATGAGGGTGGCGAGCTCCTCGGTCCGTCCGCGCAGCAGCTTCCCGAGCCGGCCCAGCACCTCGCCGCGCTCGGCCGGGGTCGTGCGGGGCCAGGCCCCCGCCTCCAGCGCGCGGCGCGCGGCGGTCACCGCGGCGTCGACGTCGGCCGGACCGGCCTCGGGCACCCGGCCCACGAGCTGCTCGGTGGCGGGGGATCGGACCTCGAGGGTCCGGCCGCCCTCGGGCGCGCGCCGTCGCCCGCCGATGAGGAGATCGTCGTGGATCCGCACGTGGCAGCTCTTCCCGCTCCGCGGTGCCGGGCACCGCACTGGTGAACCGGGCGGTGCTCGCGGCGCCGCGACGGCTGGACCCGGCTATTCTGACAACACGTCTACCGATTGGCAAGCAGCGCAGAGCGGTGCGTGGTCGTGGACCCTGTCGACTTTCTGACGTAGCGTGTCACCGCACTGGGACCGAAGGAGAGTCGATGAGCGAGGCAGCACCCGTCGGTGCCCGAGGGGCGGAGTTCGAGGTCGTCGTCGAGCGCGGCAAGATCGCCGAGTTCGCGGCCGCCATGCAGAGCGAGGATCCGGCCTACCGGGGGCCCGACGCGATCGTGCCGCCGACGTTCCTGGCGAGCGCGGCGCTGTGGCGGCCCGACGAGGCCAGGGTCGAGGTGGGCTTCGACCGCCGGCGCCTGCTGCACGGCGAGCAGGAGTACGTCTTCCACGGGCCGCCGCCGCGCGCCGGGCAGGAGCTCCGCGCCGTCGAACGCGTGGAGGACCGCTACTCGAAGCCCGGCAAGCGGGGCGGCGAGATGAACTTCTGCGTCGTCGTGACCGAGTTCCGGGACCTCGACGGCGTGCTGGTCGCCGAGGCGCGGGGCACCTTCATCGAGCGGGCCGCCGCGCCGGCGGCCGGGGGGAAGTCGTGAGCACTCAGCTGGCGGACGTCGAGGTCGGGACGCAGGCCCCTGCCGCGGAGTACGGGCCCCTGACGACCCGGATGTTCGTCCGGTACTCGGGCGCCTCGGGCGACCTGAACCCCATGCACTACGACGACGCGATGGCCCGCTCGGCCGGCTACCCGTCGGTGTTCTCGCAGGGTATGCACGTCGCGGCCCTGCTGGCCGGATACGCGGTGGACTGGCTCGGTGCGGAGAACGTGCGCCGCTTCGGGGTCAGGTTCCGGGACCAGGTCTACCCGGGCGACGTGCTCACCTGCTCCGGCGTCGTGACCGCCGTGCAGCCCGGGCCCGAGGGCCGGCTCGTCACAGTGTCGCTCACCGCGGCGGTCGGTGGCGAGCGCACGGCGCTCATGGCCACCGCGGACTTCCTGCTGCCCTCCTGATCGTGTCGACGACCGGGGGCGGCGCGCCCCGCGGACCCCGGCCCACGAGGCCCGGACCGGCCTGGACGCCTACTATGGACAACGTGTCAGACGGCGAGATCCTGCGACGTGACGGCTACTGGCCCTCGAGCCCGGTGGTTGGCCGTCGTGGTGCGCAGACGCGCCGGCGGATCGTCGCCGAGACGCTGAAGCTGTTCGAGACCCACGGCTTCCACGGGACGTCGGTGGAGAGCATCGCGAAGGCCGCCGGCACCTCGCGGGCCACGCTCTACCAGTACTTCGGGAGCAAGGAGCAGATCTTCGTCGAACTCCTCGACGAGTGCGGCGCCGCCCTGATGCGGGTGGTGCGCCGGCTCGGCCCGCTCGGGCCGACCGCCGAGGGGTTCGACAACCTGCACTGGTGGCTGGGCGAGTGGGCCTGGGTGTACGACCGCTACGCCACGATGTTCGTGCAGTGGGCCAACATCGACACGCCGGGGACCGCGGTGCAGCCGATGGTGCTGGGCTTCGTCCGCTCCTACAACGCGCGGATCGCGTCCAGGCTGGCGTCGAGCGGGGTCGAGGACATGGACCCGGACTCCGCCTCGCTGGCGTTGACCAGCCTGGTGCACCGGTTCAACTACTTCCGCCACCGCGGCAACGTTCCCCTCCCGTCGCTGGACGAGGCCACGGACGGCCTCGCCGTGGCGATGCAGCTGATGTTGTTCCCGGACACGCCGTCCGAGGTGTTCGTCCAGCTCCCGCCGGTGAGGTCGCGCCCCGCGCTGCGCCCGGTGGCCGATCCCGTCGAGATCGCGCCGGCTCCGGAGCTGAGCGCCCGGGCGGCCGCGACGGTCGGGGACATCGTCGCCGCCGGCGCCCGACTGTTCGCCGAACGCGGGTACCACGGCACCGGGGTCGATGACCTCGTCACCGAGGCGGGGTTCGCCCGCGCGACCTTCTACAAGTACTTCGACGACAAGCTGGACCTGCTCAGGAGGCTGTCGACCGAGGCGCGCGTGATCTCCGCCGGGCTGGCCGAACGGCTCGCGGCCCTGGAGCTCACGGGGGAGGAGGCCGCGGACCGCGCGGCCCTGCGCGCGTGGCTGGCGGACTTCGTGCCGTTCCATCGCCACTACGTCGGCGTCTTCCGGTCCTGGGTGGAGGGCGGGCTCACCGATCCCGGTCTCGTCGCCGCGGCCGAGCGGAGCAACTCGGCGGTGCACGCGGCGGCGGTGCGGCTGTTGATGCAGGTCGAACGGGACTACCCGCTGGATCTGGACGTCGCGGCGGGGGTGTTCGTCGCGGTGCTGGACCGGATGCCCGACGCCGTGCTCGAGACGGGTCAGGACGCGTCGAACGACGCGATCGTGGACCTCATGCTGGACGCGATCATGCGCGGGCTGCTGAACGGCCACGTCGTTGCGCGCCCGTCCGTCACGTCCTGACCAGATCGTCAGAAGCCTATTCACCGAACCGTTGATGCACAACGTTGACCTGTGTCTTTATTCGTGTACATAATGTCAGAAGAGTGGTTTCCCGGGGTCTGTCTCGACCTCGCAGTCGTGTGGTCTGGGAGTGGACATGTCAGTTGATCTCGATGCGGCGAACTACGCGCTGTCCGGTCTGCGGCCCTTTCCGGTTGCCGTCACAACGATCGACGGCGACGAGGTGAACGGCCTCATCTCGCTGTCCGCGGGCGCGGCCAGCATCGTCCCCGAGGCGCCCCGCGTGACGATCAGCCTGACGAAGTACAACAAGACGCACGACATGGTCCTCAACTCCGGTGTCTTCGTCATGCACCTGCTGGCGGCGGCCCCGGAGGAGGCCCTGGAGGGCTCGCTGGAGATCCTCAAGGGGCTGGGCGGCAGCTCGGGCCGGGACGGCGACGAGCTCTCGCGGTTCCGGACCAAGCCGGGCGTCACCGGCGCGCCGATCCTGCTCGACGCCCTCTGCTACGTCGAGGCCCGCGTCGTGAAGACCCTGGACATGGACGAGAGCACCCTGTTCGTGGGCGATGTCGTCGGCTCCGAGCGGTTCGGCACGGGCGAGAAGCTGCGGGTCGGCGAGGCCTGGAAGCGGCTCCCGCGGGAGTGGATCGAGCAGTACGACACGAACCACGTCCCGCAGCTGGCGAGCGCGCGGCGCTACCGCGGCCTCCCGGAGGACGGCCCGGCCGGGCACTAGAGATCACCGGAAGGGGGACCTGAGCCGCCTGGGTTCTCGTGATCACCGGAAAGGGA
This sequence comes from Pseudonocardia sp., assembly GCF_025465255.1. GTDB lineage: Bacteria > Actinomycetota > Actinomycetes > Mycobacteriales > Pseudonocardiaceae > Pseudonocardia. The sequence continues at coordinate 7,549 of NZ_JAODNI010000042.1, forward strand.
CGCCGGGCGCTCCACCGCGGCACACGTCCCCCGGCCGCTGATCACTCCGCGAACTCCCAGCGGACCCCGGCCATGTCCTCCGCGGACACCGCGATCGCGCCGTCGCGGCTGCCCGGGACGACGCCCAGCCCCTGGTCCGCGAGGTGCTTCGCCGCGCGGTCGAGATCGAGGACGCGGAGCTCGACGGACCGCAGCCGCTGGCCCCAGCGCCCGATGTACGCGGCCACCGGGCCGTCCGGGGTGCGGGACCCGACCAGCTCGACGACGTGGTCCGCCACCCGTACCCGGGTCGCGTCCGCCTCGGTGCGGGGCTCCGTGGAGAGCACCTCCGCCCCCTCCACGAGATCCACGAGCCAGGCGGTCGCGGCCTCCCGGTCCCGCACGGCCACCGAGATCGCGGTCAGCCCGGCCACCCCGAGCGGGTGGGCGCGCCACGGCTCCGCGCTCCACCCCGGCTTCAGGCGGGGGTCGTTCGGCATGTCCAGGGGGCAGAGCTCGAGCAGCATCCCGTGGCAGTCCGCCGGATGGGTCATGAGGAACTCGCCGGGGCGGTAGGTCGTGACCCGGACGCCGCGGGCGTCGAGCGCGGCCTTCGCCGCCGCCAGGTCCGGGACCTGCCACTCGAAGGAGTGCCACCCTGGCCCGAAGCGCTGCAACGACGCCCCGAGCAGGGACGTCCGGTCCCGCGGCGCGTAGAGCTCGACGCACAGCTCGCCGATCACCGAGAGGTTCGCGTCCCGGTTCTGCTCCTCGTCGTA
>NZ_JAODNI010000052.1 GCF_025465255.1 Pseudonocardia sp.
TCATGCGCAACCTCGGCGTCACCCTCACCGAGATCGCCTGGCTCGACGACCTCGCGGACGCGTGCGCCGCGGACAACCGCTGGTCGTTCCTCTACGCGGCCGCTCCGCTCAAGGTCGTCAACGGCACGGGCGCGCCGGTCAACCCGATCGCGATCCGCTGAGAGAGACGATGTCCATCTACGACGACAAGCCGTGGCTGGCCCGCTACGACGAAGGGCAGCCCGCGGACATCGCCCCCGAGTACGGCAACGCTCTGGCCATGTTCAAGGCCACGGTGGCGCGCACTCCGGAGGGGAACGCACTCCGCTACTTCGACGGCAGGATCAGCTTCCGTCAGCTCGACGAGCTGACCGACGCGTTCGCCGCAGGTATCACCGCGGAGGGCTTCCAGCCCGGTGAGCGCGTGGCGATCTTCGCCCAGAACGTGCCGCAGTTCGTCATCGCCCAGATCGGCAGCTGGAAGGCCGGCGGTATCGCGGTGTCGATCAACCCGATGAACAAGGAGCGGGAGCTCACCGAGCTGCTGACCGACTCGGGTGCCACCGTGCTGGTCTGCCTGCAGTCGCTGCACCGCGACGTCGTGGTGAAGGTGCTGCCCGGCACGGCGGTACGCACGGTGATCACCACCTCCGAGCTGGACCTGCAGACCCGCAACGACAAGAGCGTGTTCGCCGGGGTCGAACGCATCGCCTGCCCGGGAACGATCGACCTGCTGGAGCTGCTCGAGCAGCACAAGGGCGCTACACCGCCCGCGGTGGAGCTGGGTCCCGACGACGTGGCGTTCCTGACCTACACCTCGGGGACGACAGGCCCGCCGAAGGGCGCGATGACCACACACCGCAACGTGGTGTTCAACGCCCAGACCTACCGGGACTGGATCGGGCTGGGTGCCGAGGACGTCGTGCTCGGGATCGCCCCGCTGTTCCACATCACCGGGTTGGTCGGGCACATCGCCGTCTCGCTGCTGACGGGCGCGCCCCTGGTGCTGATGTATCGCCTCGACCCCGCCCTGACCCTGGACACGGTCGAGGCCGAAGGGGCGACCTTCACGGTCGGCTCGATCACCGTCTACATCGCGCTGATGAACGCGCCGAACGCCGACAAGGCGAAGCTCGCCACCCTGACGAAGGTCTATTCCGGCGGGGCCCCGATCCCGCCGAGCACGGTGCAGGCGTTCCAGGACACGTTCGGGCACTACATCCACAACATCTACGGGCTGACCGAGACGACCTCCCCGTCGCACGCGGTGCCCTTCCACGCCGTGGCACCGGTGGATCCGGATTCCGGGGCGCTGTCGGTCGGCGTGCCCGTCTACAACACCGTGGTGCGGATCGTCGACGAGGAGGGCAGGGACCTGCCCGCCGGTCAGATCGGCGAGCTGGTCACCGCGGGCCCGCAAGTGGTGGCCGGATACTGGAACAAGCCGGAGGAGACCGCCAAGGCCCTTCCGGGCGGTGTCCTGCACACCGGGGACGTCGGCTACATGGACGAGCAGGGCTGGTTCTACATCGTCGACCGCAAGAAGGATCAGATCAACGTGGGCGGGTACAAGGTGTGGCCCCGCGAGGTCGAGGACGTCCTCTACGAGCACCCCTCGGTTCGAGAGGCCGCCGTCGTCGGTGTCCCCGACGAGTACCGCGGCGAGACGGTCAAGGCGTTCGTCTCGCTCAAGGGTCCGGCCAGTACGACCTCCGAGGAGATCATCGCGTTCGCCAAGGAACGCATGGCCGCCTACAAGTACCCGCGGCAGGTCGAGATCCTCGACGAGATCCCCAAGACCGTGAGCGGGAAGGTCCTGCGGCGCGAGCTTCGTACCCGAGGCTGACCCGCAGCGGGCGTCACGTCGCCGCGGCGAGGTCTGCGGCGGCGTGACCCATGCGCGGCGCCGGGCCCGTGTTAGTGCGGCCCGGCGCCATCGCACCCCTGTTCTCGCTCCCAGGATGCCGGTGTGTGCCGGCGTCCTGACTCCGCATGCCCGCGCGGTGCCCGTCCGCGGGGCTGATATCAGCACAAAGGAGTGTTCGATGGCCAACACGGTTCTCATCGCCGGCGCCAGCGGCGTGGTCGGCGCCGCCTGCGTCGACCGGTTCCTCGACGACGGCTGGAACGTCATCGCGGTGTCGCGCCGCCAGCCGGAGATCTTCAGCGACAAGCCCTTCCGGCACCTTCCCCTCGACCTTCAGGACGAGGCGGCCACCCGAGCCGGGGTTCAGGACCTGCCCGAGGTCACGCACGTCGTCTACACCGCGGTGTTCGAGAAGCCCGGCCTGATCGCCGGCTGGACCGAGCAGGACCAGATGGACACCAACCTGGCGATGCTGCGCAACCTGATCGAGCCCCTGACCGAGGGCGCGAACCTGCAGCACGTGACGCTGCTGCAGGGCACCAAGGCCTACGGCATCCACCTGCACCCGATGCGAACCCCGGCGCGCGAGCGTTTCCCGCGCGACGACCACGCCAACTTCTACTGGCTCCAGGAGGACTACATCAAGGACAAGTCCGCCACCGCGGACTTCCAGTTCACGATCATGCGCCCGCAGCTGATCGTCGGGCCGAACACCGGTGTCGTGATGAACCTGCCGCCTGTGATCGGGGCCTACGCGGCGATCTGCAAGGAGGAGGGCCGTCCGTTCGGCTTCCCCGGAGGTGTCCCCTACGTGTGGGAGGCCGTGGACACCCGCCTCGTCGCCAACGCCATCCGCTGGGCCGCCGAGGCACCCGCCGCGCACGGGCAGCATTTCAACCTCACCAACGGCGAGGTCTTCGAATGGCGTGACCTGTGGCCGGCGATGGCCGAGACCCTCGGCGTCGAGGTCGGGCCCGACAACCCGGTCTCCCTCGGGGAGTACCTGCCGACAAAGGCCGACGTCTGGGACAAGATCGTCGCCAAGCACGGGCTGCGGCAGCTCAGCATCGAGGAGCTGCTCGGGGAGTCCCACTTCTACGCCGACTTCTGCATGGCCTACGGCGCCACCGAGCCCCCGCCGCCCGCGTTCGTCAGCACCGTCAAGATCAAGCAGGCCGGCTTCACCGAGGTCCGCGACACCGAAGAGACCTTCGTGCACTGGTTGAAGGTCCTCCAGGACCGCCGGGTACTTCCTCCCGCCCGGTAACCAACCGGGAGGCCGTGTCTGCGCAGTTGGTCGCGCGGCACGGCCTCCCTTCTCGTCGTCTGCGCCGCTTGTCCGCACCCGTCCCCGAGGACATCGCATGCCTATCGATTTCGCCCCCGTCCCAGAGGTCGCCGCCCTCGCCCAACGCACCGCCACCTTCGTGCGTGAGACGGTCCTTCCCGTCGAGCAGGACTGCCACGGAATCGTGCGCTCGGAGACGACACGACGTGAGCTACAGGCAGCGGCGAAGGCCGCGGGTGTGTTCGCCCCCCACGTCAGTGCGGAATGGGGTGGCCACGGGCTCGATATGCGGGGCCGGGCAATCGTGTTCGAGGAGGCCGGATACGCGCTGCTCGGCCCGCTCGCCCTCAACATCGCCGCGCCCGACGAGGGCAACATGCACATGCTCGAGGCGATCGCCACCACCGGCCAGAAGGAGAAGTACCTGGCTCCGCTGGCCGGCGGAGAGGCCCGGTCCTGCTTCGCGATGACCGAACCGGCGCCCGGGGCAGGCTCGGACGCAGCCGCGCTTTCCACCGTCGCCGAGCGTGTGCCTGGCGGCTGGCGCATCCAAGGCCGCAAGTGGTTCGCCACCGGAGCCGATGGCGCCGCCTTCGCCATCTGCATGGCCCGCACATCCGGAGCCCCCGGTGACGCCGGAGGTGCGACGATGTTCCTCGTCGACGCCGACAACCCAGGCATGAAGTTGCTCCGCCACATCGACACCCTCGACCAGTCGCTCTACGGCGGCCACCTCGAGGTGCTCTTCGACGGCTGCATCGTGCCCGACGACGCCGTCCTCGGTGAGGTCGACGAAGGCTTCCGCTACGCCCAGGTGCGGCTCGGACCTGCGCGGATGACGCACTGCATGCGCTGGCTCGGTATCGCCCGCCACTCTCAGGACATCGCCGTGGCACGCGCCAACGAGCGCTCGGTGTTCGGCTCGACCCTGGCGGACCTCGGCATGGTCCAGGCGATGATCGCCGACAACGAGATCGACATTGCCGCGTCCCGGGGCCTTGTCCTGCAGGCCTGCTGGGAGCTCGATCAGGGGCGCTCTGCAGCCCAGGCGACCTCCATCGCCAAGACGTTCACCTCCGAAGCAGTCTGGCGCGTCGTCGATCGCTCACTCCAGATCTGCGGCTCTCTCGGGATCTCCGGCGACCTCCCGCTGGGCCGGTTCCTGCAAGAGGTGCGCCCCTTCCGCATCTACGACGGGCCCTCCGAGACCCACCGCTGGTCCATCGCCCGCCGCACCGCCCGCCGAGCCCGGACTGCGTCATGAGCCGCCACGCCCACACCACCGTCCCCGGCCTCGACCTTCCCCGCCTGCAGAGATTCTTCGACGCACGAGTGCCCGAGGTGACAGGGACATTGCACGCGGAGCTGATCTCCGGCGGCCGCTCCAACCTCACCTACCGCATCACCGACGGAAGCAGCCACTGGGTGCTGCGCCGACCCCCGCTCGGCGGCCTCACCCCCTCAGCCCACGACATGCACCGCGAGTACCACGTCGTCGAGGCACTGCGCGGAAGCACCGTTCCGGTCGCCCGCCCGGTCGCCTACGCCGACGACACATCGATCATCGGCGCCCCCTTCGCCGTGGTCGAGCACGTCGACGGAGCCGTTCTGCGCAGCCGAGACGACATCGCGCGCCTCTCCTCGACCGAGCTAGCGGACATCTCCGAGGCGCTCATCGACGTGATGGTTGCCCTGCACAACATCGAACCTGAATCCGTCGGTCTCGCTGAATTCGGCCGACCCGATGGCTATCTGCGCCGCCAAGTCGCGCGCTGGACCGACCAGTGGTCACGGGTCGCCACCGAGCCCGTCCCCGACGTCGACAGCCTGGGTCGGCTGCTCAGCGAGAAATGCCCGCGGGAAAGCGGGCACTCCATCGTTCACGGCGACGTCCGTATCGACAACGCCATCCTCGACCCCGTCGAGCACACCACCGTCCGGGCACTCATCGACTGGGAGATGGCCACCCTCGGCGATCCACTCGCCGACCTCGCCCTGCACCTCGTCTACCGCGACCAGGCGTTCTCCCCGGTACTTGGTGGCAACGCCGCCTCCGCCGATCCACGCATGCCCCCCACCGACCACCTCGTGCAGCACTACGCCTTGAAATCCGGTCGCCCGGTCCATCAACTCGACTTCCACCTCGGCCTGGCCTACTTCAAATCGGCGGTGATCGCAGCAGGCATCCACGCCCGCCACCTGGCCGGTCACGACGCCGGAAGCGACTTCACCAGCGCCGGGGGCGCGGTCCCGCTGCTCGCCGCCTCCGGCCTGGCGGCACTGTCGCCACCTCAGTCCGGCAGCAAGGCACGAGGCTGATCTAGACCTTCGTCGCGTTCCCGCCCAAACGATGACCCGGGCCCGCCAGCGAACACTGCGGATTGCTGCGCCGCGGCGGGCCTGCCGGATATGGCCTGGCACACCGCCCGCGACGACGCCATGGCGGCAGCGATGCTGCTCAGCCGCTTCCTACGAGCCTTCCCCGGCGCGGTCCGCCTCACCGAGGATCACCTGCAGGCCACGGCCTGGGCGTGGCCTGCCGATGCGAGCACCTCCGCGAACACGTCGCGGCCCACTTCGCCGACGCTGCTTGCCGCACGGCGCAGCCGGCCGCGCTTCTCCGCCTCCGGTTCCTGCTCGGCCGCCTCAGTGAG
>NZ_JAODNI010000062.1 GCF_025465255.1 Pseudonocardia sp.
GACGACGACGCTGGTCTTCTTGCTGACCGCGGTGGTCATTCGGAGGCCGACGGCTGTCGCGTGTTCCACGATCTCGGCTCGACCGCGTTGCATCGTCCCGGTCAACACGACCTTGTCTCCCGGGCGACTACGTCTGGTCTTGCCGGTGGAGGATTGCGCTTTCCCGCCAGCGATCACACGGGTGCTCACGACCGTGATCGTTCCGGCCTCGGCGTCGAAGGCCGACCGGACCGCGCCGACTGCTTCCGAGCGCCGTACGCCGGTCGTCGCGAACAACAGCCACATCGCGTACAGGCGATCGCCCTGTACGTGGCGCAGAAATTGTCCCAGCTGTGCCGGGGTCCATGTGGAATGCGGCTGGCGTTCTGCTCGGGGAACCTCGGCCAGCGCGGCCGGGTTGGAACGGATGTACTTCGCGGCCGCTGCGTCACGTAGGGCTCGGTGGAGCATGACGTGGACGCTTGCCACGGCGCGCGCCGATAACCCGGTGGTCTGTACCGGCGGGATCCTGCCTGCTCTGTATCGCCGGATGGCGTTGGAGGCGGCGGAGTAGGTGACCCCGACCTTCTTGGCTAGATCCGTCGGCCGGACCGATCTGCCCGCTGCGGTCTCTGAAATCCACCACTCATACATCGCGTGGTTGGTCGCGCGCCGTCTATGGCCGTGTGTGAGGAGATGGAGGTAGAAGGCTGTGATGGTCGCCGGCTCGAGGTCCTGCAGCTTCCGCGAACCGATGACAGGGACCACGTAGGCGCGAGCGTAGGTCGAATAATTTGCGAACGTTGTGGGTTTGACGCTCATTTGGATGCCTGCGAGCCACTCGTCGAAGAACTCGCTGACAGTCCGCTTGGACGGGGCCACATAGGCGTCAGTGCGAAGCTCGGCGTTAGCCTCGGCGAGCGCATCCCACGCCGACTGCTCGGTCTCGAACCCAGACTTGGCTCGCTGCTGGCGCTTCCCCGTGAGAAGGTCGGCATCGAGGTCGATCATGTAGGCCCACTTGCTACCTCGCCGGTAGACCGTGCCCCGGAGGCCGCGCTGGGCACTGGTGCGCTTCCGGGCAGGCCCGCCGCTCCGCCTGTTGCCTGTCATGCGGCTTCGATCAGCTCGCGTAGCTGATCCCGTAGGACGTAGATTCGACCGCCCATCCGCTTGGACGGGATGATGCCGAGTTCGACATAGCGGTAGGCCGAGGCGCGGCTGATGCCGAGCAGTCGGGCCGCAGTCGGAACGGTGATGAGCACGGGGAGCCCCTCGAAGTCCTGGAGGAACTCGCCGACGCCGCCGCGGCCCAGGCCGGGGAGCTCCGCGACCAGGTCGCGTCCCTGACCGCCACCCTCCGCGCCCGCGACAGCGCCCTGGACGAGGAACGGGCGCAGCGCCGGAGCCTGGTCGAGGACCACCGCACCGAGCTGGCCGCCCGCGACGCCGCGCTGGCCGCGCGGCGCACCGAGCACCAGGCCGAACTCGACCGGATCCGGCGCGACACCACCGCCGCCCGACACCAGGTCGCGGCGGAACACGCCGAGACCGTCCGGGGGCTCCGCGCCGATCTCTCGGCCGCGGCGGAGCGCCGCGACACCGAGCACGCCCGCCAGCTCGCCGAGCTGCACCGGCAACTCGGCGCGGCTGATCACGAGATCGAGGTCCTCCGCGCGCCTGGCCAACCCCGTAGTCACTGACAACGGGTGACCTGCCCTGGGCGCGGCTGGGGCGAGCGGCAGCGACCCGTCATCCGATCCGAGGGTCACTGGCCGACCCCTTGGACGCACCAAGGTGGTCGACACGGCTCAGGGCTGGAGCAGGGTCTTGATGGCGCGGCGCTCGTCCATGGCGGCGTAGCCCTCGGCGGCCTGGTCGAGTGGGAGGGTCAGGTCGAAGACTTTGCCGGGGTCGATCCGGCGCTGCCAGATGAGGTCGATCATCTCGGGCAGGAACCGGCGCACCGGGGCGGGTCCGCCGTGCAGGTGGGTGGCGGAGAAGAACAGTTCCTCGCCGGGCAGCTGCACGCCGTGGGAGACCCCGACGTAGCCGACGTGCCCACCGGGCCGGGTGGAGCGGATGGCCTGCATCATCGACTCCTGGGTGCCGACCGCCTCGATCACCGAGTGGGCGCCCAGACCGTCGGTGAGGTCCTTGATCCGGGCGACGCCCTCGTCGCCGCGCTCGGTGACGATGTCGGTGGCGCCGAACTCGCGGGCGAGCTTCTGCCGGGGTTCGTGGCGGCTCATGGCGATGATCTGCTCGGCGCCGAGCTGCTTGGCCGCGAGCACGGCGAGCAGACCGACCGCGCCGTCACCAACGACGGCGACGGTCTTGCCCGGTCCTGCTTCGGCGGCGACGGCGCCGTACCAGCCGGTGCCGAGGACGTCGGAGGCGGCGAGCAGGCTCGGAATCAGGTCGACCGACGGGGTGTCGGGGGTGGCGACCAGGGTGCCGTCGGCCAGCGGGACACGCAACAGCTCGGCCTGCGCGCCACCGGCACCGACGTACTCGCTGTGCACGCACCGGCTCTGGTAGCCGGCCTGGCAGATGGGGCAGGTGTTGTCGGAGGCGAAGAACGAGCCGATGACGAACTGGCCCGGCTTGATCGTGGTGACGTCGTCGCCGATCTCCTCGACGACGCCGACGTACTCGTGGCCCATCGGGGTGGCCTGGTTGACGGGGTTGATGCCGCGGTAGTCCCACAGGTCCGACCCGCAGACGCAGGTGGCGGAGATGCGGATGATCGCGTCGGTGGGCTGGAGGATCTTCGGGTCGTCGCGCTCCTCGAAGCGCACGTCACCGGGGGCGTGGAGGACAGCTCCTCGCATGATGTTCTTCCTGCTTTCGAGTGTGGGTGCCGGTTGGTGTGCTGGTGCGGCGTTCAGGCCGCCTGGAAGACCTGCTTGGCCACGGCCATCGCCGACATGGCCTTGGGCCAGCCGGCGTAGAAGGCCAGGTGGGTGATCGCTTCGATCAGTTCGGTCTCGGTGGCGCCGTTGTCCTTCGCGAGCCCGAGGTGGTAGACGAGCTGCTCGGTGCTGCCGCTGGTCACCAGGCTCGCGACGGTGATCAGGCTGCGTTCCTTCGGTGACAGCTCGGTGCGCTCCCAGACCTGCCCGAACAGCACGTCGTCGGTGAGGCCGACCATCGCCGGGGCGAAGTCACCGAAGGCCTTCTGCGCGCCGGACGGTTCGGTCTTCTCGGTCTCTGCCATGGGGTGTCCCTTTCTGGTCGTGGTCAGTCGCGCGGGGTGAGCTGCAGGGTTGCCGGCCTCGCCTGCTCGGCGAGCATGGGCCGCAGGTAGGTGCTGCCGTAGCGGGCGTACTTGGCGCGGTAGGCCTCGTCGACAGCGGTGGTGGAGTTCTCGTCGGCGGAGTCGAAGGCGACGCCGCGCTCCATGCCGTTGGCGCGGATTCGACCGTTCGGCAGCTGGGTGGCGTGGCGGTACCAGGCGCCGTCGGTGCCGCGGTAGGACCGCACGAACAACTCGTTGCCGACGCGGACGGCCCAGATCGGCACCCAGGAGCGCAGTGACCCGTCGCGGCGGGCGGTGGTGATCTGCAGTTCGTCGGCGCCGTCGACGCGGTCGAGCTCGGCGGTGGTCCAGTCGGTCATGACGTCTCCTTCGCCGGGACAGGGTTGGTGACGGACGGGTTGGTGACGGACGGGGAGGTGCGCGGGGCCCGAAGCAGCAGGCTTGCGGCCGTGGCCAGGGCGACGATCCCGGCGGCGATCAGCAGGCTGGTGCGCACCCCGTCCAGGAAGGTGTCGGGGTCGGTGAGCAGGCCACCGAACACCGCGATGGCCAGCGCGCCACCGATCTGGCGGCTGGTGTTGAACAGTCCGCTGGCGGTGCCGGCGCGCCGGTCCGGGGCGTGGTCGAGCAGGACGGCCATGGTCGGGGGCATGACCAGCGGCCCGCCGAGACCCACAAGGATCATCAGCAGCCCGAGCGCCCAGGGTGGCGCTGTGGCCGGCATCAGGGCCAGGACGACCAGCCCGACCGTCATGGCGACCAGGCCGGTGGCGATGAGGGCCGGGCGGCCGTACCGCTGCCCGAGCCGGGCGGTGAACGGGGTCAGCGCCAGCCCGATCAGCATCATCGGCAGGAACACCACGCCGGTGCCCAGCGGAGAGAGGCCGCGGACCTGCTGCAGGTAGAGGCTGAACACGAACGGCAACCCGTAGTAGCCGATCATGAACGCGAACCCGATCATCACGGTGACCACAACCGGCCGGGACCGGAACAACTCCAGCGGGACCATCGGATGCGCCACGCGGGACTGCGTGAGCACGAACCCGACGAGCGCGCCGACGGCCACCACGAAAGCGACCACCACACGGGGATCACCGAAGCCGACCGCTCCGGCTTCGATCGCTCCGTAGGTGAGCCCGCCCATCGCCAGGACCGCGGTGACCTGACCGGCCCAGTCGAAGGCCGCCGGTCGGCGCGGCGAGGGCCGAGTGTGGGCCAGCAGCGCCAGCGCGATCGCTCCGACCGGCAGGTTGATGAAGAAGATCAGCCGCCAGTCGAGGACGTCGAGCACGCCGCCGAGCACCGGACCCGCCGACGAGGCCACCGCCCCGCCCATCGCCCACACCGCCAGCGCGCGGGCGCGCGGGCCGGGATCGGGGAACGCCTCGCGCAGCAGCGCCATCGCCGAGGGCATCATCACCGCGGCCGCCGCGCCCTGCACCAGCCGCGCCGCGACCAGGCTGGCCAGGGTCGGGGCCAGGCCGCAGGCCGCCGACGCCAGTACGAACACCACCAGGCCCAGCCCGAACGCGCGCCGTGCGCCGATCCGGTTGCTCAACGACCCGGCCGACAGCAGCAGGGCGGCGAACATCAGCGTGTAGCCGTCGACGACCCACTGCAGCCCGGTCACCCCGCAGCCCAGGTCCTGGCGGATCGATGGCAGCACCACGTTGACGATGACGGCATCGAGGGTGATCACGAAGAAGCCGAGGAGCGCGGCGGCCAGGGCCGCGGTAGGACGCTGCTATCTCGGCCTGAATGCGGGTCTCGTAGTGATGGACCGTGGACTCGTCCAGCTGGCCGGTGGCGCCAAGCGCGAAGAGCACCCCGAGCGCGAAACCCCATTCGTTTCCGGGTGGATCGGGCGGAAGGTCCTGCCTCTGCTCGACGCGCGCCAACGCGCCTTCGACCAGCTCGACCGGAGACGGCCTTGGGCGATCGTCGGTGTCCACCTCGCGATGATGCCCCGGTTGATCCCACCGCTGCACGTGCAGCGGGGCTCCGCCCGCACCCGACACCGCTCGGAGATCGGGGAAGTGCGGCGGGGGCGCTGATCTCCTCACGGCACGCCGAGACGGCCGCCAGCCCGAGGCCCCTGCCGCGCAGGCGAGACCTCAGTTCAAACCGGTCGTCTGCCGGGCCTGACTCTCATCGAACCTGGACATGGCCCGCACCGGCGGCATCCACCTCACCGTTGGCGTTTGATCAGCGCGACAGCGTGTCACAGATTGCCTGAACCACGGCGTCCGGGCGGAGCCAGACGATGCCCGAGTGCCCGGCATCGTCCAGGCGGCGAACGTGGGCTCGGGGGAGCGCCGCGGCCAGGTCGGTGTACAGCCGGTGCTTGGTCTGGTTGGACTCGGCCAGCGATGCGTGCGCTTCGGACGGCACCAGCTCCTCGGCGAACGTGTCGGTCCCCATGGCGGACACGAAGATCAGCGGCACGTCGGGATCGGGGCCGGCGTCGCGGACCTCGCCGAACAGCCGCGGCAGGTTCATCGGCTCCCGCAGGGACTGCCGGTAGCCCTCGCGGCTAAACCCCTGATCCAGCAGCGGTTCGCGGATCTCGGCGGGCCAGTCGGCGAGCGCCCGGCCGAACGTGGTCCGGTACGCGGTCCGCATCGCGTCCAGCTGCTCGGGCGGGAACAGGTCGTCGGTGTTCGAGTCCCGCAGCCGCTGCGCTTTCTCCTCCGACAGGTAGTCGACGATGTCCTCGTGAGTCGGGTCGAGCAGGACCAGGCCGACGACCTCGCCGGGGAATCGCTTCGCGTAAAGCCGCGCGTACAGGCCGCCGAGTGAATGCCCGACCAGCACGTACGGTCCGGGCACGGACGCGGCACGCAGCAGCTCGTGCAGATCATCGGTCACCTGCGTGCCGCTGCGCGGAAGGCCCACCACGTCGCTCCAACCCATGCCGAGCCGGTCGTAGATCACGCTCGTGGTGAACTCCGCGACGAGGTTGTGCACGTTCCAGTAGTACAGGCCGAACATCCCACCGCCGGCCAGGAACACCGCGGGCGGACCCCCGGTGCCGGACCGGTGCAGCAGCATCGCTCCGCCCGAGACCTCGTAGCGCATCCCCAGCGGGGGGCCGGCCACGCTCGCGATGTTCTCCACCATGCCCTGGCACTCCTGTCGTCGGGAACCTGGTCAACGCACCAGAGCCAGCGGACCTGCCGGGCCCCCGGATACATCGCTCCAGAAGATATCGGCCAGTCCTGGACCAACCAGCACCACCGAAACACTGAGCTCTTTCCAACCTGGTGGGAGGCGGGCGCGAGGCGCTGCGGCGCGGCGGCACCGGAAGGCGATCTTGGTGCTCTCCAGACCCGCTGACGATGAGTTTGGGTGAGCCGGGCGGTCTACTTCCCCATGGGCACTCTCAGCTACACGATGAACATCTCCCTCGACGGCTACATCGAGGACCTGACCGGCGGCATCGCCTTCTCCGAGCCGGACGAGGAGGTGCACCGCTTCGCCAACCAGCAGACCCGTGAGACGGCGGCGTTCCTGTTCGGCCGCGGCCTCTATGAGGTCATGGAGGAGTTCTTGACGGCGCCGGAGCGGGCCGACGGGCCCGAGGTGGAGGCGGAATTCGCCCGCGAGTACGCCGCGACGCCGCGGATCGTGTTCTCCGACTCGCTGGAGTCGGTCGCGCCCGGGTGCCGGCTAGTGCGCCGCGCCGATGCGATCGACGAAGTGGTCCGGCTCAAGAAGGAGACCGACGGCGACCTGTCCGTCGGCGGCGCCGGTCTGGCTGCATCGCTGCTGGACCTGATCGACGAGTTCCGCCCGAGGGTGGTGCCGGCCTTCATCGGCGGCGGCAAGCCGTACTTCCCGCTCGGCGCCGACCTGCGGCTGCGGCTGGTCGAGCAGC
>NZ_JAODNI010000081.1 GCF_025465255.1 Pseudonocardia sp.
GTCGGGCGAGGCGACCGGGTCGTGGCCTACCTGCCGAACATCCCGGAGACCGTGGTCGCATCCCTGGCCACGGCCAGCCTCGGCGCGATCTGGGCGAGCTGCGCCCCGGAGTTCGGCGCGCGCTCGGTGATCGACCGCTTCGCGCAGGTCGAGCCCCGGGTTCTGCTGACCGTCTCCGGTCACCGCTACGGAGCCAAGGACGTCGACCGCCGCGCCGAGGTCGCCGAGATCCGCTCCGGACCAGCCAATCATCACCCCGGATCGCTGGCTCGCCGACTTCGCGAAGCTCGAGATCAAGGACGAGGTCAGGCCGTTGATCCTCAAGGACAACGCCGTCCGGATGCTCGGGCTGAGCTGAGCGCCGCGGGCGATGCTCAGCCCGGGAGCGGCCGGCGTTTGAAGGTGACGCTGCTGAGCCGCCCGGCCAGGCCGGCGGGGACCTCCCAGTCTCCGGGAGCGCCGGTGGGGCAGGCGTCGTGCGCGACGGCGGCCTCGGCGACCGCGCCGGCGTCGCCCGCGTCGAGCCCGACGAACCGCACCCGGGCCTTCCCCGGGCCGTCGACGGCGACGACACCGTCCTCGGGGCAGCCACCGAGACACTGCACGTTGCGCACCGCGATGCCGGCACCGGGCGCGTCCCGGGCGAGCGCCTTCGTCAGGGCCCGGCCGAAGTCGCCGGTGCGGCGGCTGTCGTAGCGGGGGCAGGTGCGGCAGATCAACAGGGTCATCGACGGTTCCCGAGGAGGCGCGAACCGCCCGGCACGGAGCGTGCCGGGCGGTTCGGGTGGCCGGTGGTCGGCGGGTGCAAAGATCAGGCGTGCGCGGCGGCCCGGTTGCGGTCGACGTTCCCGGGGTTCTCCGGGGTCTCCGCCGGGACGTCGCTCGCCTCCTTGTGGAACGTGCCGTCCTTCATGATGTAGTTGATCTTCTCGGTGTCCTGCAGGACGGTGATGTCCGCGAGCGGGTCGCCGTCGACCAGGATCAGGTCCGCCAGGTAGCCGGGCTGGACCTTCCCGAGCTCGTCGGGGCGCAGCATGATCTCCCCGCCCCAGGCGGTCGCGGCGATGATCGCCTCCATGGGGGTGAAGCCCAGGAGCTCGACGAAGTGCTCCAGGTCGCGGGCGTAGGTGCCGTGCGGGGTCCAGGCGAACCCGTAGTCGCCACCGGGAAGGATCTTCACGCCCCGGCGGTGCATCTCGCGCAGGCCCTCGATCGCGGTCTCGAGCTCCTTCTTGTAGCCCACGGCCTCGGCGGCCTCCTGCGGGAAGCCGAAGGACTCCGCCTCGTAGAGCGTCGCGACGAGCCAGTTGATCCCCGGCGCGACGAACACCCAGTCCTTGTTGGCCTCGAGCATGTCCATGCCCTCGGCGTCAGTGAAGCTGGCGTGGTAGATGATGTCGACCTTGTTCCGGACGCACATCTTCACGCTCTCCGCGCTGCGGGCGTGGGCGCAGACCCGCTTCCCGCGGCGGTGTGCCTCGGTGACCGCGGCCGCGGTCTCCTCGTCGGAGAAGTAGGTGTCCTCCGCGCGCTGGGTGCCGGTGATCTCCTCGCCGGTCATCGACAGCTTGATCTGGTCGACGCCGATCCCGATCAGCTCGCGGACGGCCTTGCGCATGCCCTCCGGGCCGTCGGCGAACCTGGTGATCGACGGGATCAGTGCACCGCCGGTGACGGCGATCTCGGGGCCGTTGGCGAGGTAGCGCGGGCCGGGGAACCGGCCGGCGTGGATCGCGTCCCGGCAGACGACGTCGAGGCGCTCCTTCGCCGAGGCGGCGCCGAGGCACATGGTGTAGCCGGAGTCGAGGTAGGTCCTGGCGGACTCCAGGCAGAACAGCAGGTGCTCCTCGACGGGCAGGGTGCCCAGGCCGTCGAGGTCGGCCGAGTTGTTCCAGGAGAAGTGGGTGTGCGCGTCGCACAGGCCGGACATCAGGGTCCGGCCGCGGCCCTCGACGACGCGGGCGCCCTGCGCGCGGGCCGGGTCGACGGTGCCGACGGCGGCGATCCGGTCGTTCTCGACCAGCACGTCCCCGCGGTAGGGGTCCGCGCCGGTGGAGTCCAGGATGCTGACGTCGCGGAACAGGGTCTTCTCGGGTGTCACGGGCACGGTGGCCGCTCCTCTTCGCTGAGGGCCGGCACCGGCCGAGGACGGCCGGCACCGGATGCTGGGTCTAGAAGAACTTGAGCAGGTGGTCGGTCACCGGGCCGGCAGCCTCGACGGCCGTCCAGTGCCCGATCCCGGGCACGATCTCGACGGTGGCGGAGCCGTGGGCCTCGGCCAGCTCGGTGCTGGCCTCGGGCGGGCCCACCTTGTCCTCGTCACCGGTGATCAGCAGCAGCGGCAGGTTCGGGGCCACCGGGCCGGGGTCACCCGCCGCGGCGAGCGCCTCGCAGTTGCGGGCGTAGCCCTCGGCGTCCTGGCGCATGACCAGCTCGCGGACGAACGCGGCCACCTCCGGCTTGTCCCGGCGGGTGCCCTCGGACAGGGCGTTCGCGACGACGCCGGGGGCGACGGCGGCGGTTCCCTTCTCCCGCAGCACGGCGGCCCGGTCGCGCTGGGCCTGCCGTCCCACTTCCGTCGGTTCGCGGACCGCGCCGAGCAGGGCGAGCGCGGACACCTTTCCCGGGTACTTCGCGGCGAACGTGCGGACCACGAGGGTTCCCATCGAGTGGCCCACCACCCCGGCCGAGGCGATCCCGAGCTCGTCGAGCACCGCGGCCAGGTCGTCGGCGTGGGACTCGACGCTGATCCCGTCGGCGTTCGCCGAGCGCCCGGCGCCGGCCGAGTCGACCCGGATCACGGTGTGGCTCCCGGCGAGGGCGTCGGCTTGGCACTGGTAGAAGTTCGAGGTGCCGCCGAGGCCGTGCACGAGCAGGACCGCGGGGCCCTCACCCTCGACCTCGACCGCCAGTTCCTTACCGTTGACGTACATTCGCGTCCCTTCTCAGGCGATCCGGTTGCGCTGCGAGCCGAGGCCGGTGATCGAGACCTCGACGACGTCGCCGCTGACCATGAACTTCGGCGGGTCGAACCCGATCCCGACGCCCGCGGGGGTGCCGGTGGCGATCAGGTCTCCGGGCAGCAGGGTGATCCCGGCCGACAGCGTCGCGATCAGCTCGGGGATGTCGAAGATGAGGTCCTTCACCGGGGCGGACTGCCGCGGCTCGCCGTTGACGACGCTCTGCACCTGCAGCGACGTCACGTCGTCGATCTCGTCGGCGGACACGGCGTAGGGCCCCATCGGGGCGTGGGTGTCGAGGGACTTCCCGATCAGCCACTGCTTGTGCTTGCGCTGCAGGTCCCGGGCGGTGAAGTCGTTGACGATCGTGTAGCCCCACACGTGGTCGTAGGCGTCCGCGCGGCTGATCCCGCGCCCGCCCCGGCCGATGATCACCCCGAGCTCGGCCTCGTAGTCCAGCTCGGAGGTGACGTCGACGTGCGGCTCGATGTCGTCGAACGGCCCGTTGACCGAGGTCGTCGCCTTGGAGAACACGACCGGGAACTCCGGCAGGGCCTCGGAGCGGTCGGCCTGGTCGTAGCCGCTGCGGCCGAACTCCACGACGTGCTCGCGGTAGTTCTTGCCGACGCAGAAGAGGTCGCGCCGCGGCACCGGGATCGGCGCGTGCAGGCGGACGGAGTCCAGTGCGTGCCGCGGCTGCCCGGCGGCCTCGCGCTCCAACACCGGACCGAGATCGGCCCAGCGCTCGATCACCTCGAGTACGCCGGCGCCGGCCGGGAGGAGCGCACTGACGTCGTGGACGACGCCCGCGTCGGGGTCCGCCACGCCGACCAGCTGCGCCGACCCGGCGGAGAAGGTCACCAGCTTCATCGCTGCACCAATCTGAACCAATAGAACCAATACTGCCGGACGTGAACGTACGCTGCCCGTCTCGCCCTGTCGAGGGGCATGAACGTCGGCTTCAGCAGATCGTTGATTGGTCTGGATTGGTTACGCCGCTGCGGCTACTGTGGTCGCATGATGGCGGTGGAACAGTCGCTGCGCAGCCTCCTCGCGGAAGGCGCCCAGGCCGGGACCTTCGGCCCGGGCTCGAAGCTGCCCACCGAACGAGCCCTGGTCGAGCAGCTCGCCGCGCCGCGCAGCGCGATCCGGCGCGCGCTGGACGTGCTCGAGCGCGACGGGCTGGTCATCCGCCACGTCGGCCGGGGGACGTTCCTCACCGAGGCGGTGCTCCAGCCCGTCGAGGGCGCTCCCGCGAACACGAGCCCGGCGGAGATCATGCAGGTCCGCCTGCTCCTCGAGCCGCAGGTCGCCACCCTCGCCGCCCGGGTCGCGACGCAGGCGGACCTCGACCGCATCACCGAGTGCCTCGACGCCGGCGGCGGCAGCGAGGACTTCGAGGGCTTCGAGGCCTGGGACGCCCGGCTGCACCGCGCCATCGCCCAGGCCGCGCACAACGGGCTGCTCATGAACATGTTCGACGTGCTCAACACCGCCCGGGCGCTTCCGGTGTGGGGCACGCTGAAGCGCCGGACGTCCACCCCGGAGCTACGCCGCTGTTACCACGGCGAGCACACCGCGATCGTCGACGCGCTGCGCGACCGCGATCCCGCCGGGGCCGGCGAGGCGATGCGGACCCACCTGGAGAACGTATCGGACAACCTCCTCGGGCGGCACTGAGGCGAGCCGGCCCGGCATCGAGAGGAGTGGGGTCCCGTCGCGGCGGGTACCCGCAGCCATGCTCATCACAGCCGACCGGCTCCGGGAGTTGTTCGACTCCGAGCTGCCGGACCCGCAGCTCGCCGTCGTCGAGGGGCAGGCCCGCGTGGTGCCCGGCACGACGAACGAGGACCAGGGCCTCGTCGTCGCGTCCCGCAGCGACCTGCTCGACCAGCACGGCGGGACGGCGCCGTCGGGCGAGGTGCTCGAACAGCTCGCCGTCACCCTCGACACCACCGTCGGCACCCTCGGCGCCTGACCCGCCTGCGCCGACGCCCGGGGGTGAGACGGGTTCACCCCTTGACGTAGGCGAGCTTCTCGGCGACCAGACCGTCGCGGACGGTGAACACGTCGACTCCCCGCACGTGCCCGTCCCCCCACGCGTAGCGCCAGCGCGCCACCACCCGGTCGCCGGCGGCGATCACCTCCTCGGTGCTGAACGCCCCGTCCGGCGACCCGGTGAACAGGGCCGCCCACGCCGCCCGCACGGCGTCCGCGCCGACGTGGCGGGTGCCGTCGGGCGGGGACGTGTCCTCGAAGACGCAGTCGGGCGTCATCGCGGCCATGATCGCGTCAACGTCCTGGGCGTCGAAGGCCTTCTGGAAGTGGGCGACGGCGTCGAGGGTGTGCTGCGCCGACGACCTGCTCGCGGTCTCGCTCACGGCTGCCTCCCGAACCGGCCGAGCAGCTGGGCCTGCGGCCCGGCGTCCGCCGCCACGTCG
This sequence comes from Pseudonocardia sp., assembly GCF_025465255.1. Lineage (GTDB taxonomy): Bacteria > Actinomycetota > Actinomycetes > Mycobacteriales > Pseudonocardiaceae > Pseudonocardia. Next base: position 5,402 of record NZ_JAODNI010000081.1, read on the forward strand.
ATGCGCGGTCCGATCACGCCCGCCTCGCGGTACAGGGCCTCCGGGCCGTCGAACCAGTGCAGGACGGCGGCCACGGCGTCCTCGTCGAGGGTCACCTCGGCGCCGAGGGCCCGGGCGAGGTCCCAGGTGTGCACGAGGTGGTCGGCGGCGAGCTGCATCGCGTACTCGCGGCCGGGATGCGCCCCGAACGACAGGTGCACGGTCCCCTCCACGGCGCCCTCGGCGCGGACGGCGACGAGCGCCGCGGCGGCGGCCTCGCCGACCGTGGCCGGCGGGTCGGCGCCGAGGAGGTCGCCGTCCAGGCGGTCCCCGACGTCGTCGATCGTCGCGCCGCCGAACAGCAGCGGCGTCCAGCGCTCCTCGTTGACCAGATGGTTGACCAGGGCCCGGACGTCCCAGCCCGGCAGCGGGGTGGGATCGGCCCAGCGGTCGCCGACCTCGCCCACGCGCTCGACGAACCCGGCGCTGCACCGGGCGTAGAGGCCGCGGACGTCCACAGTGGCGAGCACGGCGCTCAGCCCTTCGCGTAGTCGGAGGCGCCCCACCAGTCCACGACCACGACCGGGTCGTCGCCGACGACCCATGCGTCGTGGCCGGAAGGCAGCGCGGTGACCTGCCCCGAGGTGGCGTCGAACTCCTCGCCGTCGGCGGTGCGGACCCTCAGCGTCCCGGAGACGTGGTACTGGAAGTGCGGCGCCTCGCACAGCTCGGTGCCCGCGGCGGGCTTCACGTCGACGGACCACCGCCAGCCCGGTGCCAGGGTGAGCCGGCCGATGTCCACGCCGCCGATGCGCAGTAGATCGAGCCGGCCGTTCGGGAACTCCCGCGTCTCGGTGGGATCGGCGAAGTCCTGCTGCTCGTAGAGATGGCCCATGATGTCCTCCTCGGTGTACTCGTCGTGCCGACCGGGACGACGGTAGGAATCCGACCTTGCGGTTCGATGGCGGTCGAGGACGATGGCCGCCATGCCGGGCGTCCGTCTGCAGCTGCTCGGGCGGTTCCAGGTCCGCCTGGACGGCGAGGAGGTGCCGCCCGCGGCGTTCGGCGGCCGCAAGGTGCGCCTGCTCCTGCGGGTGCTCGCCGTCCGGCGGCCCGACCTGGTGCCGCACGAGGTGCTCGCCGACGCGTTGTGGCCCGACCGGCTCCCCGCCGATCCCGCCGCGAACCTCGGCGTCCTGGTCAACCGGGCCCGGAGGGCGGTCGGCGGCGCCCCGGTGATCGTCACCGGCACCGGTGGCTACGCGTTGGGCGACGACTGCACCGTCGATGTCACGGAATTCCTGGCGGCGGTCGCCCACGCCCGCGCAGCCGGCGACCATCGGTCCGCGCTGCGCGCCGCGTCGACGGCGCTGGAGCTGTGGGGCGAGCCGCTCCCGGAGGACACCTACGCGGAGTGGTCCGGCGAGCCGCGAGAGCGGCTGCACCGGGCCCGGGTCGAGGCCGGCGAACTCGCGGCCCGCGCGGCGCTCGCCCTCGGCGACCCGCGGGGCGCGGCGAGCTGGGCGGCC
>NZ_JAODNI010000106.1 GCF_025465255.1 Pseudonocardia sp.
GCGGCGAGCTCGGCGCGGGCCTGCGCGGCCTTCTCCTGCTGAGTGTCGGCGGCGGTGCGGGCGGCGGTGAGCTGCTCGGTGAGGGAGCCGATCGTGGCTTCGTCGCGGCTGGTGCGCTGTTCGGCCATCTCGGCGCGGCGACGTTGCTCGGCGTGCTAACGCCGCTCGGCGTCGCGAAGAACGATCCGGCAATCCCTGCACCGCCGCGCCACCTGCCGGCAGAAGGCTGGTTACGAGGTACGTCTCCCCTCTGGCAGCACCAGTGGGCGGCCACGTTGCGGTGAGAGATGAGTGACCGTCGAGACCGGCGGCGATCGAGTGGGGCGTACTCGACGTGCGGGGTCACCCCGACCTTGCTGGATCCTCGGCCGGGTGAGCGCGCGTAGCCGGAGCAGCGGCGCGGCCGTTTACTCAGCCGGCCCCGTCCTGCGCCGGCGTATGCGGAGGCACCCGACCGACGGACCGGCCGAGGCGCGCATATTCAGATCCGGAGGTGGGTCCGCCGGTGAGTGACCTGCTCGAGGTCCCCCGCAGCAGCGTCGAGCAGATGGTGGCTCAGCTCGGACAGGGCCCGAGCGGTGGCGAGCTCGTCACCGATCTCCGGCACGTCTAGATCAGCCGGGTTGAGCCGGGCCAGGCCGACGCCCACATGCTGATCGGTGTCACCCGCATGCAGCCGGGCGACCGCCCGGGTGCGGTCGCCCTCCTCGTCGATAACGATGTCGACGTTCCAGCGCTTGGTCTCGTTCATCTCGCTCACCTCGTTCTCACGGGCTGCCCCCTCAAGTGTGGCGCGCCACACGGGCCAACCGCACTAGCCTGAGCGCGGTGGTCGGGCGGACGCCCGGATCCCGCGTAGGACCCGAGCCAGGTGCGGTGCCATCACGGCGACCGCAGACAAGGAGCCCGCACCGCTCGCTCGGTCAGGCCGCTCCTCTACGCGCGCTCCCGGAACATCCCCCGGCCGACGCTGCCTACGTCCGCCGACCCGACCGAGCGGAGCAGGACCGCCTTCCTCCGACACCTCTGGGCCGGGAGCGTGGTGGCTTCAGACGCCTGCCTGCGCCTGAAGCTCCCGGCTCATGATCTTCTCCAGCACGGGCATGAGGTACTTCTTGAACGTCACAGGGTTCTCGCTCATCGGGAAATGCCCGATCTCTTCCATGATGATGGTCTCGGACCCCTTGAGCTTCTTCCCGGTTTCGGCGGTCATCTCCGGCGTGCAGGCGAAATCGTAGACACCTGTCATGAGGTACATCGGGACGTTGCCGCTGATCTTCTCGGCGAGCTGCCGGAAGTCGTGGTCCACGCTGTAGAAGTACAGATCGCCGCGGAAGATTCCGGGGCCACCCTGCGCGTAATACCACCAGGTCTCCCAGCGGTACTCCTCCGGGCTCTGCGGCGCCATCAGGCCGAACACCGATGTGCCGCACGCCTCCCCGCCATGTACCTCGGGATGGTACAGCCAGTCGATGAACCAGCCGGGCGAGTAGTCGCACGCCTCGATCGCGATCAAGGCGCGGACCTTCTCCTCGTGATGGAGCGCCAGGTGTAAGCAGATATTGCCACCCATAGAACTGCCCATGATGACAGGTCGCTCCAGCCCCAGGGCGTCACAGAATGCAATGATGAACTCCGAGTAGAACTTCGCCGTCAACCGGTACTCCTCATTCTGGAAGCCGGGAGGCGGAATTGACTTTCCGTGACGCGGAAGATCCAGGGCGATTACGCGGAAGCTGCTCGTGATGTCGGGATCCGAGAGCTGGTGACGGTACTCGCGTGAATCGGTACCAGCGGTGTGCAGGCAGACCAGCGGAATTCCTCCCCCAGCCTCCTCGTAGAACACTCGATACTCTGCCGCCTCGTAGGGAACGTAAACGTAACGACCAACGATGGGGTCGTGCCTCGTCGCCATCTTCCCAAGCTCCTGTATCCGATCCGGCGCCTACGCAGGCACCGGCTGAAGTTCACGCATATGGTCGAGCATCCAGGTCACGGACCGTAGGTGCTGCCAGAGCACCTTCACGTTGCCCTCCATCCGCAAGCGTCCGTGCAGCGGGTGCGCCATCGCCCAGATGTCGTTGTACATCGGCGGTGGGACCGGCTGAACGAATTTCTCCCATGATTCACGCGGTCCCCGGAGCGCGAACTCCCACGTGTCTTGGATGGTCCACTGATCGGACACGCGCTCGACGTTGCCGCCACGGACCGAGACGAGGTACTCCGTGTCGCCGAAGCCGATGACGAAGTCCGTATTCATGAAGCGCCGCACGTATTCCATCGCCCGGTCCCGGTTTACGGCCTCCTGCCAGGCCTTCATCCACTCCGGGTCGAACATCCCCATGGAGACCCACCTCCACTCGATGGCTGCCACCGCGTGGCGAGGCCGCACAGTGGCGGGTTCCGCTCGGCCACGGTTGCACCCCGGCGGACCTGGCGCAATCGGCTGTTTGTTCGCATTTGCCGAGCCCGTGACGAGCCGCTCGGCTCTGCTGCCGGATCGGCAGCAACATCGGGACCTTCACCGTCACCGCCCTGCGGCAACCGGTCAACGACGGCACGGCCTCGGCGGCCAGGCTCGCGGTGTCACCGCATCTGCAGCGCGACGCGCGCCCGCAGCGACCTACCTCGCGTTCTTGTGCGCGGGCACCAAGTCGAGCGCTGGCACCAGATACCGCTGCTCACGGAACCTCACCTGTCGGTGCCGGTTGCGGCGGGCGGCCGCCGCGGCGCCCGGCGATCTCGGGGACGTGTTTGTAGAGAGTGGAGCGGCTGACCCCGAGCAGCCGAGCGATGGAGGCCACGGTGTTGTCCGGCTCGACGAGCAGCGCGCGGGCGTGGCGAATCTGCTCGGAGCTCATCGCCGGGGGCCGGCCGAGGCGCTGCCCGCGGGCGCGCGCGGCGGCCAGCCCCTCGTGGGTGCCCTCCACGATCAGCTCGCGGATGAACTCGGCCAGCGCGGCGAACACGTGAAAGACCAGCCGCCCGCCCGGGGTGGTGAACGTGTCCCCAGCCGCCAACTAGGAGCTGTTTAAGAAGTCGGCGGGCGGCCGCGGTGGGCGTGTCGGTGCTCGGACATGGGTGAGGTCTCCGGTAGGTGATCAACGACCAAGAAGACCGCCCGCCCGGAGACCTCGTTGAGCAGCCTATCGATCGGAGCACGTAAGGACCTGACGGACCGGCAGTGGCGGATCCTGGAACCGCTGCTCCCGGCTCCGACGGGCAGGGGCCGACCGCGGAAGTGGAGCCACCGCAGGTTGATCGACGG
>NZ_JAODNI010000110.1 GCF_025465255.1 Pseudonocardia sp.
GCGGCGAGCGTGAGGAGACCAGCAGTGATCTTGCCGATGACCCGTCGCAGCGCGCGGCGGTCGCCGTCGTGCAGCAGCCCCGTGAGTAGGGGAAGCAGTGCCGTCTGGAGAGGGACGACGAGGAAGAGCGGTACGCGTGTCAGCGTGTAGGCAGCGACGAACTGGCCCGCGCGTGTTGCGTCAGCGTCCGTCTGGGCCAGGGCGGGCACGAGTACCGGCGGTCCGTTCAGCAGTGCCTGGGCACACAGGGAACCGAGGAGTAGCGGCACCACGGCCGAGCCGATGTCACGAGCGGTCAGGTTCGTGCTTCCCGGAGCGGGAAGGGAGCCGATCCTGTTGCGACGCGGCAATAGGGCGAGCAGTTGCGGGACATGCGCCAGCAGCAAGGCCGCCGCCAGGGTCCAGGCGAACTCGGGGCTGTTGGGCTCGGCCACGACGAGCGCGACCAACGTTGCGAAGGCGACACGCAGCGCAGCGTCCACGACCATGATGAGTGCGTGGCGGCCCATCCGATCCATTCCGATCAGGGCGCCGCGGACGATGAACTGGGCTCCCGAGGCGAGGCAGATCACCCCGAATGCCACCACCGTGACGGAATGGCCGCCGAAGGTTCGCATGAGGACGGGCCAGCTGATCGCAAGCACGGCGATCTGTGCGACCACCATCGTCGCGGCAGTCGCCAGCACCGCCCGAACGACGCCGAGTGGCCGGCCCGGCGTCTGGAGGAGGCGGGCCGTTTCCTGCTCGATCGGCAGGAAGAACCCGAAGCCCGCCACGAGGGTCAAGGACCAGAACGCTCCGAAGTAGCCGTACTCGGCAGGACTCAGGTTGCGCGCAATGATCGCGAGATAGGCATTGAGGAGTAGGCCGGACGCCACGATCCCGAGACCTACGAGGCCGAGTGAGCGGGCGCGCGAACCGGGGCCGAACGCCAGGACGTCACCCCCCCGTGGAGCTCGATTGCCGACGACGCGTCTCGTTGCCGGGTTTACGGGATTATGCCCGCCTGAACCGCTCCGCCACGGTCGGGGGCTCCGGTGTGGGTTCCGTGTTCGATCGATCGTGCCGGTGGGTCTCCGACGCGCCGAACGACGCTTGTGGGAACGTAGTCGCGCTCATCCGCCCAGCACGAGAATCGGGAACCGTGACCTCAACGACCCCCACCTCGGACATCGTCTCGTCACCAGCGTCGTCGCCCGCACGACCCGGCGGTACGGCCCGAAACCGGGGATGGTCTGCGGCCGTTCTCGTCGCCGCGTTGATTGCGCTCGTGTGCGCGGCGCTCCTTCCACTAGCACCGGTTCAGGTGAACGAGCCGACGGTGAGCTGGCCTTCGGACCCGACGGCCCCGGTATCGACGTTGCTCCCCCTCACCGCATACCGACCCCTGGGAATGAACGTCGCCTTCAGCTGTGATGCCGCGCGCGCCGCATCCCGGACCGCGGACGGAGTGGTGCTCTCCACGACCGAGCCAACCGGCCCGGATGCCGGCAACATCGGGCTTCTGGTGACTGCCCGAGGGGGAACGCTCCAGATCACGGCGCTCGCTCGGACGCTTGTCGAGTCGCCGATCCCCGAGGGGGGATGCTCCTACCGGGTCGTCGGTGATGCAGCCGGTATGACGGTCCAGCTGAACGGGATCGTAGTGGCATCGCTTCCCACCGAGGCGCTCCCGAACGTCGACATGCTGACGACCTCGGTGACGACCTTGCCCGCATCGGGCACGCCGGGCCTGTCCGTGTCACTGCGCGTCGACGACCAGTTCGCGAGCAGCCCGACGGCCCTGAAGCGCGTTCTGATCGCCGTTCTCGCATTGTCGCTGGCCGTCGTCGGGTTGCTGCTCGCTCTGCGCGATCGGAGGCATGGTGCGGAACGTCCACGTGCATGGCCGGGTGTGCGCGCGTCCATCTCGGTGGACGTCGTCGTCGTCGCGGTCATGAGCTCGTGGATGTTCCTCGCGCCGAGCACCGACGACGACGGCTACTACGCGGCGATGGCGCGGAACATTCGTGCCTCGGGCTTCGTGGGCAACTACTACCAGCTCTACGACCAGAACTTCACTCCGTTTACCTGGTTCTACTACGTCCTCGGCTGGTGGCAGCAGCTCGCGGGGGACGCGCCCGTCGTCCAGAGAGTCCTGTCCCTCGTCTTCGGGCTCCTGACGTGGCTGTGTGTCCGCCGGTTCAGCCGGCACGCGCTCCAGTCGTGGACGGATCGCTATCCACGCACCCGCTGGATCGGGCCCGTCGTGTTGGCGGCGGCGTTCCTCGCATGGTGGTTGCCGCAGGGAATCGGTGTCCGACCGGAGAGCATCGTCGCCCTTTGCGGCGCGATGACACTGCTTGCCGTGTCGGAGGCCGCACGACGGGACAGCCTCCTGCTGGGGTGGACCGCGTTCGTCACGGCCGGCCTCGGTTTCGCTGCTCACCCCACGGGGTTCACCGCCCTGGCGCCTCTCATCGCGGGCGGCCCCCAGCTGTGGAGGCTGATCCGCGACGGTCACCGGCCGCGGCTCGTGTTCGTTCGCGCAGCGGGGGTCGTGAGCGGGTTTGCGATCGCGTCGCTCGTCGCCTTCGCCGACGGCTCGCTCCGGGACTTCATCCGGGGGCAGGAGACCTTCCTCGGGATCCAGAACCAGGAGGGCTGGACGACAGAGTTCGTCCGCTACTCCTTCCTGCTGTCGGACATCGCCATGGGCTCCTACGCGAAGCGCATCGCCGTCCTCGTGACGATCGTGGCGCTCGTCTGGTTCATCGCCCTGGTCGCCGCGACGAGGGCGCGTGAGGTCGAGGTCCCCGTTGCGCTCAAGCTCGCCGGCTGGTCGTCGATCCTGACCTTCCTGCTGCTGTGGTTCACGCCGTCGAAGTGGACGCACCATTTCGGCGCGATCTCGGGAGTGTGCGGGGTCTTCCTCGGGCTCATGCTCGTGATGGCGGTCCCCCTCGTGCGCGAGCTGTATGCCCCGCGGCGGGTGCCCTTTGTCATTCCCCTGGTGGCCGCGGCGTCGGCTGTCGTCGCCCTTGCCCTCGCAGGTTCAGGGCCGAACATCTGGCCGTACACGTGGCTGATCGGGGTGCGGCGTCCGATCGAGCCGCCGGCGGTGAACGTCGTCGACTTCGGCGAACCGCTCTGGTGGGTGGCTGCGCTGATCGTGGTGGTCGCGGCGATCGCCCTGCTCGGCCGTGGACAGGCGGTTCGGGACCGGGGACACGTACTGCTGAGGGCTGTACCCGTGCTGGTCGTCGCAGGATTGCTGATCAATGTCGGTTACTTGTTCGGGACGTTCGCCCAGGCAGCCGTACGCACTACCGATACCTGGTCGTTCTGGGGTGCCAACCTCTCCGATCCAGGAGCGAGCCGCTGCAACGCCGCCCAGGCGGTCTCGGTCCTGGACCCGTTCACGGCGCAAGCGTTGACGCCGGCCGTTGACACCCCACAGCCCCCGGCCCCCCGCAACTTCGTGTCCGGTGCAGGCTTCCCGGTGGGTGAGCCCCCAGTTCCGGGGCTCGGAACCGGCGCGGCGCAGCAGGTGTGGGGCAGCTTCATCTCCACCGGGTCGAGTCCCGAGCGCACGACGGGCGAGGTCACCTCCGGTTGGTATGACCTGCCGCGGACATCGGAAGAGCAGCGGGTAGTCACCCTCGCGGCCGGAACACTGAGTGACGGGAACACGCTCACCGCGGTGTTCGGTCGACGGGCGGGGGGAGGCGTCGTGCCCGTCTCGTCGGCCCCCCTCTCCGACGATGCGCGGGACCCGGCATGGCGGACTCTCACACTGCCCGACGCTCCGGCCACGGCGGACACGGTGCGTCTCGAGGCCGTTGACGCCACCGGTGGTATCCACGGCTGGCTTGCGTTCACGGCGCCCAGCCTCGCGTCGAGTACACCTCTGCTCGATGTGCTCCCGAGCAACGGACCTGTCGGCATCGGATGGCAGATCGCGTTCCAGTTCCCGTGCCTTCGCCAACCAGTGGTCCGTGACGGGATCACCGAGCCGGTGTCGGCTGCCGTCCTGTGGGGCGACGGCGCACTGAATGGTCTGGCCGACGCCACCTGGCAGCCCAGCCGAGGCGGGCTGTTTGCGCAGGTTCCGAGGAGTGGATCGGTCCTCCAGCTCGCGGCCACGCTGCGTGGGGCCGCCCCCGATGAGCCCTACCTCCAGGTGTTCGTCTTCAACACGAAACTCCGTACCGGTGGCTACGAGGTCACCAGAGGCGGGCGGACGGTGCCCGGGTGGTCGACGGCCACCTCGTGAGCGCACGCGGCGTCCGGCCGGGTGGGCCGTGACGGACTGCGTGGGCTATATCGCTACCCTCGATCCCCGTGGACTACGCAGGGTTCGATCTGGTCGTCGTCGGCTCCGGGTTCTTCGGGCTGACCGTCGCCGAACGCGCGGCAGCCGAGCTGGACAAGAAGGTCCTCGTCCTGGAGCGGCGCTCGCACATCGGCGGCAACGCCTACTCCGAAGCCGAGCCCGAGACCGGCATCGAGATCCACCGCTACGGCGCGCACCTCTTCCACACCTCGAACGAGCGGGTCTGGAAGTACGTGAACCGGTTCACCGACTTCACCGGGTACCAGCACCGGGTGTTCGCCCGGGTCGGCGAGCAGGTCTACGCGTTCCCGATGAACCTGGCGCTGATCAACCAGTTCTTCGGGAAGTCGCACACCCCGGACGAGGCCCGCGCCCTGATCGCGGAGCAGGCCGGCGAGGTCGAGACCAGCGAGGCGTCGAACCTCGAGGAGAAGGCGATCTCGCTGATCGGCCGCCCGCTCTACGAAGCGTTCGTCAAGGGCTACACCGCGAAGCAGTGGCAGACGGACCCGACGAAGCTCGGGGCGTCCATCATCAGCCGGCTCCCGGTGCGCTACACCTTCGACAACCGCTACTTCAACGACACCTACGAGGGCCTGCCGGTCGACGGCTACACCGCGTGGCTGGAGAAGATGGCGGACCACCCGAACATCACGGTCCAGCTCGACGTCGACTACTTCGACGTCCGGGACCAGCTCCCCGCCGGCGTCCCGACCGTCTACACCGGGCCGCTGGACCGGTACTTCGACTTCGCCGAGGGCGAGCTCTCGTGGCGCACCCTGGACTTCGAGACCGAGGTCCGCCACGACACCGGTGACTTCCAGGGCACCCCGGTCATGAACTACAACGACCAGGACGTCCCGTTCACCCGGATCCACGAGTTCCGCCACTTCCACCCGGAGCGGGACTACCCGAAGGACAAGACGGTGATCGTCCGCGAGTACTCGCGCTTCGCCGAGTCCGGCGACGAGCCGTACTACCCGGTCGGCACGCCCGAGGACCGGGCGAAGCTGGAGCGCTACCGGGAGCTGGCGCGCAAGGAGACCGCGAGCCGCAACATCCTCTTCGGCGGCCGCCTGGGCACCTACAAGTACCTGGACATGCACATGGCGATCGGGTCGGCGCTGACGATGTTCGACAACCGGATCACGCCGTTCTTCACCGACGGCAAGGCGCTGTCGGGCACCGAGGCCGAGGACTGATCCGTGACGGCCTCGCGTCGCCCGCCTCCCGGACCGGTCTGTCCTCGCCGATACCCTGCTCAGGCCGTAGGAGATGTCACCCGGGCGCGCCGTGCCGCGCCCCGCACCCGTCGAGGACCGAGGCCCAGCTGAAGATGACCACCGCCCCCACCGCCGAGAAGCGCCGCACATCGGACGAGGCCGCGCAGGCGGACACGCTCCTGCAGCGCGTCATCCTGCCCCGGCCCTCCGACCCGACCGCCGTGCGCGCGCTCTACGTCGACGAACGCTCGGGGGTGAAGCTGGAGCCGACCACGCCGGTGCCGGGCGAGAAGTCCACGCCGATGACCCTGACGGTGTCCGGGACGTCCGGCCGCCGGCTGCGGGTCACGTCCCGTACCTCCGCGGTGGTGCCGGAACAGAGCGAGGTCAGCTTCGGGGCGTACTTCAACGGCCTCGCCGCCGGCTACTGGCGGGCGTGGTCGACGCTCGACGAGGTCCGGCTGCGGCTGCGGCTCGAGGGCGCCGGCCGGGTGGACGTCTACCGCTCCAAGGCGGACGGCTCGCAGATCTACGTGCGGGGCGAGGTCGTCGACCGGCCCGGCGTGCACGATCTGGAGTTCGCGCTGGACCTGCACCCCTTCGAGGACGGCGGCTGGTACTGGTTCGACCTGACGACGGACGCCGGCGAGCTCGTCCTGCACGAGGGCGGCTGGTACGCCCCCACCGCGGCGCCCGGCCGCGCCGCCGTCGCCGTCGGGATGCCCACGTTCAACCGCCCCGCGGACTGTGTCGCGACGCTCGCCGCGATCGGTGAGGATCCGGCGGTGCTCGCCGCCGTCACCGCGGTGATCCTGCCGGACCAGGGCACGAAGAAGGTCCGGGACCAGGCGGGGTACGAGCAGGCCGCGGCCGTCCTCGGGGACAAGCTGCGGATCATCGACCAGCCCAACCTCGGCGGCTCCGGCGGCTACGCCCGGGTGATGTACGAGGCGCTCGGGTCGACGGACTGCGAGCAGATCCTCTACATGGACGACGACATCCTGCTCGAGCCGGACTCGATCCTGCGGGCCGTCGCCTTCTCCCGGTTCGCCCGCGAGCCGATGCTGGTCGGCGGGCAGATGCTGTCGCTGCAGGCCCGTTCGCAGCTCTCGACCATGGGCGAGGTCGTCGACCGCAACCAGTTCCTGTGGCGGGTCGCGCCGGACACCCACCCGCACCACGACCTGGCCGAGCAGACCCTGCGCCAGACGCCGTGGCTGCACCGCCGCGTGGACGTGGACTACAACGCCTGGTGGATGTGCCTGATCCCGCGGGCCGTCGCCGAGGACCTGGGCCTGCCGCTGCCGCTGTTCATCAAGTGGGACGACGCCGAGTACGGCCTTCGCGCCCGCGGCCGCGGCTACCGCACGGCCACCGTCCCCGGGATCGCGATCTGGCACATGTCCTTCATCGAGAAGGACGACTCGAGCGACTGGCAGGCCTACTTCCACTACCGGAACAGGTTCGTCGCCGCCGCGATGCACGGCCCGGACGACCCGAAGGCCATGCTGCTCGAGACGTTCAAGCGCACGCTGCGGCACCTGATGTTGATGGAGTACTCGGCCGTCGCGCTACAGATCAAGGCGCTCAAGGACTTCCTGGCCGGGCCGGAGGCGCTGTTCCCGAAGCTGCCCGTCGTGCTCGGGGAGATCCGGGCCGAGCGCGCGGAGTACGACGACGGCCGGCCGCTCAACTCGGCCACCGACGTCCCGCTCGCCGATCTCGACGCGCTGGGCGCCCAGCTCTTCCCGGAGCCGCCCGTCGGCCGGCTGAAGGCCGGCGCGGGCCTCGTGCGCGGTGTCCTCCGGAACCTGAAGGCCGTCGATCCCGCGCACCACGACCGTCCGCAGCGGAACGTGCCGTGGAAGAACGCGCAGTGGTTCGTCCTCGCCGGCCTGGACTCGGCCACCGTCTCCACGCCGGACGGACGGGGCGTCACGTTCCGCCGCCGGGATCCCGAGATGTTCCGCCGCATGGTGAAGGAGTCCCTTGCGCTGCACCGCGAGGTGGCGCGCGAGTGGCCGACGCTGCGGGAGCGCTACCGGGCCGCGGCACCCACGTTGACCAGCCGCGAGGGCTGGAAGCACCTCTTCGAGGACTAGCGCCCGTCCGGAGTGGCGGGACCGGCGTCCCGCCACTCAGGAGGGTTGCGCCCCGGGCGCGTCCAGACCGGGAACCCGCGCGTGCCCGTCGGCTGCCGTCCCCGAGCGGGTCTCCTCGGTGATCGTCGGGGTCGCCAGGGTCATCGGAGCCACCGGGGTCCAGCGGTAGACCTGCGCGGCGTCCCGGGTCGGATCGCCGTCGAGGTAGGTCGCCATCCGGCGTTCGGTCACCAGCAGGCGGGGGCCGACGAACGGCCCGCCGAACCCGGCGTCGTAGGTGATCCCGGCCGAACCGTCGGCCTGCGGGGGGCCGACCCGCCACTGCGGCAGCCCGGCCGTGCCGGGCGGGAACGGCGCCGGGTCGAGGCACGGGAAGAAGAACGCCACCGGCCAGTCCAGGATCGCGTCCGTGCCGGGCGGCAGGAGCGCCTCCATCGCGGTCAGCCGCGGGACGCGTGGCAACGACGCGACCGCGCCACCGGGCTCCCCGGCGTCGGCACGCCCACTGCTGGCCAGCCGGACGAGCTCGGCCCCACCGGGGGCCATCAGCCGGGCGTCGCGGGGCGTGGTCCCGGACGCCGGGACGGCTCGCGCGTCGACGACGTTCCCGTCCGGCCCGCCGAACTCCGCGCGAAGGCCGTCCCCGGGACGCAGAGCACCGTCGACGGTCACCACCACGGGCAGGGATCCGTCGCGTTGTGCGGGATCGAGCCGATACCAGGCCGTGCGGCCGTCGCCGGACACCTCGATTCCAGGCAGCTCGGTCCCCCCGACGTCGACCGGCCGAAGCGGCGGTGAGGCGGGTGAGGGAGCCGCCTCGGGCAGCAGGCCCGCCGCCGGATCCGTCTCGACCGACAGCCGCTCCTGCAGCGCACAGGATTCGTCCTCGAATGCCGTCCCGACGGCGTCCGAGGCGAGCGTGTAGTCGTCCCGGTGGGAGACGCTCGTGCGCGCGAACGTCGCCACGGGTAGTGCCACGACGACGGCGACGAGCAGCGCACCGACCATCGCCGGCGACGGCTGCCAGCGGGGCTCGTCCGGCGCCCGCCCCGCCGAGGCCCGCCACGCCAGCCGGGCGAGCAGGACCACGAGCAGCACGACCCCCGCACCGAGCCAGAGCGTCGTCACGGGGATCCCGGCCGCCAGGGGTGGAACATCGCTCCAGGTCAGGCCCCACCAGTTCGAGGCGTACGGCCAGATGTTGTACCCCGCCAGCACCAGCGAGCCGACCACAGTGAGCGCACCGAGCCCGATCAGCGCCGGCGACCCCGAGCGGGTGCGCGCCCTCAGCACCGCTCGGGAGCCCCCCACGAGCCCGAGCAGCAGCACGGCGGCGCCGACGCCGGCGAGATCACCGAAATGCTGCGTCCACTTCGTCGGGGTCGCGGTCATGGCGGCCAGGCCCAGCAGGAACGTCACCGCGATCCGCCGGGCCGGGCCCGTCGCGATCCCGGGGACCCGGCGGGCCGTCGTCCACAGCACGGCTACCGCCGCGAGGATGCCGAGGAGCACCGGGAGCCGCTTGGCGAGCGACCCCTGCATGTCACCGGGGTCGAGCAGGAGAGAGTACCGCGTGTACTCCTCGTACCAGGGCTGGCCGCCGCCGATGAGGGTTCGGACGCGCGTCGCCTCGAGCATCGAGGCCAGGCTCTGGTCCGACAGCATCAGGAACACCGCCGAGGCGGGGGCCGCGAGCACGACCACGACGAGAGCGATCCGCCCGATCTCGGGCGCACGGGCCCGCAGCGTGCGCAGCACCGGAACGGCAGCGGCCAGGAACGGCGCGAAGGCCATCAGGCCGCCCGGCGTGACGGCGGTCGTCACCGCAGCGATCAGAAGGCCCACCACCAGCGGGAAGAGCCGCCGCGTGGCCACCGTCCGCTCCACGGCGACGACCGTGAGCAGCAGGCCCAGGCTCACCCACGGCTCCGGGCGCAGGCCGACGGTGAACGGCAGGAACCACGCCAGTGCCGCGAGGGCGGCCAGCCACCGGACGCGTCGCCCGGCACCGAGCGCGCCGCTGCGCGGAAGCAACCGCGGGACGACGAGACGGGACAGGACACCCCAACAGAGCAGGGCCAGCAGCACCGACGGCAGCCGCATCCATGCCGTCGAGGGGGAGATGCGCGACCAGGCGAAGTACAGGTCGTAGAACCAGCTGAACGGCGCCTCCGGTGCGTTCAGCCAGCGGTAGACGTTGCCGACGAAGCCCGCGCCGGCCCGGTTCCGCACGATGCCGGAGATGTAGCCGTCATCGACCGTGACGGGCCCGACGATCCACCAGAGCGCCATGACCCCGCCGACCACCAGGTCCGGGCCGCCCGGCCGCCACCAGGCCCGGGGGAGCAGCCGGGTAGGGGCGCGCCGCTCCCGGCGGGCCAGCAGGACCAGCATGGCGAGCAGGGCGACGACGCCGACCACTGCGATCGCCGTCTTGACCGGGGTGATCGTCGTCTGGAAGCGAGTGTCGGCGGTGAGCCGCACTCCCAGCCCGTCGGCGCTGGGGGCGTCGGTGAACACACCCGTGACGGCGGGACGCACGTCTCCCGCGCGTTCGGCGACCGTGACGCCGTCGACGAGGACCGCCGTCCGCGTGGGATCGGAGGTGATCGTGACCGCGCAGTCTCCGGCGGGCAGGAGTACCGGCGCGAGATCGACGGCACCCGTCGTGATCCGGAGCGCGCCGTCCCGGACGGTCGCGCGCAGCCCGTTCAGCGGCTCGGCGGCGGGGTCCGGGTTCCGCGGCACGGTGCTCAGGGCGGTTCGCTCCACCGGCCCGGCGAGCCCGCGGAGCGCCGCACAACTCAAGGACGCCTCGAGCCGCACCGGTTGGTACGGCATCAACGGGATCGCCAGCGCCGCCGACGAGGTACTCCCCGCGGGCGGCCACGCGTAGTCGACGCGAGGCTGCTGCACGGGCGCGAACGGGAACGCGATGGCCGCGACCAACGCAACCAGGCCCAGCACGACGAGCAGTCGGTTGCCGCGCGGCTCTGCGGTCGCGGACGGCGGCCGGGAACTGGTTGTGTCCCAGGTCACCGGGGGTGCGGGGCGCGCGGGGGAGACCACGAGGACAGGCTGCCAGTGGACCTGGCAGCGGGTCTCATGCGGGGTCCCGCCTCAGGGCTTCTCGACCCCGTAGAGGCGCGCCCAGTTCTCCCGGCTCGTCAGCGCCGGTTCCGCGTCCTTCCATTGCCGGGCCACGGCGGGCGACTCCGCGTGGAAGCGACGCAGAGTGCGGATGCCCCGCTTGGTCAGCTCGGTGAGCTTGGCCTTGTCCCGCTGCCTGATGCGCACACCGGTCTCGGCCATGTCGGTCACGACGGCCTTCTCGAACAGCGCGACGTGCCACCAGTGCGCCTCGCCGGCCGGCACCATGCCCGTCCGGTGGACGAACTTGTCCCGTGCGTGGAAGACGGCGCGTTTGGCCCATGTCACGAGCTCGTTGGACGGCTCGCCCGGGTCGAGATGCACGCGGAGCTCGCGGAAGTCGACGTCGAGATCGGTGATCGGCACCGCCTTGGTCTCCGGATAGGCCGACCGGATGCGCCGGATCTCCGCGGCGGCACCCGCCGACCCGTCCTCCAGGATCCGCGGGCCCTCCATGAAGTCCTCGACGGCCTGCAGCAGCGTCGCGGCCAGCCCGTACTGCATGCCCACGAGGTACTGGCCGAGGAGCTGCGCGATCGTGCGGGAGAGGGTGCGCTCGTCGAACCCGGTCCGCAGGGCGGCGGAGATCAGGCCGTTGCGCTGGTTGAAGTACCGGTGCCACTCGTCCCAGTCCTTCCACCCGAAGTCCGCGTGCCAGACGCCGGCACCGGGCAGGGCGACCGTCGGGAAGCCGTGCTCGCGGGCGCGGTAGCCGAACTCGATGTCGTCCCACTGGAAGAACAGGGGAAGCGGGTAGCCGATCGCGCGCACGATCGACGCCGGGATCAGGCAGGTCCACCAGCCGTTGTACTCGGTGTCCACCCGGCGGTCCTGCACGAGCGGCAGCTGGCGCTCGTCACGGCCCAGGAGGTAGGACTCCTTCACCGCCCCCTCGACCGGGAGGCCGACCTTCAATCGGCTCATGTCCGCGTACTCGGCGCTGATGTGCAGATGTCCCGGGTGCAGCAGGTTGAGCATCTGCCCGCCGACGATCGTCGGCGTGGTGGCGTAGGCGGCGAACGCGGTGAGCCGCACCATGATCTCGGGCTCGAGCAGCACGTCGTCGTCCATCAGCAGGACGTCCTGGTCGTCCTCGGGCGCGCCGGAGGTGGCTTCGAACAATCCGCGGGTGAAGCCACCGGCGCCGCCGAGGTTGGGCTGGCGCAGGTAGTCCAGCCGGTCGCCGAAGTCCTTGCGGATGGTGGCGAAGCGCTCCCGGGACTCCAGCGGGTCGCTGCCCTGGTCGACGACGCGCACGATGCCGACGACCTCGAGGGCCTCCGGGTCGTCGAGCATCGCCTGCAGGGTGTTGAGGCACTCCTCGACGCGGTTGTAGGTGCAGATGACGACGGACGTGGTGCGAACCGGGCGCGGCAGCTCTGCCGCGTCGGCGGTCCAGCGGACGTCGGAGACGGTGAGCTCTCCGGTCTCGGTGGTCAGGTCGAGCCAGAGCCCGCCGCCGTCGAGGAAGCGGTCGATGCTCGCGGTGAGCCGGACCGTCCGGGCCTCGGGCTCGGCCACGTCCACCGCCGCGACGACGCGCTCGACCTTGTTGGTGTCCGACGCCAGCAGCCGGACCCGCCCGCGCCCGGCTGCCGTGAACTCGACGACGACGTCGCCGACCCGGGTCCAACGCTGCCAGTACGTGGCGTGCAGCCGGCCGAAGTAGGTGTTCGTGCTGACGTACGAGCCGGGCGTCAGCCGGACGCGGTCGCGCTCGCGTTCCGCGACACCGGCCCTGACCTCGGCGTAGAGGGCCTCGGGCACCAGCGGCGACGGACCGGCGAACGGCCCGCGCTGCACCACCACCCGGCTCGCGCGCTCCGGCTCGTCGTCGCGTCGACCGTGTGGTGCAGCCACGGTCGAGGCCGGATCAGTGATGCCGGGAGTGCGAAGCATGTGAGCGGGATCCTCCGGTCGGATCTCATCGGGACGTGGATACGCCACGCCATTGTGGGTCAGCACGTCGTGGCGCCGGGCACGGGTGGGGTGCGGGCGTCCACGCGCAGACTGCCGGCAACGGTATCCCGTCGCTCGTACAGGTGGATGCGGCCCCGTGACCAGCGTCGACCCGGATTGACGCCGCCTGACGGCGGCGCCATAGGATCACGCCTCCCCGAGCCGTTGGAGGGCACGATCAGTACGGCTGTCTCATCCGGTGCGGTGCCCGAGGCGGGAGCTCCCGGGCCTTCCGCCGCCTCCTCCTCCCGGCCGGCTCCTCGCCTGGCGGCGGTCCGGGCCTGGAACGTCGGCGTGTGCGCCGCACTTCTCGTGGTCTTCGCGGCACTGATCTGGAACCGCCGCTGGGTGAGCGACGACGGGTTGATCGTCCTGCGCACCGTCCGCAACCTGCTCGCGGGTGACGGCCCGGTGTTCAACGCGGGCGAGCGCGTCGAGTCCAACACCTCGACGCTCTGGACCTACCTGTTGGCGGTGCCCGGCCTGATCCCCGGGATCTCCCTGAATTGGGCGTCGGTGGTGGCGGGGTTGCTGTTCTCCGTCGCGGGGCTCGGCTTCGCGTTCGACGGGGCGCGTCGCCTGTTCGGCGCCGCCGGCCCCCGTGCCGTCGTACCCCTGGGTGCGCTGGTCGTCGTCGCACTTCCACCCTTCTGGGACTTCGGGACGTCGGGGCTGGAGACGGGGCTCATCGTCGGCTGGCTCGGCCTGACCTGGTGGCTGCTCGTGCGCCGGCTGGAAGCTTGGCGGCGGGGCGACGGAGCCGGGCGCGATTGGCCGCCGGCCTTCGTCCTCGGCCTCGCCCCGCTCGTCCGGCCGGACCTGGCGCTCTTCGGCGTAATGGCGGCGCTCGCTCTGGTCGTGCTCGAGTACCGCCGGGGATGGCGGCGGATCGTCGGGCTCGCGGTCGTCGCGGCTGCGTTGCCGGCTGCCTACGAGGTCTT
>NZ_JAODNI010000163.1 GCF_025465255.1 Pseudonocardia sp.
GGCCAGGACCGGGCTGCGCCCGCCCGCCGCCGCGGCCGTCGCGTCCCGGGCCAGCGCGCCGCCGCCGGCCAGCGCCTCCAGACAACCGATGTTCCCGCACCGGCACACCACCTCGGCCGCCTCCGGAACCGCCCCGCCGAGCGAGATGTGCCCGATGTCCCCGGCACAGCCCTGGGCGCCGCGGTGCAGCTGTCCGCCGGAGACCAGCCCGGCGCCGATCCCCGTGCCGATCTTGACGTAGATCAGGTCCGCCACGTGGCGCGCCAGCCCGCTGCGGACCTCGCCGAGCGCCATCATGTTCACGTCGTTGTCCACCCAGACGGGTGCGTCGTACCGGGCGGCGAGACGGTCCCGGACGGGATGGCCGTCCCAGCCCGGCATGATCGGCGGCGCCACGGGCCTGCCGGACGCGAACTCGACCGGCCCCGGCACGCCGACCCCGACCCCCCAGACCGGGGCGGGCGGGCCCTCGGCCAGCAGCGCGTCGAACAGCTTCTCCACCCGGCCCAGAGTCGCGTCCGGCCCGGCGGCGACGTCCCACGTCTCGGCCCGGTGCCCGAGGAGCTCCCCGGCCAGGTCGGTGAGGCCCGCGGTGATGCTCGTGGCCCCCAGCTCGGCGACGAGGACGATTCCCGCGTCGGCGCGGAAGCGCAGCTGGCGGGGTGCGCGGCCGCCGGTGGAGGGCCCGAGCGGGCCTTCGGCGACGAGGCCGCTGGCCAGCAGCTGGCCGAGGCGCTGGGTCACGACCGTGCGCCCGAGGTCGGCGCGACGGGCCAGCTCCGGCCGGGTCCGCGCCTCGCCCGAGCGTATGAGGTCGAGCAGGGTCACCAGGCCGTCGAGCTGGTCCGGTGCGATCCCCGGCTCCGCCATCGTCCTCCCCTTCGCGCGTGTGGCTGACGGTTCCGAGCGTAAGCTATTGACTTCTGTTTGTAACGAACATTAGCGTGCTCGCATCGGTCCAAAGGAGGAGCGGGCATGCGACTCGGCTACCACTCGATCACCTGGGGCGGCGTCACCGGCGACGCGTCGGGGGTCACCAGCGTCAAGGACCTCGTCTACCGCGTCCCGGGGGACATGCACCGCGCCCTGCGCGACATCGCCGCGGCCGGGTACGAGGGCGTCGAGATGTTCGACGGCAACGTCGCGGAGCTCGCCGACGCGGGCCTGGCGGAGCTGCTCGACGAGACCGGGCTCGCCCTGGTCGGCGTGTACACCGGCGCCAACTTCATCTACCCGGACATCCTCGACGACGAGCTGTACCGGGTCCGGCGCGCCGCGGAGCTCGCGCAGCGCTTCGGCGCCGAGCAGCTCGTCGTCGGGGGCGGGGCCCGCCGCGCCGCCGGCACCACCGACCTGGACCACGACCGGCTCGGTGCGGCCCTCGACACCGTCGCCTCGATCGCGGGCGAGCACGGCCTCTCCGCCTGCTACCACCCGCACCTGGGCACCATCGTCGAAGGACCGGACGAGGTCGAGAAGGTCTTCGCCCGCACCCGGATCGGCTTCTGCCCGGACACCGCGCACCTCGCCGCGGGCGGCGGGGACCCGGCGGCGCTGATCCGTCGCTACCCGGACCGCATCCGGCACGTGCACCTGAAGGACCTGCGGAACGGCGCGTTCCTGCCCCTCGGCGAGGGCGACGTCGACTTCGACGACGTGCTCGCCGCGGTCCGCGAGGTCGGCTACGACAGCTGGCTCCTCGTGGAGCTCGACTCCTACGACGGCGACCCGGCCGACGCCGCCCGGATCAGCAAGGCGTTCCTGGACGCCCACCTGCCCAAGGCGCTCGCGTGAGCGGGCGCGTCCGCGGCCGCGCCGTCGCCGTCGCGGCCGCCCTGCTCGTCGCCCTCGCCGGCTGCGCGAGCACCGGCACGGCCGCCCCGCCGCAGCGCGGGTACCCACCCGCCCAGCAGGCGCTCACCGCCCTCGCCGGCACCGTCCTCGCCACCGGCCCCAACGGCGAGACCCCGGCCAGGGCGGACTCGGTGAGCCTCACCCCGGCCGAGATCGAGCAGGTCCGCGCGAAGAAGGCCACGGCCGCGATCGTCATGCACTACACCGGCGACGGGTGGACCGACGCCCAGATCGCGGGCCTGCGCCAGCAGTTCGACGAGCTGGGCATCGAGGTCGTCGCCGTCACCGACGCCAACTTCGAACCCGACCGCCAGGTCTCCGACATCGAGACGGTGCTCGCGCGCAAGCCGGACATCATCGTCTCCATCCCGGCCGACCCGGTGGCCACCGCGGGCGCCTACAAGCAGGCCGCCGCGGCCGGCGTGAAGCTCGTGTTCATGGACAACGTGCCGCAGGGCATGGTGGCCGGGAAGGACTACGTCTCCGCGGTCTCGGCGGACAACGTCGGCAACGGCGTGGTGGCCGCGCACCTGATGGCCGACGCGATCGGCGGGAAGGGCGAGATCGGTGTCGTCTTCCACGAGGCGGACTTCAAGGTCACCCGCCAGCGCCTGGAGGGCTTCGAGCAGACGATCGCGAAGGACTACCCGGACATCCGGATCGTCGACCGCAAGGGCGTCACCGGGCCGGACTTCGCCGGGCAGGCGCAGGCCGCGGCCACCGCGATGATGGTCAAGCACCAGGAGCTGGCCGGGATCTGGGGCGTCTGGGACGTCCCGACCGAGGGCGTCATCGCCGCGGCCCGCGCGATCGACCGCTCGGACCTGGCGATCACCACCGAGGACCTCGGCCCGAACGTCGCCATCGCGCTGGCCTCGAACCAGTACGTGACCGGACTCGGCGCCCAGCGGCCGTTCGACCAGGGGCTCACCGAGGCGAAGCTCGCCGCGTACTCGCTGATCGGCAAGCAGGCACCGCCCTACGTCGCGCTCGACGCGCTGCCGGTGACCCACGACAACGTCCTCGAGGCGTGGCGCGAGGTCTACCACTCCGACCCGCCCGCGCAGGTCACCGAATCGCTCAGGGGAGGCCGGTCATGACCGCAGACGCACTTCGTCCCGCGGAGGCGCCGTCGGCGCCGGCGATCGAGATGACCGGGATCGAGAAGGGCTTCGGCGGCTCCCCGGTGCTGAGGGGGGTGGACTTCGGCCTCGAGACCGGCGAGGTGCACGCGCTCGCCGGCGGGAACGGGGCCGGCAAGTCGACCCTGATGAAGATCCTCCAGGGCGTGCACCGCCCGGACGGCGGCACGATCCGCGTCGCGGGCCGCGAGGTCGCGTTCTCCGCCCCCAAGGACGCCGAGGCCGCCGGCATCGGCATGGTGTTCCAGGAGTTCAGCCTGGTGCCCACGCTGACGGTGGCGCGCAACGTCTTCCTCAACCACGAACCGCGCCGCTTCGGCCTGATCGACGACGCCGCGATGGTGCGCCGCACCCGGGAGATCCTCGCCGGGATGGGCGTCGACCTCGACCCGTCGACCCCGCTGCACACGCTCTCGACCGGCTACTGGCAGCTCACCGAGATCGCGAAGGCCCTGGCGCTGGACGCCAAGGTCCTGATCATGGACGAGCCGACCGCCAGCCTGACGAAGACCGAGTCCGAGGCGCTGTTCGCGCTGATCGAGCGGCTCAAGAGGCAGGGCGTCTCGATCGTCTACATCTCCCACCGGATGGAGGAGATCTACCGCATCTGCGACCGGATCACCGTCCTCCGCGACGGCGGGGTGGTCATGACCGAGCCGATCGCGGACGTGACGCCGGAGCGGATCGTCGAGGCGATCGTCGGGCGGCAGATGGAGAACGCGCTCGAGTGGGAGGAGCGCGCCGCATCCGACGGGCAGGGCCCGCCGCTGCTGGAGGTGCGGAACCTGACCGCGGCCAACGGCGTCACGAACATGTCGTTCTCCCTGCGGGCCGGGGAGATCCTCGGCCTGGCCGGGCTGATGGGCAGCGGCCGCACCGAGCTCGCGAGGCTGATCTTCGGGATCGACCGGCCCACCTCCGGCGAGATCCTGCTGCGCGGAGAGCCTGCCGGGATCACCAACCCGCGGATCGCCATCGCCAAGGGGATCGCGCTCGTCCCCGAGGACCGGCGCCTGCAGGGCCTCGTCCTCACCCACGCCGTGCGGGACAACCTGCTGCTGCCCGCGCTCGGCGGCCTCACCCGGGCCGGGTTCGTCGACGACCGGTCGGGCGACGGCCTGGCCGCCCGGTTGATCGAGCGGCTGCAGATCCGGCTCTCCTCGCCGAAACGGCCGGTGAACCTGCTCTCCGGCGGGAACCAGCAGAAGGTCGTCATCGGCAAGTGGCTGGGCCGCGACCCCGACGTGCTGATCCTCGACGAGCCCACGGCGGGTGTCGACATCGGCACGAAGACCGAGATCATCCAGCGGATCCGCGAGCTGGCCGACTCGGGCAAGGCCGTCATCGTCATCTCCTCCGAGCTGGCGGAGCTCCTCGCCGTCAGCGACCGCGTCCTGGTCCTGCGGCGCGGCACCGTCACGGCAGATCTCGACCGGCGGGACATCGCCGACGAGGAGTCCCTCCAGCTCGCGATCCAGGGAGTCTGAACATGTCAACCTCGACCCTCGACCCCACCCCGGTCGGCACGAAGCCCGGCGGGCCGCTGCGCGGCCTCGACTGGCGCAACTACGCGATCTACATCGGCTTCGTCGTGGTGTTCGCGCTGTTCGCGATCCTGCTGGGCGGCGACGGCTTCCTCACCGGCACGAACCTGCTCAACATCTTCCGGCAGACGGCGATCATCTCGATCATGGCCGTCGCGATGACGTTCGTGATCGCCTCGGCGCAGATCGACCTGTCGGTCGGGTCGACGGCGGGCCTGTCCAGCGTCGTCGCCGCACTGGCGATCGCAGGAACGGGCAACACCCTGCTCGGCGTGCTGGCCGGACTCGGGGTCGGCCTGGGCATCGGGATCGTCAACGGCGGCCTGGTGACGTTCCTCGGGATGCCGTCGTTCCTGGTGACGCTGGCGATGCTCGGCATCGCGTTCGGGCTGGCGCAGTTCATCACCACGTCCGCCCCGGTGCCGATCCTCGACGACACGTTCAACGCGATCTTCGGCGGTGGCAACATCGGCCCGATCCCCGGGCTGCTGGTCTGGACGGTCATCGCCGTGGCCGTCGGCGCGGTCGTGCTGGCCAAGACCCGCTACGGCCGCCAGGTCCTCGCCACCGGGGGCAACCGGGTGGCGGCCGAGTACAGCGGCGTGAACACCAGGCGGATCACCTTCACGGTGATGCTGGTGTCGTCGCTGGTGGCGTCGATCGCCGGGATGCTCTACGCCGGGCGCCTGGAGTCCGGCCGCTACCAGTGGGGCACCGGCGACGAGCTCTCCGTCATCGCGGCGGTGATCCTCGGCGGGACCTCGCTCTTCGGCGGGGCCGGCAGCGTGATCGGCGCGCTGTTCGGCTCGCTGCTCATCGGACTCATCAACAACGGCCTGATCCTCGCGGGCCTCGACAACAGCCAGCAGCAGATCATCCGCGGCCTGATCATCATCGTCGCGGTGGCGCTGGCGCGGAAGAAGTGATGACGGATCGAATACGCGCCGGGATCATCGGCGCCGGCTTCATCGGCACCGTGCACGCGCACGCCGTCCGCGCCGCGGGAGGTGTGGTGACGCGGGTGGCCGCGTCGAGTCCGGAGCGGTCGGCTGCGGCCGCCGCCCGGCTCGGCGCGCTCGCCCCGGCGGACACCGGCGCGGACCTGATCGACGCCGACGACGTCGACGTCGTGCACATCTGCACCCCCAACTCGCTTCACGTGCCGCTGGCCCGGCGCGCACTCGCCGCGGGCAAGGCCGTGGTGTGCGAGAAGCCGCTGGCCACGGCGCTGGACGACGCCCGCGCGCTCACGGCGGAGGCCACGGGCGCGACGGCCACCGTGCCGTTCGTCTACCGGTTCTACCCGGCGGTGCGCGAGGCCAGGGCCCGCGTCGAGGCCGGGGACGCCGGGCCGCTGCACCTGCTGCACGGCGCCTACCTGCAGGACTGGCAGGCGGGCGGCGCGGGCGCCGGCTGGCGGGGCGACGCGGCCGAGGGCGGGGAGCACGGCGCGTTCGCCGACATCGGCGTGCACTGGTGCGACCTCGTCGAGTTCGTCAGCGGGCACCGCATCACCCGCCTGCTGGCGCGCACGGTCGGCGGCGGGACGCGCACCACCGTGCAGTTCGAGACCGACGGCGGCGCGGCGGGGTCGGTGGTGGTCAGCCAGACCGCGATCGGCCGCCGGAACAGCCTGCGCTTCTCCCTCGACGGCGAGCGCGCCGCGTACGGCTTCGACCAGGAGCGCCCCGAGGACCTGTTCGTCGGCGGCATGGACGGGAACCTGACCGTGCACCGCGGCTCCCCCGCCACGTCGCCCGCGGCGCAGCGCTTCTCCCTGCTCCCGCCCGGGCATCCGCAGGGCTACCAGGACTGCTTCAACGCCTTCGTCGCCGACACCTACGCGGCGATCGGCGGCGAGGCCCCTGACGGCCTGCCCACCTTCGCCGACGGCACACGGGCGGCCGCGCTGACCGACGCCGTGATCACCAGCTCGACCACACGGACGTGGACGGAGGTCCCTGCATGAAGCTCGGTTTCCTGACCGCATGCCTGCCGGATCGGTCACTGGCCGACATCGCCGCCTGGGCGGAGTCGCGGAAGTACGAGGCGCTCGAGGTGGCCGCCTGGCCCGACCTCGGCGACAGGCCGTTCACCGCCACCCACCTCGACGCCGCGGGGTTCGGGGAGAAGGAGGCCGACGAGACGCGTGCGCTGTTCGAGAAGCACGGCCTCACGCTCAGCTCGCTCGCCTTCTACGACAACAACCTCCACCCCGACCCGGCCGAGCGGCAGGCGATCAACGACCACGTCCTCGCCTGCATCGACGCCGCCGCTCTGGTCGGCTGCCCCACCGTCGGCACGTTCATCGGCCGGCACCCCGGGAAGTCGGTCGCCGAGAACCTGCGCGAGGCCGAGCAGCTCTTCCCGCGGCTGGTGGACCGCGCCGGGGAGAAGGGCGTCAAGCTCATCATCGAGAACTGCGTGATGGAGGGCTGGCACCCCGACGGCTACCCCGGCAACCTCGCCTACTCCCCCGAGCTGT
>NZ_JAODNI010000016.1 GCF_025465255.1 Pseudonocardia sp.
CTGCCACGTCCTCGCTACCGATGCCACAACCATCGCCCGCCTCGAACCCGACGGCGCGGTGACCGTCCTGGCCTTCGTCGGTGACCTCTCCGGCGGGTTCCCGGCGGGAAGCCGCTGGACGATCGAGTCGCCGCTGCCTCTGGCGGTCGCCGTGCACACCGGCCGCCCGGCCCGCCTCGACGACTTCAGCCAGGTCGCCGGCGCCTACGGCGACCGCCTGCGTCGGCTGGCACTCCGATCGGGGGTCGCAGCGCCGATCATCGTCGAGGGCCGCGTGTGGGGCGCGATCGGCACCGCGACCCGTCGCGAGGATCTTCCGACCGGCACCGAACAGCGCATGCCCGGGTTCACCGAACTCGTCGGCACCGCGATCGCGAACGCCGAAGGCCGCACCCAGCTCGAGGACAGCCGCGACGAACTGCGCCGACTCGCCGAGGAACAGGCCGCGCTGCGCCGCGTCGCCACGCTGGTCGCCCGCGGCACACCACCGGCCGAGGTGTTCGCCGCAGTCGCGCACGAGGTCGGCCACGTCCTCGAGGCCGACGCCACGACCATCGCCCGCCTCGATCCCGACGGCGCGATGACCGTCCTCGCCGTCGTCGGCGATCACTCCGACGATCTGGCCGTGGGCAGCCGCTGGACCCCTGAGCCGCCGCTGGCCCTGGCGGTCGCCTTGCGCACCGGCCGCCCGGCTCGCTGCGACGACTACAGCCACGCCTCCGGCGCGTTCGTCGACGCCACGGTCCGCCGGGTGGGAATCCGGTCGTCGGTCGCGACTCCGATCACCGTGGAAGGGCGTCTCTGGGGCGCGATCGGCACCGGGACCCGGCGCGAGCACCTCCCAGCCGACACCGAACAGCGCCTGGCCGGTTTCACCGAACTCATCGGCACCGCGATCGCGAACGCCGAAGGCCGCACCCAACTCGAGGACAGCCGCGACGAACTGCGCCGACTCGCCGACGAGCAGGCCGCCCTGCGCCGCGTCGCCACGCTGGTCGCCCGCGGGATGCCACCGGCCGAGGTGTTCGCCGCCGTCGCGCACGAGGCCGGCGCCGTCCTCGATGCCGACGGCACCGTCATCGTCCGCCTCGGTCCCGACGGCGCGACGACTCTCGTCGCCAGCGTCGGCGCACACTCCGCCGAGCTCCCGGTGGGCAGCCGCTGGAAGCCTGAGCCGCCCGTGGCCGTGGCGGTCGCCTTGCGCACGTGCCGCCCGGCTCGCTGCGACAACTACAGCCAAGCCCCCGGCGACTACGCCGACGCCGTCCGCCGGCTGGGACTCCGGTCCTCGGTCGCGGCCCCGATCACCGTCGAGGGGCGACTGTGGGGCGCGATCGGCGCCGGGACGCGGCACGGGCGTTTCCCGGCCGACACCGAACACCGCATGGCCGGGTTCACCGAGCTCATCGGCACCGCAATCGCCAACGCCGACAGCCGCGCCCAGCTCACTGCGTCGCGGGCCCGGATCGTCGCCGCCGCCGACGACGCCCGCCGCCGCATCGAACGCGACCTGCACGACGGCACCCAGCAACGCCTCGTCGCGATCAGCCTCACGTTGCGCCTGGCCCAGGCCACCGTGCCCGCGGACCTGTCCGAGCTCCGGAGCCAGCTCGGCCGAGTCACCGACGAGCTCACCGAGGCGACCGAGGAGCTCCGCGAGCTCGCCCGCGGCATCCACCCGGCAATCCTGTCCGAGGGCGGGCTCGGGCCGGCCCTGCGGACCCTCGCCCGCCGCGCCGCGATCCCGGTGGAACTCGACATCCGCACCGACACCCGCCCCGCGGAGCCGATCGAGGTGGCCGCCTACTACGTCGTGTCCGAAGCGCTCACCAACACCACCAAACACGCCCGCGCCTCCCACACGGACGTCACCGTCGAACAGCGCGACACCCAGCTGCACCTGTCGATCCGCGACGACGGCGTCGGCGGCGCCGATCCCGCCGCAGGTTCGGGTCTGATCGGGCTGCGCGACCGGGTACAGGCCCTGGGCGGGACGATCGAGGTCAGCAGCTGCCGGGAGGACGGGACGGCGATCCTCGTCGAGCTCCCGCTGCAACCCCACTGATCCCTCGAACCGCCGGGCGATGCCCGGGCGACGGTCGTGAAACCGGCTGGCCTCCCGGGGCGCCCGAGCACACACTGCGATCGGAGTACCACTTGTGCAGCCCATTCAGCTTTCACCCTGGTGAGCGCGGGGTGTCGTTCCAACGGACCCGGACCTGGCAGGAATCCAGGGATCCCGAGAAGGACGCCGAGCTCGACCGCATTGAGAAGGTGACCAGCAACTTCCCGAACCGCTGCTTCGCGTTCAACCAATTCGGATCGCTCTCGGTGCCCGATATTGTCGGCGCATCTCAGGCGCAGGACACTAGGAGGACGCACCCGGCGATGCTCGACGAGGCGACGGCGGACGCGATGCGCGACGAGCTGGCCGAGGGTGACCCCGATCAAGATCGCCCGTCGAGGTCGGCCCTGGTCGGGTTCGCTCCGTCGAGGTTGGTTTCGGGCAGGTCCGTCTCACCCAACGACACGACCCAAGCGAGCGACGACGACCTCGTCCCGCGCAGGGGGTTCGGTACGCGCATGCTCCAGCTAGCCGGGGGACGTAGATGGGCGGTGGCCGTAGCGACTTGTCTCCGCCGGAAAGCAATTCTGTGGTCATGGATGTCGTCATACCTCCCGAGACCACGATGGTCGTCGCTGCCCAGGAGGCAAGTCGGAAGCTCGCGCTCGAGCTGATGGTCTACGGCGGCAGCCCGCTCGCCTCGCTCGGGAGCGATCCGAGAACCACAGCCGACGACCGTCCTCGGGAGAACGCCTGATGTCCCGTCCCTTCCACCCCGCGGACCAAGACCCGGTGCCGGCCGCGCTGCGCGGGTTCGCCCGTGCCCACGCGGACCTCGTGCAGCTGCACGAGAGACCGACGCACCTGGTCGCGAAGCAGCGCAACGCCAGCCGCCGCGTCGGGCTGGTGTCGGGTGGGGGTTCCGGCCACGAACCGCTGCACGCCGGCTTCCTCGGGCGCGGGATGCTCGACGCCGTCGCCCCCGGCAGGATCTTCGCCTCGCCGCACAACAGGCAGGTCCTCGAGGCCAGCCGGAAGGCCGCCGAGGGGATGAGCGGTGTCGTCCACGTCGTGAAGAACTACACCGGCGACCGGATCAACTTCGGGATCGCGGCCGAGCGGCTGCGCCTGGACGGGATCGAGGTCCGCCGGGTCCTCGTCGACGACGACCTGGCCACTGAGTCCACCGAGACCGCCACCGGGCGGCGCGGGACCGGTGCCACCGTCATCGTCGAGAAGCTGCTGGGAGCCGCGGCGGACACCGGCCTGGACCTCGACGAGCTGGCCGGCCTCGGCGCGCAATTCACCGCGGCGTCGCGCAGCCTCGCCGTCGCGTCCCGGGCGCAGACCTCGATGCACACCGGGCAGCCGTCGTTCTCCCTGGAGCCCGACGAGCTGGAGTACGGCGTCGGGATCCACGGCGAGCGGGCGCAGAAGTCCATCACCCGGCCGCCGACCGAGGAGCTCGTCGACCGGATGCTCGACGAGATCGTGGCAGGCCTCCCGGCGGGGCCCGACGAGGTCCTGGCCGTCGTCAACGGTCTGGGCGGCACCACCCAACTGGAGCTCTACGGACTGCACGAGCTGGTCGCGACCGGTCTGGAGCACCGCGGACTCACGCTGACGGGTGCGCTCGTGGGCACCTTCATCCCGGCCCTCGACATGGCTGGGTTCTCGCTGACCCTGACCCGGATGCAACCGGAGTGGCAGCCGTGGTGGAGCGCGCCGACCGTGACACCTGCCTTCCCCCGCACCAGTGAGGAGACGGCCTGATGCCCTTCGACCAGGAGGCGGTCCTCCGCCGCTTCGCCACCGCCGCCGCCGACGCGCATGCCGAGCTGACCGCCCTCGATCAGCTCAGCGGCGACGGGGACTTCGGCGACAACCTCCGGGATGGTCTCCAGGACGCCGTCGATCGGTTCGAGTCGTCCGGCGGCGCGGCCTTCGCCGTGCTCGGTGAGGTCTTCCTCGACGAGGTCGGCGGCACCAGCGGCCCGCTGCTCGGGCTGCTGTTCACCGAGATCGCCCGCGCACTTTCCACCGACGTGGAGCCGGCGGTGGCCTGGGCGACGGGAACCGCGGCCGGGCTCGACGCGATCCAGCGAGTCGGCGAGGCGCAGGTCGGCGACCGGACGCTGGTCGACGCTCTCGCGCCCGCGGTCGAGGCCCTCCGAGGCGGTGGGCTCGCCGACGCGGCCGAGGCCGCTGCAGCGGGCGCGGCGCACACCGCGGAGCTGCGCGCCCGGATGGGCCGGGCCAGCTACGTCGGCGACCGGGCGAAGGGCCAGCCGGACCCCGGCGCCGTCGGCATCGCGCTTCTGTTCTGGTCGGCCGCGACAGTGACCCACCCCTCCTCCGACCTGCCCCCTCCTCTGCCCTCCGTCACCCGTCGGGCACCCAGCGCCGTGAACGGCCGAACTCCGCCTCGGGCACACCGCACCTGACAATCGTTCCCGCTGCCGCAGGCCGGCGCGATCGGCGGCAGCGACCAGCACGGGTTGCTGGTTCGTTCTCGAGCGCCGAGCCAGCCCGGACGGTCGCCGAACATGCTCGCCTCGATGGCGCAGAGCGCGTGGGCCCGGGCGTAGCCCGCGGCCTGCTCGAGCATCTCCCAGTCCGGAACGTAGGCGAGTGCCGGCCCCACCTCACCATGCACCACCCGCACCCCTGCTCGCTGCCCCGGCCTCGGCGGAGGTCAGGTGAACCGCCGCGCGCAACGGTCGTCGACCCTGCCCTGGTTGAGGCCGACCGGAGATCAGCGCCGAGGACTCCAGGAGCGGCCGCCCTCGTCATGGTCCCCGTGCGGAGCAGGCTCCGGCGGCTCGGCGGACAGCACGGTCTCGCCGTACGCCGTTTCGCCCTCGTTGCTCGCCACGCCGATCGGCAGCTCGAGATCCAGCCGGTCCGGGTCCGCGCCGGGGCTCTGCCGCCGCGGGACCACCCGCGGCAACGCGTCGGTTTGCCTTGCACATCGATGGCCGGCCCCTCGCCAGACATGTGTAAGCGAGGGTGGTGCCCACGCGCCCGGCGCCGACGATGGCACCTTCGAGGTGCGGCGGGCTCTCGGCACCGCAGCGCGGGGTGCCTCGGGCTCGCCGACCGCCTCGAGCAAACCGAGGTTGCGATTCTTCATGGCCTCTCCCCGTAGTTCCCCGGCTAGGCATGGACGTGGAGGTCGAGGCGACCGTTGTCGTCCCGCCATGATCCGCGCCTCGCCCCGTCACGGATACCGCGAACCGCTTCATCGTGTTGCGCACTTGTCTGTCTGGGTGTCGTCAAGTGGCCTGGCTCTACCGTTGATCCATTTGTTCCGGCCGGCAAGAGCGCCTTCGTGGCACCTGGCCGTCGAATCCGGTCCCGTCTCCTCCGGCGCACCGCTGAGGCCGAAGCTTCACAGCCGGACGGACCCGGACGCCGCCTAGTCGTCAGAGCACCAGGTGGCCGCGGCGGCGTGGGTCCGCGCGCCCACGCTGGCCCTACTCGCGGCGAGGTCGGATGGCGAAGCTGCTCCCGGACAGCGAGCCGGTGGCGGTCAAGAAGCCCCGAGGGCCGGTGGCGTCGATGGCGATGGGCTTGGCCGAGCCCATCGGCTTCCCGTCGACAGCGGTGTCGGTGAAGGTGACCGCTCCGAACCTCGGGAACCTGCCTGCCATCGCTTCCAGCACGACCTCGGCGGAGACGTTGGCCCCGGGGAAGGACTTGACCTCGCTCCTCGTCCAGTTCCGGGTGGTGTCACTGATCCTCATCGTGTACTTGCTGCCGCTGCGGGCCACCTCGGCCGTGATCACATCACCGGCCTGGACACGGAGCGGGTAGTAGACCGGAGGCTCCGGGGCCGTCTCGTACCACGCCCGATAGACCGGCGTGCCGGACGAGCAGTCGGTCGCCACGCCGGTCTGCTGGACGGTGCCACTGCCGTAGCCGTCGATACCCACCCATGGCGAGAACGTCTCGGCCGTCGATGTGCAGGTGACCCTAGGTTCGACCCACCGGGCGGACACCGACCGGAAGCCCGTTCCCGTCGCCACATAGCCCGACCAGTTGCCGCCCTTCGCGCTGAAGTCGCCGCCCGGCTGCGGCGCCGGGGGGCGGGAGCCCGGCAGGTCCATGGGAGTGTGTACCGCCGCCGCCGCGGGGGCACCGGGCCCGGCCACACCGGGAGCGACAAGGAGTGCGCCGACACCGAGCACCGCCACCAGTAGGCCCCTGATCCGCACGCCGCCGGTCGGGTTGCCACTTGCTCCGCGCATGTAGTCCTCCCGTCCGGTGTGAATGAGTGTCGTCAAGTGGTCTGGCTCCACCGTTGTCATCGATTCTGGCCCCAGTTCACCACCGAGCGCGGCGAGCAACCTGTAGAGCCAGCGCGTCGGGCGGGTGCTTCAACGGCTCGGGGTCTGTAGTGGGTGGCCAGCCAACAGCCGGGCCCGAGGTAGCTCAGCAGCCGTCGCGGCAGCAGTCGCAGGTGGGATCGCCGCACCACGGACACAGCATGGTGTGGTGGTCATCGGGTTCACCTCCTTCCTGTCTGGTCGCGCATGTATGCCACGGACGGCGTCCTGGCCCCGGCGAGCACCGCATCAGCGTCTTCCACTGGACCGCCGCGCGGCGTGCCGACCAGGTGACCTAGCCAGTGCATTGAGGTCGGCCACCAGCTCGTCGACACCGGGCAGGCCGAGAATCTGGCGTTGGAAGCCGCGAACGGCCTGCCGGTACGAAGAGTCCTCCAGGACCCGGCGACAGGCCGCGGTGAGCGTCGCCGTATCCACTTCGTCCCGGCCCGGCGCGATACCGGAGCCGAGGTCGGCCAGCCGCTGCGCGTTCGCCGGCTGGTCCGCCCG
Organism: Pseudonocardia sp.; assembly: GCF_025465255.1. Lineage (GTDB taxonomy): Bacteria > Actinomycetota > Actinomycetes > Mycobacteriales > Pseudonocardiaceae > Pseudonocardia. Next base: position 6,904 of record NZ_JAODNI010000016.1, read on the forward strand.
CTGGGGCAGCGCGACGGTGGGTACTCCGGCGGGGTCAGCGTCTCCCGGACGCTGCCGAACCCGGCATGGGTAATGAAGAGATCACAGGTCGGCAGCAGCAGGCGCAGCTGTACGAACGACACCAGTCGCACGTTGACCGGACGCGGGCCGGTCCACTCGGCCAGGGCGGCGTCGCTGCCCGGCGCCACCACCGCGGTCACTGGCAGCGCGCCGAGGGCCTCGACGATCTCGGGAAGGGGAAGCTTCCCGTGCGCGGGCATAGGCAGCACATCGGCGTGCCGACTTGGGGCCATCGCGGCGATATCCAAGGTCACGCGGGCACACCGATCTTCTCGGCGAACAGATGACCGCCCAGTTCGGCGTTCTCCCGCACCACAAGATCTGGCCGGAACCCCGACGCGACAGCCAGCAGGTCCTCGGCCGACCGCAGAGCCGTCTCACCGGCGAACAACCGGCCGAACGTCGCCCCGGTCACCGGCTCGGCCATCTCCTCCGGGATGAACCCGAGATGGCGCGCCCGGTCCGGATCGGCGGCCCGCTGCACTGCGGTCAGCATCCGGGGCAGCGACAGGTGCGGCAGCCCCAGCCGATCCAGGTCCCCGGCCAACGACGGCCCGGGGGCCACCGCGACCTCGCGCCCGGCCTCGCGGATCCCCTCGGCCACCGGCGCGACCATCGGCGCGAAATGCGAGTAGACCGCACCGCAGGTCAACAGAACGCCCACCCTCGAACTCCTATGCCTTACCCGATCCCCGGCTCGTCGACTCACCAAGGCTGACAGGCACTTGTCGACGAACTGTATACATGTAGTCAGTGACACCGTGTCGGCGCCGAGAACCATGTCTCGGCCGCTGGCTGGGGCCTTCTGTTGCGGTACGGGCACCACTGGCAGTGGCTCAACGCCGGCATGATCACCAGTCGTGATGTTTCGACTCACCCATCTGGCGCTGGCGCGGATCTCGGGACTGTCCTGCCGGCACCGGAACGGCGGCGGTTCGGTAGTTGAGCGTTCCATGGCTCATGTCTACGTGGACCCGATCGACGAAAAGTAAATCGTGGTTTGCTCTGTTGCCGGCCGCACGGTCCTCGGTAGGCCGGAACGGGGTCGGCAAAGTCCATTGGCTGATCTCGAGGAGCGTGAGGGCGGGTGGCGTCGCGGGTGATGTCGTAGCCCGGCGGCGCTGTCGGCGGCGTCGGCGAGTCGATCGAGGCTGATCACGAGGTGACCGCGCCGGAGATCGGGCGGCTCCTCCGGGGGCTGGACGGCCTCATCGAGGCTCTCTCGCTGGGGCGAGTGTGTTCCGCTGGAGCCCGACTGTGCCCGGTGACCATGTCTGCTCGCTTCACCAAGAACTCGCGCGGCTCCTGCCGGGGCGCTACTGCGCGGTCACGGTGGACGCGGCCTGCTCGATGAGAGCGGCCACCGCGGCCGGCTGCGATACGTAGATGGAGTGGCTGCCCGCCGCCTCGACCACGGTCGAGCCGGCCCGCTCCGACATGACGCGCTGCGCAGGCGGGGGGATCATCCTGTCGTCGGTCGCAATCAGGTACCAGCTCGGCTTGACCCGCCAGGCGGGTTCGGTGATCGATCCGCCGAGGGCGGCCACGCCCCACGGCACCTGTGAGTCGGCCATGAACGCGGCCTGTGCGGCGGGCAGGTCGCCGGCGAACGAATCGTGAAACTTCTCCCGGTCCAGGAACAGGAATCCGTCCTTCCCCGGGAGGATCGGTGGTACGGGTGCGCCGGGCGGCGGGTCGGCAATGAGCGTGTTCACCGACTCGCCGGCGTCCGGGGCGAACGCCGCGATGTACACCAGCGCC
>NZ_JAODNI010000027.1 GCF_025465255.1 Pseudonocardia sp.
GCGCGAGCGGTCGGCTGCTGCGCACGGAAAGCACGGGCCAGCGAAACAAGCAGGTTCACATCAGCCCCTGTGGCGTCCTGGAGCGCGGCCACGGGGAGCTCGACGGGAGCCATGTCTTCCGGTCGACGGTCGAGCTCCGCCTTGAGAGCTAGGGCTTGGCGGAGATACACGGCGAGCTCCGCTTCGGTGCACGTGCTCATGTCCGCGCGGTTGGCCGCGACGCCGATGTAGGGGCTCATCCTGGCGAGCCCGTCGAAGCATTCGATGATCCGGCGTTGGAGTCGGTTGCCGATCCGATCGCCCAGAACGAGTTCCGGCTGGGCTTGCCGCAGCTCCGTCCACAGTGCTTCCAGCTCGCGGTACTGCCTGCGCCTCAGGGGGAAGACCGCGACGTCGCGGATGAGCTGCGCCGGCCCGAGCAACGAGATGTCCACGACAAAGAGGATCAAGGAGACGTTCGAGATGTTCCAGTTGATGATCTCGTAGCGTTGAAGCCGCGGGCCCGCGAGCAGTGCCGGGAGCCCCAGCACCGGCGCCACCGACCAGAAGGCGGCCGCGCTGACCAGCGCGAGGACGAGCACGGGACGCAGGCCGTGGGCGTCGGCGACCCGGCCGAGCAGCGGCGGGCCGAGGCCGTCCCGACCGTCGTCGCCGCGCCGACGCTCCCCGCGGCGGCGTAGCCGTGGCCCAGGGTGAGCACCACGTACAGCGTGATCGTGACCGCCGCGGCGGAGGCCGGGATGCGCGCGAGGAACGCGAGGGCGGACAGCGCGGGGAGCCCGGGGACGGCGAGGACGGCCCGGTACCCGGCCATCCCCGCGGAGCTCACCGACGCATCGTGCCTTCCCGCCCGCCCGTCGCTCCACCGGTCCCCGTTCCGGACAAAACTTGACTCATTCCAGAAAAGGTGGTCAGGTAGCTCCCGATGGAATCTTCATCCGCCGAGGTCGTGCAACGGCTCCGGGACGTCGGCCTCCGGGTCACCGCGCCCCGCGTCGCCGTGCTCGACGTGCTGGCCGGGCACCCGCACGCCACGGCGGACACGGTGGCCACGCTGACCAGGAAGCGGCTCGGTCGCGTCTCCACCCAGGCCGTGTACGACGTGCTCGCCGCCTGTGTCGACGCCGGACTCGTCCGGCGGATCGAACCCGCCGGCTCGGCGGCTCGATTCGAGACGCGCACCGGTGACGACCACCACCACCTGGTATGCCGATCATGCGGCCGCACCACCGATGTCGACTGCGCCATCGGGCAGCGGCCGTGCCTCACCCCCAGTGACGACGCCGGCTACCTGCTCGACGAGGCCGAGGTCGTCTTCTGGGGTCTGTGTCCGGACTGCAGGACGGACCGGGCGGGCGCCCCGGTTCCGAGCTCCACCCGCTCCACCTGATCGACACCGAATGACCGCACCAGCACCGAAGAAGGAGGCGTCCGTGACCGCGACGGAACCCCGTCCGACGACGAACAACGTCGGCATCCCCGTGGCCAGCGACAACGATTCGCTGACCATCGGCACCAACGGCCCGATCCTGCTGCAGGACCACTACCTCATCGAGAAGAACGCCCAGTTCAACCGGGAGCGCGTGCCCGAGCGCGTGGTGCACGCCAAGGGCGGTGGCGCGTTCGGCTTCCTCGAGGTCACCAACCCCGAGATCGCCAACTACACCAAGGCCGCGCTGTTCCAGCCGGGCGTGCGGACCGAGAGCCTCGTGCGCTTCTCGTCCGTCGCCGGCGAGAACGGTTCGCCGGACACCTGGCGTGACCCCCGCGGATTCGCGGTGAAGTTCTACACGACCGAGGGCAACTACGACATCGTCGGCAACAACACCCCGGTCTTCTTCATCCGTGACCCCATCAAGTTCCCGGACTTCATCCGCTCCCAGAAGCGCCGCGCGGACAACCACCTGCGCGACCACGACATGCAGTGGGACTTCTGGACCCTGCGGCCGGAGTCGGCGCACCAGGTCACCTGGCTGATGGGCGACCGGGGTGTCCCGTCGTCCTGGCGGCACCAGAACGGCTACTCCTCGCACACCTACCTGTGGGAGAACGCCGGCGGCGAGAAGTTCTGGGTCAAGTACCACTTCAAGACCGACCAGGGCCACGGCTACCTGACGCAGGCGGACGCGGACCGGATCGCCGGTGAGGACGCGGACTACTTCATCCGCGACCTCTACAACTCGATCAAGAAGAGCGACCACCCGAGCTGGTCGCTCAAGGTCCAGATCATGCCGTACGCCGACGCGGCGGACTACCGGTTCAACCCGTTCGACCTCACCAAGGTGTGGCCGCACGGGGACTACCCGCTGATCGACGTGGGCCGCTGGGTGCTCGACCGCAACCCGGAGAACTACTTCGCGCAGATCGAGCAGAGCGCGTTCGAGCCGTCGAACCTGGTTCCCGGCATCGGCCCCTCGCCGGACAAGATGCTGCAGGGTCGCCTGTTCGCCTACCCGGACGCGCACCGCTACCGGATCGGCGCGAACTACCAGCAGCTCCCGGTCAACGCCGCGAAGTCGCCGGTGAACAGCTACGGCAAGGACGGCGCCATGCGCTTCTCCAACCCGAGCGACCCGGTTTACGCCCCGAACTCCTACGGCGGCCCGCACGCCAACCCGGCGATAGCCGGCGAGACGGCCTCGGCCTTCGGTGTGGAGGACGAGGTCATCCGCTCGGCGTACCGGCTGCACTCCGAGGACGACGACTTCGGCCAGCCCGGCACGATGGTCCGCAACGTGTGGAACGACGGCGAGCGTGAGCGGTTCGTGAACAACGTGGCCGGCCACCTGCTCAACGACGTCTCCGAGCCCATCCTCCAGCGCGCGTTCGAGTACTGGAAGAACGTGGACAAGGAGCAGGGCGAGAAGATCGAGACCAAGGTCCGCGAGGGCCTGGGCAAGCCGTACGACAAGTGAGCCTGGACCCCAGCTGAGCCAGACGCGCTGCACCACCACGACGGGCGGCCCCCGCACCCGAGAGGGTGCGGGGGCCGCCCCGCGTCATGGAGCCATGACGCGGTCAGAACGGCCCGCTATTCGCGTTGTGGAGCCATGACGCGGTTCTAGGATCGGGAGGTGAACCCCGACGACGGCGAGCACGACGGTGTCACCCTCTGGCACAACCCGCGCTGCTCCAAGAGCCGCGGCGCACTGGCGCTGCTCACCGAGCAGGGCGTCGAGCCGGAGGTGGTGCGCTACCTCGAAGCACGCCCGGACCGGGCCGCGCTCGAGGACGTCCTGCGCCGCCTCGGGACGGACGACCCGCGCGCGATCCTGCGTACCGGGGAGAAGGTCTACCGCGAGCGCGGCCTCGCCGACGCGGACCGGGACACGCTGCTGGACGCGATGGCGGCCGACCCGATCCTGATCGAGCGGCCGATCGCGATGGTCGGGGACCGGGCCGTCGTCGGACGGCCGCCGGAGCGCGTGCTCGAGCTCCTGGACGCTCCTACGCCACCCCGTGACGGCCGCTGACGGCTCCCGCGGGGGACAACAGTGGGGCCCTGACCTGCAGCATCCCGCCGGCGATCTCGGCCGTCGGGCGCAGGCCGGCGCGGCGGAGCAGGCGGGTGATCCGCAGGTTTTGGGTCGGCGTGGTGGCGGTGAGCTCGTCGTTGCCCTGCTCCGTGGCGAGCTCGGCGGCCCGGCGGGTGAGCGCGGTGCCCAGCCCGCGGCACTGCCACGCGTCCTCGACGACGACGGAGAAGCCCGCGCCCTCGGCGTTCGTGCGCTCGAGGTTCATCATCCCGACCGCGCTGCCGCCGTCGATCGTCAGGGCCAGCACCGTGCGCGCCGCGCCCAGCAGACCCTCCGCGCCGCCGAGCAGCCGGTCCAGCTCGGCCGGCTCCATCCGCGGGGCGGGGGAGAGGAACCGCGCGTTGCGCGTCGACGGCGAGCAGCGGGCGTGCATGGCCCCGACGAGCGGTGCGTCCGCCGGGAGGGCGGGGCGCAGCCGCACCTCGGAGCCGTCGTGCAGCAGCAGGATGTGGTCCACGACCGGCACCTGCCGCGAGGGCGGGTCCGTGAGGCTCAGCTGCGCCGCGAGCTCGAGCAGTGCCGCGGCCCGGGACAGCTCGGTGGCGGTGAACGCCCACCCCCGACCGAGGTGCACGTGCCGCTGTCCGACCCGCAGTGTGTGCGAATGCCCGGTGGGCGGGGCCGTCGGGTCCACGAGCCGGGCCCGCAGCAGCGTCGCGACCGCCTCCGGTGCGCTGCCCGGGTCCGCCGCGACCATCCGGGCCAGCGCGAGTGCCGTGGTGGCGCCGTCCGCGAGCTCGGTGGCGTCCGCCGGCACCATGAGGGTGCACGGGATCCGGGCCGCTTCCACGGCCCTGGCCAGCTCCGTGTGCGCCGTCCCCTCCGGGACCTTCACCAGCAGCTCGTCGGTGACCGAGCCGTCGTCGGCCGGTTCCCCCACGACGTGCAGCGAGAGGATGTTGCACCCGGCGCGGCCGACCGCCGTGGCCAGCTCACCGAGCCGGCCCGGCCGGTCCTCCAACTCCACGTGCACGCGCCATAGCGCCATGGCGACCGCCTCCTTGCAGAACGACCTCCATCGTCCCGACGGAGTGTTACCGATCAGTTACGTGAGGATTCCCCTGCCGGTTCGGCTCTGTGATCCTTTCCAGCGTCCGTCGCGCGAAGTCGATCTCCGTGGCGACGTGCCGGATCGTCTCCTCGACCACGAGCGACCCGTGCCCGGCGTCGAACCGGGCGACCTCGTAGGGCAGGTTCCCCCGGCGCCGCAGAGCATGCAGGTAGTTGTCGATTTGACGGATCGGGCACCGCGGGTCGTTCTCCCCGGCCAGGACCAGTACCGGAGCCCGCACCGCGTCGACGTAGGTCAGCGGGGACCCGGCCCGGTAGGTCTCCGGGACCTGCTCCGGGGTGCCGCCGAAGAGCGCCCGGTCGAACGCCCGCAGCTGCTCCATCTCGTCCTCGAAGGCCGCCAGGTAGTCCGCGACGGGCACGCCGGCCAGCGCCGCCGCCCACCGGTCCGGCTGCGTCCCGGCGGCGAGGAGGGCCAGGTAGCCGCCCCAGGACCAGCCCTCGACGACGGTCCGCGTGGGGTCCGCGAGCCCCGAGGCGACGACCGCGTCGTACACGGCGGCGACGTCCTCCAGCTCGGTGAGTCCGGGCCGCCCCTCGATCGCGTCCCGCCAGGTCGAGCCGTAGCCCGTCGAGCCGCGGTAGTTGACCTCGACGACCGCGAACCCCGCGTCCACCCATGCCGCGCGCATCGCGGAGAACCGGTCCTCGTCCGCCGCGTGCGGGCCGCCGTGCAGGCTGAAGACCGTCGGGAAGGGAACCTCACCGGAAGGAGAGGCGACGAGCGCGTGCACACGTCCGCCGGGGCCCTCGACCCACAGGTCCTCGACCGGGGCCGACCCCGGGGCGGGCTCGCCCGGCGGGACGAGCAGCCGGCGGTCCGTGCCGCCCGGGTGCAGCGCCCGGATCTCCGACGGCGTCGCGGCGGACGAGCAGGAGTACTCGACGGTGCCGTCCGGCCGGACGTCCGCGGAGCCGACGCAGCCCGGCGCGACCTTCAGCTCGGTGAGCGCGCCGGTGGAGAGCTCGTAGCGGTGGAGCCGGGTGCGGGCGGCGTGGGTGTGCCACACGAGCAGCGCGTCCGGTCCGCCCGCGGTCGTCGGGTGGAAGTCCGCCATGATCTCGCCCGGCAGGTCGAGCGTCAGCTCGGTCTCCGTGTCCGCCTCGACGTCCCAGAGCAGCAGCTCCTCGCGGCCGTGGCGCTCGTGCAGCAGGAGCATCCGCTGGTCCCCGGGGACGGGGGAGAAGGCGAGCGGGCTCAGGCCCTTGCCCGGCCCGTCGGACTTCTCGACCACGGTCTGCACCCCGTCGTCGGAGATCCGCAGCACGCGCACGTCCGGGTGCCGGGAGTCCCCGTGCTCGGAGATCGAGATCGCGAGCAGGGTCTCGTCCTCGGACAGCGCGCCGATGCCCGCGTCCTCGAGGTGCCGGTAGATCAGCTCGGCCGGGGCGTCGGAGTCCCGGCGGTGCAGCCAGATCGACGTGCCTTCGTCCGTCGAGGTGCCGATCGCCGTCAGCCGCCGGCCGATGTCCAGGCCGGCCGGATAGCCGTCCTCGACGCCGGGCACCGCGAGCTCGGGTTCGTCGTCCGGCCCGCGGCCGCCGTAGGGCTCGGTGACCCAGCGGCCGAACTCGTCCCCGTCGGTGTCGTCGAACCACCAGATCAGCTCGCCGTCCGGCGGCAGCGTCGCCATGTGCGTGCCCGAGCGCCGGTCGGTGACCTGGCGGTGGGTGTCCGTCGCGCGGTCCCAGGCGTGTACCTCGGTCGTCCCGCTGACGTTCGACGAGTAGACGGTGCGGTCCGGCGCGTCGAGCGCCCAGTTCGGGCGGGACATGCGGGTGGCGGTGAATCGGGCCCGCCAGCGCTGCTCCCGCTCGTCGCCGAAGAGCCGCTCGGGGACGGGTGCGGTGGGATGGGTCGTCGGCTCGCTCACGCCACCGATCCTCCCTCACGCGGGGGACCCGATGCGGCGCGCGTGGGGAGACTGCGCCACTCTTGGGGGAGATCGCCGTCCGTGACGGAAGGGAACGGGACGTGACCAGACGCCGGGCCGTCCACGTCACCGCCGTCGCGTTCGCCCTGGCCGTGGCCTCGACAGGCTGCGGAGCGGCGCCGATCGCCCCCGCCGAGGCACCCGTCACCGCCGTCCCGTCTGTCGCGCCGGACGGCGTGCGGCACGTCGCCTTCGCCTACTCGGGAGCGGCACCCGCGCCCCCGGCCGCCGTCGACGTCCCGCGGAACGCGACCGTGATGCTGGTGGTGGGCAGCGACGTCACGGACCAGGTGCAGCTGAGCGGGGCCTACTCGCGCGCCGCGTTCGTGACGGCGGGGGCCACCGTCACGCTGACGTTCGTGGCGAGCACGCCCGGCCGGATCGACGTCCGGCTGGTACGGCGGAACGTCACGCTCGGCACCCTCCTGGTCACCAGCTCAGCTCCGAGCAGCGGGCCTTCGCGCCCGGGGGTTCGACCTGCACCGTGACGTGCTCCATGTGGTGCTTCTCGGCCAGCACCGTGCGGGCCTCCGAGAGCACCCGCCCGGGATCGCACGTGTGGCCGACGCCCAGGTGGACCGACCCGACCTCCATGCCGGAGGTGAGCGTCCAGACGTGGACGTCGTGCACGTCCTCGACGCCCTCGATGTGCCCGAGGTCGTGCCGGACGGCGGCGACGTCGATGTGCGCGGGCGCGGCCTGCACCAGGATCCGCACGGCCTGTTTCGCGAGCAGCCAGGTCCGCGGCAGCACCCAGAGCCCGATCGCGATCGCGACCACCGGGTCCGCCCACCACCAGCCGAGGCCGAGCATCACCGCGCCGGCGAGCAGGACGCCCACCGAGCCGATGGTGTCCGCGAGGACCTCCAGGTAGGCACCGCGGACGTTGATGCTCTCCTTGGCGCCCTGCCTGAGCAGGGCGAACACGACGAGGTTGGCGAGCAGGCCGGCCGCGGCGGTGACCATCAGCGCCACACCGGGGATCTCCGGCGGCTCGTCGAACCGCTGCACCGCCTCGACGATCACCCAGACGGCGACCCCGACGAGCAGCGCGGCGTTGGCCAGCGCGGCCAGCACCTCGGCGCGGTAGAGGCCGAAGGTGCGGCTGTCCGAGGCGGACGAGCGCCGCGCCGCGGTGATCGCGGCGAGGGCCATGGCGACGCCCAGGACGTCCGTGAACATGTGCCCGGCGTCCGACAGCAGGGCCAGCGAGCCCGTCGCGAAGCCGACGACGGCCTCGAGCACCAGGAAGGCGACGAGCACGCCGAGCGACGCCCACAACCTGCGGACGTGCCGCCCCGAGGCGCTCGCCGGCTCCGCGGCTCCGCCTCCGTGGCTGTGTCCATGCCCGTGCCCGTGTCCCACGCCGCCAATGTATGCACACATTCGCATGCGTGCAAGAGCGGTCTCAGCTGCTGGACCCCTCCAGCATCCGGGTGAGCCGGAGCCGGTTGATCGCGGCGAGCTCGACCCGCAGCCGCCGGCGCTCCTCGTCCGGGGTGTTGCCGAGTCGTTCCCGGAGCACCGCCAGCAGCTCGTCGGCGCTGCGGCCGGCCGCGCACACGAGGTAGGCGTGCCCGAAGCGCTGCTCGTAGCGCGCGTTGCCCTCCGCGAGCGCGGCCCGGGTCTCGTCGGACGCGGCCGCCATTCCGGCCTGCTCCCGGCGCGACGCCGCAGCGGTCACGTTCCGCTCGCCGATCCGCGGATGACCCGCCAGGGCGGCGTCCATGTCCGCCTCGGTGAGCACGGCGAGCGCCTCGTCCGCGGCCGCGTGGAGGGCCTCCGCCGAGCCGTACGGCCGCCGGGCGCCGACCTGCTCGGCCCAGGCCCGGGACGAGCACACGGCCAGCAGCGCGCGGACGGCGTCCGCGCCCGCCAGGGCGTCGAACGCGGCGGTGTCCTGTGGGCTCCGCCCCGGGGGTGTGCTCACGGCTCTCCTTCACGACTGCGTGACGACAGTGTGCCTACCGGGCGGGTACCGACCGGATGGGTACCGACCGGATGGGTACCGACCGGGTGGGTACCGATCGGGTCCCGGCGGGCCGCGGTGATGGCAGCATGAGCGACGTGAACCAGCCGATCCGTTCCGAGGACATGCGAGTCCCCGACGCCGATCGGACCACCGTGCAGCGGCACCTGCAGTGGGCCCAGGGCGAGGGGCTGCTGGATATCGACGAGTTCGACGAGCGCGTGTCCGCCCTGTGATCGACGAGGACCCGCGGCGAGCTGGACGTGCTCACCCGGGACCTCCCCGCGCCGACGCCTCCGGCGGGCCCGCCCGCCCCGCGGCCGAAGGGGCAGGTCTTCTCGGACACCGGCGGCGGCACCGCGATGCGGGTGCTCACGATCGTGTTCAGCTCGATCCTCACCGTGAACGTCGTGGCCTGGGGGCTGGTGTCCGCCACGAACGGCGACGCCGCCTACCCCTGGTTCGTGTGGAACGTCCTGCCGCTGGTGGTGCTCGGGGTGCTCTACGCCGCCGGCATCGGCCGGCCGATGCCGGGAAGGCTAGACGGGCAGGCTCTCCGGGCTGGTCAGCAGCCGCAGCGCCTCGGAGATGTCCGTGCCGGTCGGCGCGTTCTGCGGGTCCAGGAGCCACTGCATCATCACGCCGGTGAGCAGCGCCTGGTAGAAGCTGCCGAGCACGTGACCCTGCCGGTCCGCGGCGTCCGGGTCCTCCGGCAGCGCGTGGAACATCGACGCCAGCTCCTCGCGGGTCTCGCCCTGCGCGTCCGCGAGGACCTCCCGCAGCCGCGGCATCCGGCCGGCCTGCGCGAGCGTCTCGATGTAGGTGACCCAGAGCCGTCGGTGCGTCCGGAACAGCTCGACGACCTGGATCCAGGTCTGCTCCATGCGTTCGGCGGGCGCGGCCGTCGGGTCGACGCAGGCGAGGGCCTTGTCCAGCTCCTCGTTCCACTCCGCTGCCGTGCGCACCGCGGCCTCGGTCAGCAGCGCGTCCTTGGAGCCGAAGTGGTAGCCGATCGAGGCGAGGTTCGTGCGCGAGGCGGCGACGACGTCGCGGGCCGTGGTCTGTCCGAAGCCCTTCTCGTAGAGGCACTGTGCCGCCCCGGTGAGCAGGTCCTCGCGATGTCCCATGGTCGGCGACCCTAGAGGATGGTCGATGCGTGCCTCTCCGACAGTCGTTCACTTCGGCGGGTGTCAGGAAAACGCACAGTACGGGGCACGTGACCGGCGTCATGCTCTGGGGGTCCGGCCCGCGCCATGGGCCGCGACGTGTCGATCAACGACGATCAGGAGCACTCGTGAGCAGACTGCGTTTCGGTACCTTCCTCGCGCCCTTCCACGTCCCGGGGCAGAACCCGACGTTGGCGCTGCAGCGCGACCTCGAGCTCGTCGAGCACCTGGACAAGCTCGGCTACGACGAGGCGTGGATCGGCGAGCACCACTCCGCCGGCAGCGAGATCATCGCGTCCCCGGAGATCTTCATCGCCGCCGCGGCCGAGCGCACCCGCAACATCAAGCTGGGCACCGGCGTGACGTCGATCGCCTACCACAACCCGCTCTGGGTGGCGGACCGGATGGTCATGCTCGACCACCTCACCCGGGGCCGCACGATGCTGGGCGTCGGACCCGGCTCGCTGCCCACCGACTCGTCGATGATCGGGCTGAACCCGACGGAGACGCGGGAGCTGCTCGCCGTCAACCTGGACATCATCATGCGGCTGCTCCGCGGCGAGACGGTCACCGAGCAGACGAGGACGCACAACCTCGTCGACGCGCAGCTGCAGCTCGCGCCGTACACGGACCCCTGCTTCGACGTCGCCGTCGCGGCGGTGGCGTCGCCGACCGGGCCGCGGATGGCGGGCCAGCACGGTGTCGGCCTGCTCTCGATCGGTGCGACCCTGACCCAGGACGGCTTCGACGCACTGGCGCACCACTGGAGCGTCGTCGAGGAGCGGGCGGCGCACTACGGCCAGCCGACGCCGGACCGCTCGGGCTGGCGCCTCGTCGGGCTCATGCACATCGCGGAGACCAAGGAGCAGGCCTACCGCGATGTCGAGTTCGGCATCGTGCCCTGGTTCAACTACTTCCAGAAGGTCGCGGCGTTCCCGCAGATGGCCGTGGGCGACAGCACGGACGTCAAGGGCATGATCGACTTCGTGAACGAGGCGGGCATCGGCGCGATCGGCACCGTCGAGGACGCCCGGGCCCAGGTCCAGCGCCTGATGGACCAGAGCAACGGCGGCTTCGGCGCGATGCTGCTCATGGGCCACGACTGGGCCAACCCCGAGGCCACGAAGCGCTCCTACGAGCTCATCGCCCAGCAGGTGTTCCCGCACTTCCAGGGCCAGGCGGCGGGCACCCTCGCGGCCAAGCAGCGGGCGTTCGACACCCGGGACGCGCATTCGGCGTCGCAGCTGGCGGCGGTGGAGCACATGACGAAGAGGTACGAGCAGGAGCTGGCGGAGAAGGGCTGACGCGGTGCAGGCGGCGGGCTCCCGCCGGGAGGTGGGAGTCCGCCGTCGCACCGGTCGGTCGCGGGTGTCGTCGTCCCGGTAGCCGTCGAAGACGACCTTGAACTTCGTCCTCGGGGCGGTGACGCAGCCGACCGATCCCGATCACCCCACTGCGCTCCCCGCTGGGGCGGACCTGCACTCAGGCGGCAGACGGTAGCGCCGATCTACAGCGTCGCGAGCCAGGACGCCCATCGCGGGTCGCCCATCGCGATCCCCGCGCGCATCAGCTTCCACACCCCGTACTTGTGGTAGTCGTAGTCCCAGGTCGTGTTGAGCACGTGGTTCACACAGCCCCACAGGCCCCACCGCACGTCGGCCAGGGCCCGGAACACCTGCACGCGCGAGACGAGCGGCCGGGTCGTCGAGCCGTGGTAGGCCTCGATCAGCGCGAGGGTGCGCTGCTCGTCGTAGAACATCTCCGCGGCCAGCACGGCGATGTCCGAGGCGCGGTCGTTGTTCGAGGCGAACTCGTAGTCGATCATCCGCATCGGCAGGCCGTCCGCGACGAGGAAATTGCCGGGTGTCGGGTCGTTGTGGCACACGACGAGGTCCAGGCCCGACGCGAGCACCGCGGCCCGGGCGGCCTCGTACCCGGCGAGCACGCCGGCGACGTCCGCCGGCAGCCGCACGCCGAGCGCCCGGGCCTGTTCGAGGTGCTCGTCCGTCATGTCGAAGACGGTCTTGGTCAGACTCAGCGGCGCGGCCGAGTGCAGCGCCCGGTAGAGCCCGACGACCTGTCCCGGCAGTTCCGGGCGCCGGAAGTCCCCGGTGGTGCAGGCGCGGTAGGACTCCAGGTACTCGGTCACCTCGATGCCGGTGGCGGGGTCGAAGAGCACCGTGTCCGGCCCGATGCCGAGCTCGGCCGCCCGCAGCGCCGCCTCGTGGGCGGCGCCGCGGTCGATGAACGCCTCGCTGCCCGGGCCCGGGATCTTGATCAGATACCGCCGCGGTTCGCCCTCGACCGTGAGCCGCCAGGCGTCGTTCTGCAACCCGCCCGGGACCGGGGCGTACCGGATCGCGCGGCCGGACCAGCGGTCGAGCGTGCCGAGGGCCTTCTCCACCGCGCGCTCGGCCTCGGTGCGGGCCGAGCCCAGGAACCTGTCGTCCATCGCTTCACAGGCTCCGGAGGTGCTCGGCGAAACCGGGTCCGCGCAGTCCTGCGCGGGCCCGCAGGAGCTGCCATTCCGCGAACTTGGCGTAGTCGAGGGTGCCCGGCCGGACCGCGTCCGCGTAGAGCCCGACGAGCGCCCACCGCAGCTGGTCCGCGACGCCGTAGACGCGGGCGCGGGCGAACAGCGCGGCGTCCCACGAGCCGTGGGCCAGCTCGAACACCTCCCGCGCCTCGTCGTCGCGGGGACGCAGCTCGGCGAGCAGCACCCCGAGATCCTGCATCGGGTCCATCAGCCCCGCACAGTCCCAGTCGACGAGCAGCAGCCGGTCCTCCGTGACGAGCACGTTCGACACCGTGCCGTCCCCGTGGCAGGGCACGAGATCGATGCCCGTCGCCGCGATCCGTTCCTCGGCGGGCGCGAGCATCCGCACCATCCGGTCCAGGTCCTCCGGCACCGCCGCACCGGCGCCGTGGGCCAGTCGGGCAGCGGCCCGGACCTCGTCGAACACCGGGCGGCGACGGGTGAGGCCCCGCAGCTCGTGCACCCTGCGGCGGAGCGCGACGAGCCGCTCGACGTCGGCCGGGTCGTCGAACCGGTTGAGCGTCGCGGTGGACGCCCGGCCGGTCAGGTCCTCCATGACCAGCAGCCCGAGCCCCGCGTCCGCGACCAACACGCGCGGCCCGATCCCGGCGTCACCCGCCGCCCGGGCCGCCGCGAACGCGGCCGGGACGTCGACGTAGCCGCGGGCGTGCGGCTCCATCACCTTCACGAACGCGGCCGTACCCGCCACCGGGTCGGGCGCCGGTGCCCGCAGCGACCACCGCTGCGAGTCCGCGCCCCACCAGCTCGGGCTGGCCACGGTCGGGGCGCGGTCGACGGCCGGCTCCGTGCCGGCCCACAGCCCGGCTCGGCCGAGGACCTCGCGCACGTTCATGGCCTCACGATGCGGCCTCGCCGGAAGGCGCGGGCCACCGGGGTCTCCGGTCCTGCTGCTCGAGCGGCCCGCCCGGCCTCCGGGCAGGTCGGTCGGGTCGCCGCGGGGCCGGGCTCAGGTTCGGGTGCTGACCGGCCGGCAGACGCAGCCGCGGTCCCGGGACATCCGGACCGTGGCCGTGCAGAACCGCACGTCGATGGCGGTGTGGTCCGCCCATGGGTGCACGCAGGCGTGGCAGACCTCGTCGTGCGGATCCGTCTCGGTGCTGTGGATCGGCGCGGAGTCCGCCACCGTGGTCATCGGACGACCTCGGGGATGTGGTCCAACGCGCTCAGGGCGTGCACGGCGAGCGCGTGGGCAGCGTCCTCCGTGAGCCCCGAGTTCGTGCGCAGCGCCTCGGCGACGAGGGCGACCCGGCGTTCGTAGGGAGAGAGGAAGGTGATCGAGGCCGACGTCATGTCAGGTGTTCCGTCCCCCGGCACAGGGTGTCCGGCGGTGGCCGATCGCCGAGGACGACGCGGACTCGAACGCCCGCATACAGGAATGCTCCCGGCGGGCGGACTCTACGCCCTGCGCGGTGTGTGACGGACGGCGAAGCCGCGGGAGGCGCCGACCGGCGGTGCGGACCGTCTCCGGGAACGACGAAGGCCCCCTGAACCAGATGGTCAGAGGGCCTTACGCGTGGTCGGGGTGACAGGATTTGAACCTGCGACCACTTCGTCCCGAAGCAATCGCTACCTGCGATCAACATCGATGGACGTGCAGGTGGGGGGACGGTCTGTGTCCAGAGACGTCCATGGTCGGGCCCTGCTGCGCGAGGCCGTTGTTACTCAGCTGGGTACTCGGGAGACCTGGCAACTAGCGATTCCGAGATCACTTCTCGGCGGGTGCGGGGAGCGCTGGACGGAGCCGCTGACCTGCATGGGGCTTCTGGCGGTCGGCGGCTGGCGGCCGCCGCTCGTGATCGTGCCCGTCACCGCCATGGGGCTGGCACCTTGGGGACCATCAGTGACGCCGTGGCCCGGGCAGGCCGGGCAGCGCCACGTCGGAGTCTTGGTTGACAGAGGCATCGGTTGGAGTTTGATGGTGGAGTGCAGGTGGGGCCGGTCCTGCAAGCTCATCGTCCGCTCGTTGTCGGCGCCGCTGCCGTGGTGCCCCTGGTGGCCTGCGGGGTGCTCAGCCTGTTCCGAGACAGCGTTGCGAACACGAATGCGGCTCTCGGCCTGGTGCTGCTCATCGTCGCGGCGGCCTCCACCGGCATCCGAGCAGCCGGCCTCGTCGCCGCACTCTCGAGTGCGGCCTGGTTCGACTTCTTCCTCACCGAGCCGCACAACCAGTTCGTCATCACCGACCGCGCAGACATCGAGACTGACGTGCTGCTCATGCTCGTCGGTGTGGCCGTGACCGAGGTAGCGCTCTGGGGGCGTCGTCAACAAGCCCGCGCCAGCCGCGAGCGAGGCTACCTCGACGGCGTGCTGAGCGCCGCTGCGACGGTCGGCGCCGGCCGCTCGTCCACCAGATCGCTCATCGATCACGTGTGCGAACAGATCGTCGATGTCCTTCAGATCGACCGCTGTCGGTTTGATCCCGGTGATGGTCCAGTCCTGGCGACCCTCAACAACGACGCGACCATGACTTACAACGGTCATCCGTTCAACGTCAGTCGACTCGGACTGCCCACCGATTCGGAAATTGCCCTCGTGACCCAAAGCGGTGGCGTGGCTCGCGGCCGATTCCTGCTCACCGCCGCTACCCGGGTCGTCAAGCCAACCCTGGAACAACTACGCGTCGCGGTCGCACTGGCCGACCAGGTCGGCGCCGCGCTCGCCCCACCTGACCTCGACGGACAACCACCGAGCAGCACTTCCTAGTACTCGAGCCGTAGATCGTGATCATGTCTCTGCCCAGTCAGCTCACGGGACGGACGGGGTACACCAGGGCCTCGTCGTCGTGTTGCTTCGCGCGGGGCGACGTACGGCCGCCGGGTTGGCGCTCGCTTCCCACTCGTGGATGCGCGTGAGGACCTCGGCGAGCTGGTCGGAGGCGTATTGCGAGATGGCGTGCCAGTCGAGTCCGGTGCGGTCGATGAAGCTGGCGGCGTCGTCGCTGCTCACAGCGGCGGAGGATGCGGGATTCGAATCCGCGAGGGTGTGAACCCAACACGCTTTCGAGGACCGGGACCCACAGTCCAGCGACGCCGCCCAGATGCCACCTCACCACCCGATGAGCCCCTCTCGAGTCGCTAGGTGTTGCACTCGTGGTGGCATCCGCGACTGCCACCACGAATGCATCATCGAGCCAGCGTCGACCGCTTCACGGGCCACCAGGGCACTGGATTTGCAGCGGAGCGCCGCCCGGGTCCGGTGTCGCCTCTGACCTGCATCGCAGCGGCTCAAGGCATCGACAACCGACCGGTGGCTGTCCCGCCGTGGGCTCATTGCCGGTCGTCCGTGGCCGAATTCGTAGTGGGATGACCGAGCACGTGATCGTGGATCTGTCTTGTCAGCGCTTGGGTCTCGCGGGTCAGCGCGGTGTTGGTCTTAAGCTCCTGTTCCTGCTCGACGAAGTCGTGGTTGGCCTTGGCCTGCTGGAACGCTGCCGCCCGATTCTGGCCGATCATTACGAAGGTGGACAGGAAGATCGCTTCCAACGAGACGACGAGCGTCAACTTGGGCCACGGATCTCTCTCCAAGAAGATCATCCAGACGGCGAAGACGACGGCATGGATATAGACGAACTTCATCGAACCGGCGAAGGCGGTGATGCTGTCGGCCACGCGAACCTGGAAGTGCTTGCGCCGGGCCTCAACTTGCTCGAGCACGGCCGGGTGTTTTGGCGGGCTGGCCCGATTAAGGATGGCCACGATCTTCCCTTCCGCCAGCGCCTCGCTACGTTCGGCGCAATACTTGCCTGTGCGACTTCCCCGCCAAGGGCCCGGCGATCAGTCTGACCGCCGGCCCTCTCCTGCAACGGTCAGAGGCCAAGGTCAGGTGCCGGCCGCCTTGACGAGATCGTCGGCGCGCACGCGCGCGTCGATTGCGGCCAGGCGCGCGTTGTCGACAGCCCACTCGGCGTAGTCGATCGCGGCGGCCGCGTCCTCTTCTGCCCAGTCCGCGTCGTTCGCGGCGGCGCTGGCATCGAGTTGGGCGTTCCGCTTGTCGATCTTCGCCTTGAGGTCGTCCATCTTGGCGCTGGCGTCGGCCTTCATCTGGGCCCACTTGCTCCGTGCGCTGTCCGCGGCCTCACCGGCTTGCTGCTGCGCGTCCTTCACGGTCAGGTCGATGTCGGCCTGAGCCTGATCGATTCGCTTCCTGAGCTGGTCACGGGTCTCCGCCGTGGCAGCCTGTACCGCCCGCTTGGCCTCGGCGGCGCGCGTCTGCAACGCGTCCATTGTGCCGAATAGTCCATTAGTCCTCCTGACCCATCGCTCGCCGGTCGCATTGCCAGCGAAGCGTGTCCCGCCTGCTCGCGCAACGGGCAAAACGATCGGATTTCGGGAAACCTACTCGTCCGAACGGACGCCGGACTTTACCTACGAGTCCGTTCAGAATGACCTTGGCCGGAAGTGCCGTGGGCTCTTCGCTGATCGCAGCTACGCCCTCGACACCTACCGGCCCCTTTTGCGCGAGCGCGGCGTCACCCCGCACATCGGCCGCCATGGGGTTGCCCACGGCTCCGGGCTGGGCACGATCCGCTGGGTCGGCGAACGCGGCTTTGCCCGACTGCACGCGTTCAATTGGCTGCGCACCGTTACGGGCGAGGAGTCGACATCCACCTCCAGATATTTACCACGCCGAAGATGATCACCGGGCAGTCTCAATTCCAGTCTCATTCGCTGCCGTCCAGCTCGGTCCGGCGAGCACGGTGCAGTACCGCCGGCGTCTCGTCGGTCACAGTGAAACGACTGTGACCGAACTCGTGGGGGACGCGGCACGAGCCCATTGCCCAGTCGGGTCCCGGTTGTCAACCGCTCACCGGCTCACCCGCTACGGGTGAGGCTCGGTCGTCACGGCATTGCAAGTCTGTGCAGGCGGGTGTGCAGCACCCACCGGCCAGGATCCATCTCGCAGAGCATCCGTGATCAAGGAGAAGCTTCGATGACTTCGACGAAGACCGGCCAGTCGACCCTGCCAGAGCGGCCAGGCCTGACGGACGGGGTGGCCGGGGAGTTCACCGTCTACACCACGATCAAGCCGGGCCACGCGGACCAGCTGCGCCAGGATCTCGCCAATGTCATGAGCGCGTTCGCCAAGGATCGGTCAGCGCTTCAGCAGATCGGGACCCTGCACGACGCGCGGCATGTGATCTTCGACGACGACACGCGGTTCATGTTCGCCAGCGTCTTCGACGGTCCCTGGGACACCTACATCGACGATTTCGCCACGACGGTCGTCGGGGACAATTTCGACAAGATCTTCGCGCACTCTGAGGGGTTCCCCGGCATCAAGGATCCCGGCGTCAAGGACTGGTTCGTTGCCCACCAGGCACCGGCGCTCGCCTTCGTCAGCTCCTACCCGGACCTCACCGTCAAGCAGATCTGGAAGGACCAGCGCGTCAACGAGGCGTTCCAGGCCGTGCTCGACACACCCGAGTTCCGGGCCGCGCTCGAGGACCCGGCCAACGCAGCCCTGGTGGCCACGCCGGCCTTCCAGAAGCTGCTCGACGAAGCCTCCGCCTGAGGACGCGAACTCTCACGGTGCCGGGCCCGACAGCGGGTGGTGCCGGTTAGCGGGTCGACGTGCACGAGGTCCCGGCCGAGAGAGGTCGTGAGCTGGGCGGTCCGGCCGGGCGTCGCGAACGCGCCCGGCCCGGCCCGTGCCGGGCCATCGCTGGACGCTGAGAAGGAGGCACGGCACGCATGAACGCGATGGCGAGGACCAGCGCACCGAGCGTGGGTCTCGAGGTCGACGACATCCAGAGCGGAGCGCTCCACCCCCGGCCGGTGCCGTACACGGGCAGGTTCTTCCTCCTGCGCGTCGATGACCCCGGCGCCGGGCGGGCCCTCCTGCGGCGGCTGCTCCCGGCGATCGACGGGGGGCTGCCGAGCTCCCATCCGGATCAGGACGCCTGGGTGGCCCTGGCCTTCACCCACCAGGGACTTCGGGCCCTCGGCGTCCCCCAGGAGTCGCTCGACAGCTTCCCGCCGGCGTTCCGGCAGGGGATGGCGGCCCGGGCGGAGCAGATCGGCGACGTCGGGGAGAGCGACCCGGCCCACTGGGAGCCGCCCTTCGGAACGCCCGATGTCCACCTCGCGGTGAGCGCGCTTGCGCCGGACGAAGCGCGCCTGGAGAAGGCGCTGGATCGAGCTCGTGCCGCCCTCCAACAGACGCCCGGGGTCGAGGTGATCTGGAGGCAGGAGGTCCACCAGCTTCCCACCGGACGCACGACCTTCGGCTTCCGTGACGGCATCAGCCATCCGAGCATCGAGGGGCTCGGGATACCGGGCTCGAACCCCCACGAGGCCCCGCTCAAAGCCGGCGAGTTCATCCTCGGCTATCCCGATGAGACCGGGAACCTCCCGCCCATGCCGCAGCCCGAGATCCTTGGGCGCAACGGCACGTATCTGGCCGTGCGCAAGATCCACACCAAGGTGGCCGCCTGGCGCCAGTTCCTGCGGGCGAACAGCGCCACCGCCGAGGAGGAGGGGCTCCTGGCGGCCAAGATGGTCGGACGGTGGCCGAGCGGGGCACCGCTGACCGTGTCCCCCGAGCGGGATGACGAGGCGCTGGGGGCGGATCCGCACCGCAACAACGACTTCCAGTACCGGGCAGACGACGACCGCGGCTTGAAGTGTCCCGCCGGCGCTCAC
>NZ_JAODNI010000036.1 GCF_025465255.1 Pseudonocardia sp.
ACAACGAGCTGGGTGGGCCGAACGACACCGCGTGTCACTTCGACATCCCGATGCGCGGGAACAGCCTCTACCTCGACGACGAGCTGATCGTCGACGCCGGCGAGCTCACCGTCCCCGAGATGAAGCCGGTGGCCAGGCGATGACCAGCGTCGAGAACCCCTCCGAGGTGCTCGTCGAGACGGTCACCACGGTGAACGGCCGGGTCGTCACGGCGAACGTCCCCGCTCGGCTCCACGTGGCGGACTTCCTCCGTCAGCACCTCGGCCTCACCGGCACGCACCTCGGCTGTGAGCAGGGGGCCTGCGGGATGTGCACGGTGATCGTCGACGGCGAGGCGGTCAAGTCCTGCCTGATGCTGGCGTGCCAGCTCGACGGCCGGAACGTCCAGACCGTCGAGTCCCTGGCCGAGGGCGACGAGCTCAACCCCCTGCAGCAGGCGTTCAAGGAGGAGCACGCGCTCCAGTGCGGCTTCTGCTCGCCGGGTTTCCTCATGACCGCGACCGCGCTCGCCCACCAGGGTCGCCGACCCGGACGGGACGAGATCCGCGAGGAGATCACCGGGGTCCTCTGCCGCTGCACCGGCTACGACAACGTGGTGACCGCCATCGAGCGCTGGTTCGCGGAGAACCCCCAGGGCGCCTCGGAGGACCCGCTCCCGGCCGTCACCGACACCATTGCGACGCAAGGCTGACATGACCACTCTGGAAGACCCGGCAACCGAGGTCGACGCAGTCGGCGTGCACGAGCGCCGCCGCGTCATCGGCACGTCGCAGCTCCGCAAGGAGGACGATCGGCTGCTCCGGGGCGACGGCCGATTCACCGACGACGTCGACCCGGCGCGCGTCCTGTACATGGCGGTGGCCCGCTGCCCGTATCCGCACGCCCGCATCGTGCGGGTCGACGCGAGCGCGGCGGCCGCCCTCGACGGTGTCGAGCACGTCCTGACCCCGGCGGACATCCGCCGGGACACGGAGCCGCTGACCGTCCTGCGCCCGGTGCCCGGCGCACCGCAACTGCCGTACTACGCCCTCGCCCAGGACGTGGCGACGCACGAGGGACAGCCGGTCGTCAGCGTCGTCGCGAGCAGCCGGCACGTGGCCGAGGACGCGCTCGAGCTGCTCGACATCTCCTACGAGCCGCTGCCGCACGTCGTGGACGTCCTGGCCGCCCTGGAGCCGGACGCCCCGGTGCTGCACCCCTCGGTCCTGGACTCGAACCTGCTGGCCGCGAACTCCGACGGCAGCGGTGACCCGGACGCCCGGTTCGCCGAGGCGGACGTCGTGGTGGAGGGCCGGTTCCGGATCAACCGGGTCACCGCGCTCCCGATGGAGACCAGGGGAGTGGTCGCCGAGTGGCGTCCCGGCGCCCGGGAGCTCACCGTCCACTGCTCGTCGCAGGTCCCGCACCTGATCCGCAAGCAGCTCGCCGAGACGCTGCGGCTGCACGAGAGCGACGTCAGGGCCGTGGCGTCGGACGTCGGCGGCGGGTTCGGGCTGAAGCTGGGCGTCTTCCCGGAGGACGTCCTCGCCTGCCTGCACGCCATCGCGCTCCGCCGCCCGGTGAAGTGGTCGGAGGACCGCGCCGAGCACTTCCGGGGCAGCACCCACGCGCGGGAGTCCGTGCACGACTACCGGATCGCCGCGGACTCGACCGGCCGCATCCTGGCGATGACGAACGTGTACGCCACCGACATCGGCGGCTGGAACTCGCCGTTCGGCTCCGCCCAGCTGTCCAGCGTCGTCTTCAACGGCCCCTACAAGATCAGCGACGGCTACACCGAGCGGCGGGTCACCCTGACCAACAAGACGCCGGTCGGCGCCTACCGCGGCTACGGCCAACCGGAGGTCAACTTCGCCTACGAGCGGCTGATGGACCAGCTCGCCCGCCGCCTGGAACTCGACCCCGTCGAGCTGCGGGCGCGGAACATGGTCACCCCCCGGGACATGCCGTGGAAGAACCCCGTGGGGGCGGTCTACGACAGCGGGGACTACGAGCGCTGCCTGCGGATGGCGGCCGACGCGGTGGACTGGGCCGGCCACCGCGCCGCCGGCCGGACGCCGAGACCGGACGGCCGGCTCGTCGGGATCGGTTTCGCCTCGTTCGTGGAACGCACGGGCTACGCCAGCTCCCGGTTCCTCGCCAAGCGCGGTTCGGTGTTCGGCGCGCACGAGAGCGTCACGCTGCGCGCGAACCGATCGGGCGGGATCGACGTCTACACCGGTGTGTCCACGATGGGCCAGAGCAGCGAGACCGCGTTCGCCCAGGTCGTCGCGGACGTCGTCGGCACCGACTACGACGCCGTCAGGGTGCACGCCGGGGACACCGGCGCGTCGCCCCTCAACACCGGTGCCTTCGCCTCCCGCACCATGATCGCCGCGGCGGGAGCGCTCAGATCGGCGGCCGAGCAGCTCGCCGCCAAGACGCGGCGGATCGCGGCGTGGCAGCTCGAGGCCCCGGTGGACGAGATGGAGGTCGCCGGTTCCGTGGTCCGGGTCCGGGCCGACCACTCCCGGGCGCTCCCGCTGGCCGCGGTGTACACGACCGCGATCACCGGCCAGGGGATGCCCCCGGAGGAGGAGCCCGGCCTCGAGGCGACCGCGCACTTCGAGCCCCCGGACGCCGCCTACTCCTTCGGGACGGCCGCGGCGCAGGTCGCGGTCGACCCGCTGACGGGCGAGTTCGACATCGAGCGGTTCGTGCTGGTGCACGACGGGGGGACGGTCGTGAACCCCACGATCGTCGAGGGGCAGGTGCGCGGCGGACTCGCCCAGGGGTTCGGCGCGGCCCTGACCGAGGAGCTGCGCTACGACCCCGAGACCGGCCAGCTCGTGAACGGGTCGATGGTGGACTACTTCGTCCCCACCGCGGCCGACCTCCCGCACGTGGAGCTCCTGCACACCGCGGTGCCCTCACCGGTCACGCCGTTCGGCGTGCGCGGGGTCGGCGAAGCGGGGACCATCCCACCGGGTGCCGCCGTCGCGAACGCCGTCTGCGACGCGCTCGCCGACCACGGCGTGGAGCTCAGCGCGTTGCCGATCACGCCGGAGGCGATCTGGAGCGCGCTTGCGGGACGGTCGTCCGGAGGCGGCGACCCCGAGCTCACACCCACGACCACGGATCTGCCCGACGGAGGAGTCGAGTACTGATGACCCAGAACGCCACCGACCCGTCCTGCGCCTCCCCGGCACCCGCCGGGCTCTCGCGCATCGGGCTGATCGTGCCCAGCTCCAACACCACGATGGAGACCGAGCTCCCCGAGCTGTTCCGACGGCAGAGCGAGGCGACCGGCCACCGGTACACCTTCCACTCCGCCCGCGCCGCGATGAAGCAGGTCACCCACGAGGAGCTCCTCGCGATGGTGGACCGTGCCGCCGACTGCGCGACGGCGGTGTCGGACGCCGCCGTCGACGTGATCGCCTACGCCTGCCTCGTCGCGGTGATGGCCCAGGGACCGGGCGCCCACAAGGAGTCCGAGCAGGTCATCGCGGACGCGGCGCGGGAGAACGGCCACCCCGCCGGGGTCGTCAGCAGCGCCGGCGCCCTGGTCCGCACGCTGCGGACGAACGGCTACTCGCGGGTCGCGATCGTCACCCCGTACATGGCGCCGCTGACCCGCATGGTCCGCGAGTACATCGAAGGGGAGGGGATCGAGGTCCTCGACGCCGTCGCCCTCGAGGTGCCGGACAACCTCGAGGTCGGCCGCCTGGACCCGTCCGGCCTCCCGGGGATCGCGCGCGGGTTGAAGCGTGAGGGCGCGGAGGCGATCGTCCTGTCCGCCTGCGTGCAGATGCCCTCGTTGGCCGCGGTCCAGGCCGTCGAGGACGAGCTGGGCCTGCCGGTGGTCACGGCCGCGACCGCCACCGCCTACGAGGTCCTCACCAGCCTCGGTCACGCGCCCGCGATCAGCGGAGCGGGGCGCCTGCTCGCGCCCGCGTAGGACCGGTCGACGGCGTTCGCGGAGGTCGGCCGCCGCTCACCCGCGCCGCCGATTTCCGAAGTGAGGGCAGCGCGACCGGTACCTCACCGGCGGCATCACCGCTGGTCCACTGTCGGTGAGCGGCCTCCGGGTCCGGTGACGATCCAACGGGCGGAGCCGCGCCATCGGCGCAGCAGCTCGGCGAGTCTTCGTCCGGATAAGGGTTTGCCCGCTCGGCTACCGTCTCTGCTGTCAGCTCGCCCGCTTCCCGACATGCCACCGGCACGCAAGAAGAGGCAGCACCGTGGCCAAGGCCGTACTCACCCCGCAGGCGGAGAACTTCCCCGCCTGGTATCAAGAGGTCGTTGCTCGCGCCGAGCTGGCCGAGAACGGTCCGGCGCGGGGGACCATGGTCATCCGGCCGTGGGGCTACGCGATCTGGGAGCTCATGCAGGCCGACATGGACCGGCGGATCAAGGCGACCGGCGCCCAGAACGCCGCGTTCCCGCTGTTCATCCCCATGAGCTTCCTGGAGAAGGAGAAGCAGCACGTCGAGGGATTCTCCCCGGAGCTGGCCGTGGTCACCCACGGTGGTGGGGAGCAGCTCGCTGAGCCGCTGGTGGTGCGCCCCACCTCCGAGACGGTCATCAACCACTACTTCGCGAAGTGGATCCAGTCCCACCGGGACCTACCGCTGATGCTCAACCTCTGGAACAACGTGGTCCGCTGGGAGCTGCGGCCACGGCTGTTCCTGCGCACCACCGAGTTCCTCTGGCAGGAGGGCCACACCGCCCACGCCACTTACGAGGACGCGGTCGAGGAAACCCGGCGCATGCTGGACGTCTACCGGCAGTTCATGGAGGAGTCGCTGGCTATCTCGGTCGCGGTGGGAGAGAAATCGCCGGGCGAGCGCTTCGCCGGCGCCGACCAGACCTTCACCTGCGAGGCGCTGATGCGCGACGGCAAGGCGCTGCAGATGGGGACCAGCCACAACCTGGGCCGCAACTTCGCGCGCGCCTTCGACATCCGGTACCTGGACGCCAACGGCGAGCGCCGCCACGCCGCCACCACCTCCTGGGGCACGTCCACCCGGATGATCGGCGGAATGATCATGGTCCACGGCGACGATCACGGGCTGCGCCTGCCCCCGGCGATCGCGCCGCACCAGGTGGTGGTCATGCAGCTGGACGAGGAGAGGGAGGCCGCCGGGGCGGCCGAGCGTATCGAGGCGGAGCTGCGCGTCGCCGACGTCCGCACCCACCTCGACGCCCGCACCCACACCTCGTTCGGACGCCGCTCCGTCGACTGGGAGCTGAAGGGCGTCCCCGTCCGGATCGAGCTGGGCGCGCGGGAGCTGGCCTCCGGCCAGGCCACCCTGGTCCGCCGCGACAACCGCAGCAAGAGCTCCGTTCCGCTGGACGGCGCCGCACGCGCCGCCGCGAGCCTCCTCGACGAGATCCAGCAGGTGCTGTTCGCGGCGTCGCGCACCTTCCGCGAAGAGCACACCTACCCGGTCACCGACTTCGACGAGTTCAAGCAGCGCGTCGGAGACGGAGGGCTGTTCCTCGCCGCCTGGTCCGGCACAGAGGAGTCGGAGCAGGTACTCGGTGAGGACACCAGCGCCACGATCCGCTGCATCGTCGACGCCGACCCGCCCGCACCCACCTGTCTGATCACCGGCATGCCCGCCAGGCACACCGTGCTGATCGGCCGGGCCTACTGATACCGAGTAGCCCATGCCCGGCCCACTCGGTCCCTCCGGGTCGGGGCCGACCTGGAGCGCGACGCTCTCCTCGCCGGCGACTACATGACGTCCTTCGGCGTGGACCGGTGCCACGAAGAACTCGCGAACGTGGTCGGACAGGCGCGAGCCCTCGGTGTGCCGTTCGAGGTGTCGAGTTCGGTCGAGCGGATCTACCGACGGGCTCTCGCCCGGTACGGAGCGGCCGACGGCGAGCTGTTGGCCGTGGCGCTACTCGAGGAGGAGGCCGGGGTCGAGTTGCGATAGCGCTCGGCACGGCCCGCCGACGAGGCCTCCACGGCAACGGACAGGACCCGTGCCCTTTGCGGCACGGGTCCTGTCCGGGACTGCGGGTCAGGTCGGCGAGTTCTCCCTGACCGTGCCGGCGGAGTCGGTGGCCTGGTTCTTGACCTGTTCGGCGGCGGAGCGGCTTTCCGCGGCGACGGTCTGTCCGGCGTCGGTGGTGGTGGACCTGACTTGGTCGACGG
>NZ_JAODNI010000041.1 GCF_025465255.1 Pseudonocardia sp.
GCCCAGGCCCCGCCGCCGCCGCCCCGCCCGGCCCAGCGCCGCGCGAGCCGCGCCCGGGCGACGGTGAAGAGCCCGAACGGCCACTCCGCCGCGGACACCGTCACCGAGGACCCCGACGACTGAGCCGGCCCGCCCTGCTGACCTTCACGAACGGCACTTTCGCTCATACCTGTTGAGCGAAAGTGCCGTTCGTGCGTTCGCAGGACGGCTCAGGCGCGGACGCCGGGGAGCCTGCGCCAGAGGGGCCCGAGCTCCTTGAGCTTCAGCAGCCTCATCCCGACCAGCATCAGCGGTGCCGACACGAGCAGCGCGACGACGAGCAGCACCCACGCCGTCCCCGCGGTCCCCAGGTCCAGCCCGAGCGCCTCGATCCCCCGGACCACGGCGTAGGCGATCGCCCCGCCGACCAGCGACGCGACGAGCGTGCGCCACGTCGTCGAGAGGACCTCGCGGCTGCGTACATGCCCGAGCCGGCGGGCGATCAGGAACTGCCCCAGGACCGCGCCCACCACGAACGACAGGCTGTTCGCCAGCCCCAGCCCGAGCACCACGTTCTCCGGGGAGAACACGGCCGGGGCGAGGACCAGCAGCGGGATCTTCACCGCGACGATGACGAGCTGGACCAGCGTCGGCGTCCGGCTGTCGGTGAGCGCGTAGAACACCCGCAGCTGCAGCAGCGTCACGGCGTAGGGCAGCAGCCCGAACGCGGAGACGGCCAGCGCGAGCCCCAGCTTGGCCGCGCCGCCGCCGGAGTTGCCGGCGCCGAGGGAGAACAGCGCCAGGCCGACGTGGGTGCCGAAGAAGGTCAGCAGCACCGAGATCGGCACCAGGAAGACCGCGGACAGCCGGCTGCCGAGCGAGAGGTCGCTCACGACCTCGTCGAAGCGCCCGTCGGCCGCGGCGCGGCTCATCCGGGGCATCAGCGCGGTCAGCAGGGACACCCCGAGGACGCCGTACGGGACCTGCAGGAGCAGCCAGGCGTTGCTGTAGATCGCGACGGCGCCGGGGTCCGCGCTCGAGCCGACCCGCGTGGTCACGATCAGCCCGGCCTGCCCGATCAGGACGTAGGCGACGACCCACAGCGCCAGCCCGCCGGCGGAGGTCAGCCGCGGGTCCCACCCCCACAGGGGCTTGAACGAGACGCCCAGCTTCCGCATCGACGGCAGCAGGACGACGGCCTGGACGACGATGCCCAGCGTCGTGCCGAGCCCCAGGACGAGCAGCTTGGTGTCGCCCATCCGCACCGGGTCGAGGCTGATCTCACCCGGCACGAGCGCGTAGACGGCCAGGACCGCCAGCACGACGACGTTGTTCAGCACCGGCGCCCAGGCGAACGGCCCGAACACCCCCTTGCTGTTCAGGATCGCCCCGAGCAGCGCGCCGATCCCGTAGAAGAAGATCTCCGGCAACAGCAGCACCGCGAACGCCGTGGCCAGCTCGGGGTTGGCGTTCTCCGTCGTCTGGCCGCCGAGGTACAGCTCGACGAGCGGTCCGGCCGCCAGCATCGCGACGACCGTCGCCACCAGCAGGGCCACGCCGGCGGTGGTGAGGAGCTTGCGGGTGTAGGCCTCGCCGCCGTCCGGGTCCTCCTTCTGCGCGCGGACCAGCAGCGGGATCATCACGCTGGTCAGCACACCGCCGAGGAGCAGCTCGTAGACGATGTTCGGCAGGGTGTTCGCGACCGTGTACGAGCTGTTGACGAGCCCGAACGACAGCACCGCGACCAGCGCGATCTGCCGCAGGAACCCGGTGACCCGGCTGGCCAGGTTGGCGACCGCCATCAGGCCGCTGGACCGCATGAGCGACGGCGCGGGCCTGCCTCCGACGGGCGCGATCCGCTCCGTCGGGCGGTCGTCCTCGAAGCGCTCGGTCGGGCCGTCGCCCTGCCGGGCGAGCTGCTCGGTGGGGGCGTCGTCGTCGAGGGAGCCGTCGAGGGGGCCGTCGTGGACCGCGTTGGGGCCGCGCCGCCAGGGCGGCGGGATCGGGCGCCGAACCGGGCCCGGGCTGACCGCCCCGCCGGGAGGCCGGGTGCCGGCCGGGACCTCCCAGCGCCCACCGGCAGCCGGAGCCGGCCCTCCGGGGTGGGGGGCTTCGGGTGTCGGGGGGCTCGGCTGGTCGCGCATCACCTGCCATCGTGCCGGACGGGTGACGTGGCGTCCCGACCCGCCTGTCGATCGGCTCTCAGCGGAGGGCGTCGATCAACAGCCGCGGGCGTTCGGCCGGCTCCTCCGACACGACCAAACCGGAGGACAGCGCAGCGCGGGCCCCGGCGACCGCGGCTGGCGTGTCCGTGTGCAGCTCCAGCAGCGGCTGCCCGGCCTCGACCTCCTCCCCGACCTCGACGAGCAGCCGGACGCCCGCACCGGCCTGCACCGCGTCCTCCTTGCGGGCCCGGCCGGCCCCGAGCCGCCACGCCGCGATCCCGACGGCCAGCGCGTCGCAGGTCGAGAGCACCCCGGATCGCTCCGCGACGACCGGCTCGACGTGGGCCGCGACGGGCAGCGGCGCGGACGGGTCCCCGCCCTGCGCCGCGATCATCCGTTCCCACACCTCGTAGGCCGCGCCCGAGGCGAGGACCGCGGCGGGGTCGGCGTCGAGGCCGGCGAGCGCGAGCATCTCCCGCGCCAGCGCGACCGTCAGCTCGACGACGTCCGCCGGCCCGCCGCCGCGCAGCACCTCCACGGACTCGGCGACCTCCAGCGCGTTCCCGACCGTCCGGCCGAGCGGGACCGACATGTCCGTGAGCAGCGCCCGCGTCGGCAGCCCGTGGGCTCCGCCGATCGCGACCATGGTCCGGGCCAGCTCGGTCGAGCGGTCGAGGGACTTCATGAACGCCCCGGACCCGACCTTGACGTCCAGGACCAGCCCGCCGGTGCCCTCGGCGATCTTCTTGCTCATGATCGAGCTGGCGATGAGCGGGATGGACTCGACGGTGCCCGTGACGTCGCGCAGCGCGTAGAGCTTGCGGTCCGCGGGGGCGAGCGTGGGCGTGGTCGCGCAGATGACGACCCCGACGTCCGCGAGCTGCGCCGCGATCTCCTCGGCGTTGAGCGACGCCCGCCAGCCCGGGATGGACTCGAGCTTGTCCAGGGTGCCGCCGGTGTGCCCGAGGCCGCGGCCCGAGAGCTGCGGGACGGCCGCCCCGCAGGCGGCGACGAGCGGCGCGAGCGGCAGCGTGATCTTGTCCCCGACCCCGCCGGTGGAGTGCTTGTCGACCAGCGGGCGGCCGACGTCCGGCAGCGCGAGGACCTCTCCGGAGTCGATCATCGCCTGGGTCCACCGGGAGATCTCCTGTGCCTCCATGCCGTTCAGCAGGATCGCCATGGCCAGCGAGGCCATCTGCTCGTCCGCGACGTCCCCGCGGGTGTACGCGGCGAGCACCCAGTCGATCGCCTCGTCGGACAGGTGCCCACCGTCCCGCTTGGTGGTGATCACGTCGACCGCACTGAAGGTCACAGCGTGTCTTCCCTGTTCAGGCGGCCCTGTGCGCGTGGAACCTCGTTCTAGCGAGGTTTCCCGTTCACAGGGGGAGGTGGGTGGGGCCGAACGCGTCAGGCAGCGCGTCGGCGAGGGTGACGACGCCGCGGGGCGTGTCGAGCAGGCAGTCCGGGCCGCCGAGCTCGTAGAGGATCTGCCTGCAGCGCCCGCACGGCATCAGCAGCTCCCCCGTGCCCGAGCGGCAGGCGACGGCGACGAAGCGGCCGCCGCCGGTCAGCCGGAGCTGGCCCGCCATCGTGCACTCCGCGCAGAGGCCCAGGCCGTACGACGCGTTCTCGACGTTGCAGCCGGTCACGACGCGGCCGTCGTCGCACAGGGCGGCGGCGCCCACGTGCAGGCGCGAGTAGGGCGCGTAGGCCGAGCCCGCGGCGGTCACCGCGTCCGCACGCAGGGCGTCCCAGTCGACGTCAGTCACCTTCACCCTTCCGGTACTCGGCGCCGACCGCGGCCGGAGGTCTCAACCGTTGCGACGCCGCCGCCAGCACCAGGAGCGTGACGAGCTGCGGCGCGTAGGTCGCGAACTCGCGCGGGACGGTGTCGATCGAGTAGTAGACGAGGTAGACGAGGATGCCCGCCACCAGCGCGATCGCCGCGGACAGCCAGTTCCGCCGGGCCGCCCACACCACCGCGAGGACGACGGCGAGCAGCGTGCCGCCGTAGAGCAGCGCGTGCACCGCCTCGCCCCCGGCGCGCAGCTGCAGGCCGTCGACGTAGCCGAAGAGCGCCGCACCGCCGAGCAGGCCGCCCGGCCGCCAGTTGCCGAAGATCATCGCGGCGAGGCCGATGTAGCCGCGGCCGCCGGTCTGGTTCTCCAGGTAGCCCAGCTGCCCGGGGTTGAGCACCAGCGCCGCGCCGCCGAGGCCCGCGAGCCCACCGGAGATCAGGACGGCGAGGTACTTGTGCCGCACCACGTCCACGCCGAGCGACTCCGCCGCCACCGGGTTCTCCCCGCACGAGCGCAGCCGCAGGCCGAACCGGGTGCGCCAGAGGATCCAGTAGCTGAGCGGGACGAGCGCGAAGGCGATGATCACCAGCGGCGTGAGGCCGGAGAGGATCCCACCGAGCAGGCCGGCGACGTCGGAGAGGAACACCCGTTGTTGCTGCTCCACCGCTTCCAGCCCGTCGGCGAGCGGCTGGATGGAGAACTCGCTGAAGCCGGGGACCTTCGGGGACTCGCGCGGGTTGCGGGAGATCGGCTGGAAGACCAGCGTCGCCAAGTACTTCGTCAGGCCCAGCGCGAGCAGCGTGATCGCGACGCCGGAGACGATGTGGTTGACGTTGAACGTCACGGTCGCGACGGCGTGCAGCAGGCCGCCGAGCGCCCCGAACACAAGCCCGCCCACGAGCGCGGCCCAGGGCCCCCACTGGTAGCCGGCCCACGCCGCACCCCAGGTGCCGAGGACCATCATCCCCTCGAGGCCGATGTTGATCACGCCCGCGCGTTCGGACCAGAGGCCGCCGAGGCCGGCGAGCAGGATCGGCAGCAGCAGCCGGACGGCCGCCTGCGCGGTGCCGGATGACGTCAGCTGGATCTGCCCGGTCAGCGTCGCGGTCACCGACAGGATCACCAGGCCGATGGCCACGACGACCATCGGCCGGGCCCAGCGTGGGATGCCGAGCCGGCGCGGGGGCTTCGAGGTGGGCGGGACGCCGGGGGCGTCGAGCACGGTGTCGCTCACGACGACACCCCCTCCGGCGACGGCGCCTTTGCGTTCGCCAGCGCCCTGAGCTGCGCCGCCACCCGTCTCTGCTCGGCGGCGAGCTCGTAGCGGCGGACGATCTCGTAGGCCACGACGACCGACAGCACGATCAACCCCTGCATGATCAGCAAGATCTCCCGGGGCACCCCGACGACGTCGAGGGCCACCGCGGACTTGTCCAGGAACGCCCACAGCAGCGCGCCGATCGCGATGCCGACGGGGTGGTTGCGGCCCAGCAGGGCGATCGCGATGCCGGTGAAGCCGTAGCCCTGCGGCGACGTCAGCGTGTAGGCGTAGTCCCGGCCGAGCAGCTCGGGCAGGCCCGCCAGGCCTGCGACGGCACCGGACATCAGCAGCGCGATCAGGACCATCCGGCGGGCGTCGACGCCACCGGCCGTCGCGGCCGAGGGGGACTCGCCGGAGGCCTTGAGCTCGAAGCCGAACCGGGTGCGGCCCAGCAGGAACCAGTAGCCGGTGCCGAGCGCGGCGACCACCAGGATCATCCCGAAGATCGTCCCCGAGCTGCCGAGGTGCAGGCCCGGGAAGTGCCCGGACTCCGGGATCGGCGGGGTGGTGATGTTGTTGCCGCTCAGCGCGCCGAACGTGTCCGGACGGATCAGGAACGCGATCAGGCCGGTCGCGACGGCGTTCAGCATGATCGTCGAGATGACCTCGCTGACCCCGCGGTAGGCCCGCAGCACCGCCGGGATCGCCGCCCACAGGGCCCCGACGAGCGCCCCGACCAGGATGATCACGATGGTCCGGATCACCGGCGGCAGCGGCACGGTCCCGCCGACGATGGCCGCGACGCACGCGGCGAGCCGGTACTGGCCCTCGACACCGATGTTGAACAGCTTCATCTGGAAGCCGATCGCGACGGCGAGCGCGACGAGGTAATAGATCGCCGCGCTGTTCAGGATGTCGACCGCGGTGGTGCCCTGGCCGACCTGCGTGATCATCACCCGCAGAGCCGTGAGCGGCGAGTCCCCGCTGATCAGCAGGGCCACCGCGCACAGCAGCGCGGAGAACACGACGGCCAGCGCCGGTGCGACGAGCACCGTCCGGACGCGGGTCACGAGCCCTCCTTCGCGAGGTTCGGGCCGGAGCCGGCACCGGTCATCGCCGTGCCCAGCTCCTCGGGGGTGACGGTGGAGGGGTCCGCGGTGGCGACGAGCCTGCCGCGCAGGATCACCGCGATCGAGTCCGAGAGCCCGATGAGCTCGTCCAGGTCCGCGCTGATCAGCAGGACCGCGAGCCCTCGGGCCCGAGCCTGCCGCAGCTCCTCCCAGATGCCCGTCTGCGCGCCGACGTCGACGCCGCGGGTGGGGTGGGAGGCGATGAGCAGCACCGGGTCCCCGGACAGCTCCCGCCCGACGACGAGCTTCTGCTGGTTCCCGCCGGACAGGGCGGCCGCGTGCACGTCGACGCCGGGGGTGCGGACGTCGAAGTCGGCGACGATCCGCTCGGTGTCCCTGCGCGCGGCCGCCCGGTCGATCAGCGGTCCGCGGGCGATCGGCGGGCGGCTCTGGTGGCCGAGGATCCGGTTCGCCCACAACGGCTGCGACGCCAGGAGGCCGTGCCGGGTGCGGTCCTCCGGCACGTAGCCGATCCCGGCCTCGCGCCGGTGCAGCGTCGAGGCGTGGGAGATGTCCCTCCCGCCGAGCGTGATCGTGCCGTGCGCGCCGCGGCGCATGCCCATGATCGTCTCGACGAGCTCGGTCTGCCCGTTGCCCTCGACCCCGGCGATGCCCAGGACCTCACCGGCGTGCACGACCAGCGAGACGTCCTCGAGCACGTGGCGGCCGCCGTCGTCGGCCGCCAGGGAGAGCTGTGAGACCGTCAGCACCTCGCGGTCGGTGACCGTGGACTCCCGGGTCTCCGGGGTCGGGAGCTCGCTGCCGACCATCATCTCGGCCAGCTGCCGGCTGCTCACCGCCTTCGGGTCGGCGGTGCCGACGGTGGTGCCGCGACGGATCACGGTGATCGTGTCCGCGATGGCCCGCACCTCGTCTAGCTTGTGGGAGATGAAGAGGAACGTGTAGCCGTCGGCACGCATCGTGCGCAGGGTGTCGAACAGGTCGTCGACCTCCTGCGGGACCAGCACGGCCGTCGGCTCGTCGAGGATCACCGTGCGGGCGCCGCGGTAGAGGACCTTGAGGATCTCCAGCCGCTGCCGGTCCGCGACGCCGAGCCGCTCGACCAGCATCCCCGGGTCCACCCGCAGGCCCACCGTCCCGGCCAGCTCCTGGATCCGGGCCCGGGCCTTCGCGCCGATCCCGTGGGAGGCCTCGGCCCCGAGCAGGACGTTCTCGGCGACGGTCAGGTTGTCCGCCAGCATGAAGTGCTGGTGGACCATCCCGATCCCGGCCCGGATCGCGTCCGCCGGGGAGCGGAACCGGACCTGCCGCCCGTCGACGGTGATCGTGCCCTCGTCCGGCGGCTGCATGCCGTAGAGGATCTTCATCAGGGTCGACTTGCCGGCCCCGTTCTCCCCGCACAGCGCGTGCACCTCACCGGTGCGCACCCGCAGGTGGATGTCGCTGTTGGCGACGACGCCGGGGAAGCGTTTCGTGATGCCTGCCAGCTCGACGGCCCACTCCCCCGCAGTCGATCCCCCAGGCCCGGCACCGCTGTTGCCGCTCGCGGTCATGCCCCCACTCTCTCGTGATCGTTGGCCCGGCCGCAGCGCGAGGGCGCAGCCCGGACGACGCCGCAGCCCGAACGACGAGCGGGGCGCGGGAGCCACCGAGAAGGTGTCTCCCGCGCCCCGCCCCGTACGGTGCGTCCCTACGACGTCGGCGTGGACGACACGGTGACGGACCCGTTGATGATCGCGTTCTTGTACGCGTCCAGGTCGCCCTTGACGTCGTCGACCTTGCCGCCCGAGGTGGAGAAGCCGACGCCGTCGACCTTGAGGTCGAAGCGCTTCGGCAGGGTCGAGGTGTCACCCGCGGCGACCGCGTTGATGTAGTCGTAGACCGCGACGTCGACGCGCTTGAGCATCGAGGTCATGATGACGTCCCTGACGTCGGTGAGCTGCGGCGAGTTGTACTGGTCGCCGTCGACGCCGATGGCCAGCTTGTTCGCCGCCTTGACGGCCTGGAACACGCCCTGCCCGGACGCACCCGCCGCGTGGTAGATCACGTCCGAGCCGGCGTCGAGCTGGCCCTTCGTGATCTCCGTGGCCTTGGTCGGGTCGTTGAAGCCGGTGAAGTCACCCGCCGGGCTGATGTACTTGACGTCGACCTTGACGTTCGGCGCCACCGCCTTCGCGCCCTGCTCGAAGCCCGCCTGGAACTTCTGGATCAGCGGGGTCTCGACGCCGCCGACGAAACCGACGGAGCAGGACGTCGTCTTGAGCGCGGCCGCCGCGCCGACCAGGAACGAGCCCTGCTCCTCGGCGAAGACGAGCGGGGTGACGTTCGGCAGCGTGACCGTGTCGTCGTCGACGATGCCGAACTTGACGGCCGGGTTCTCCGTCGCGACGGTCTTGACCGCGCTCGCGTACTTGAAGCCGACCGCGATGATCGGGTTGAAGCCGCCGGACACGAGCTGGCGCAGCCGGCCCGCGGCCGCGTCCTCGCTCTCGTTCGGCGCGGCGCTCGTCTCGGAGGTGTTGCCCTGCTGCAGGCCCAGCTGTGAGATCGCGCGCTCGAGGCCGGTGGCCGCGGCGTCGTTGAACGAGGCGTCCCCGCGACCGCCGATGTCGTAGGCCAGGCCGACCTTCAGGGCGCTGGCGTCCGCCGGGGCCGGGGCCGGAGCGGTGCTCGCCGGCCCGGTGCCCGCTGCGGGAGCGGCATTCCTGGTGCAGTCCGTCCCGGTGCCGCCGGTTCCGCCGCCGCTGCTGCCGGTGTCCCGGGCACAGCCACTGACCACCAGCGCGCTGGCGAGTGCCGCCGTCAGCAGCACCATGCCTCGTCTCATCCGCACTACCGCGTTCCCCTCGTCCAGTCCGCGTGCGCCGCATGATCGGGCGCGATTGGCGGGACGCTAGCCCAGCACTCCGGCGGTTCACCTGATCGTCCTGCGGGCGTGACCGAATCGTCGACTCCGTTGCGTAGTCGACTTTGACGCAACGCAACCGGCAGGATGTGAGCCGACGAAGGGAGATCACTGTGGATGAAATGGACATCGAGGTCGCGGCGGCGCCGGAGGTCGTCTGGGCGCTGGTCACGGACATCACGCGGACGGGCGAGTGGAGCCCGGAGAGCACCGGCGGCGCGTGGCGCGGCGGAGCGGACGGCCCGGCGGTGGGCGCCCGCTTCGTCGGTTCCAACCGGCACGGACCGATGCGGTGGCGGACGCACTGCACGGTCGTCGAGTGCACGGAACCGAAGGCGTTCGCGTTCACCGTGGCGGAGAACGGGATGACCTGGGGCTGGCGGCTCGAACCGACCACGGCCGGGACGCGGCTGACCCAGTGGCGGGACCGGACCGGGCGGCTGACCCTGCTCGCGCGGATCGCGGTGGCGAGCGGGGTGCTCGGGAAGGACCGGGAGGAGCTGATGGTGGACGGGATGAGACGGTCGCTGGAGGCGATCAAGGCGACCGCCGAGGCCTGACGCGGGGGCTCGCCCGGGTTCTCCGGCTCCACGCGCGCCGACCCGCCCCACGCCCGCGGTCGACCGTGCGCGTCGGGCGGGAAGGCGCCCGGGCCACCTCGTCGTGCCGGCGACGCGCGCCGGCTGCGTCACCCGATCGCGTCGGGTCGGACGGCGCGCGTGGGCCGTAGGGTCGGTCCGTGCGAAGGCCGCCCTGGGTGCTGGGCGCGCTGGTGCTGGCTCTGGTGGCCGTCGCGCCCGCGGCCTGGGCCGCGCCGGGGGTGTGTGCCGGGCACGAAGCGCCGAGCGGGCCGCCCGCCCGGGAGGAGGCCGGCCCGGTCGTGCGCCCGTCCCGGTCCCGGCGGGCCCCGTCGGCGGCGAGGCCCTCGGCACCTGCGGCGACGCCGTCCCCGCCGGGGCTCCCCCGCCCCCACCGGTCCGCGCGACGGGGTGGGTCGTCGCGGATCTGGACACCGGCGCCGTGCTCGCCGCACGACCCGCACGGCCGCCAGCGGCCGGCGTCGACGCTCAAGATCCTGACGACGCTCGTGGTCCGCGAACGGCTGGACCTCGACGCCGTCGTCGTCGCCGCGCCGGAGGACGTGCAGGTCGACGGCAGCCGCGCCGGGATCGGGCCCGGCGGCAGCTACACGGTCCGGCAGCTCCTTTCCGGGCTTCTGCTGAATTCCGGCAACGACACCGCGAACGCCCTGGCCCGCACCCTCGGCGGCGTCCCGGCAGCGCTCGAGGCGATGCAGGCCAAGGCGTCCACACTGGGCGCGCTCGACACCCGTCCCGGCTCCGTGTCCGGGCTCGACGGGCCGGGGATGTCGACGTCCGCGTACGACCTGGCCGTCCTGTTCCGGGTCGCGCTGCGGGACCCGACCATCCGCGAGCTGGTCGGGACGAGGAGCGTGCCGTTCCCCGGGGCGACGGGGCTACCTCGACTCGCACAACCGGGGAGCGCGACTCGCGCCACCGAAAACGCCGACTCGCGCGGCTTGAGAGGGCGACTCGCGGGGCTGAGATCCCGACTCGCGAGGGGAAGACGAGGGCGCGGCTGTCCGGCGGCGAGGGAGGTGGCGCGGTCAGCGGCGGCGGCTGAAGGCGCGGAGGCCCAGGAGGCCGGTCACTACGCCCACGCCGACGAGGCCGACGGCGGCGCGGGGGGTCGGGCCGGAACGGACGACGACCTCGGGGCGGATGATCGCCGGGGCCGGGACGTCGGCGGGCTCCTCCTGCTCGTTCTCCTTCGCCGTCGCGGCCCAGGCCGTGACGAAGAGGATGAACCGCGAGGTGAAGAACGCGAAGACCAGCAGACCGATGATCGGGCCGAACGCGGCGCCCGCGGGCGAGCTCGTCACCGACGCCAGGTAGTACTGCATGATCTGCTTGAGGATCTCGAAGCCGATCGCGCCGATGAGTGCGGCGCGCATGGCGCTCCGGACGGCGACGGGAGCCCGGGGCAGCCGGGCGATCACCCAGAGGAACACCACCCAGTTCGCGGCCAGGCCGAGCAGGATCCCGAGCACGCCCAGCAGGAACCGTGCCCAGCCCTGGTCGGCCAGCCCGACCAGTCGGAGCAGCGTCTCGGCGAACGCGCTACCCGCCGCGGAGACCCCGAACGACGCCACCAGCGCGAGGCCGAGACCGACGAGGGCAAGCAGGTCGAAGAGCAGCCGCTTGATCACGTTCGGCGTCTCCGGCGGCTGGGCCCACTGCTCGGACAGGGCCTCCCGGAGGTTGCTCATCCAGCCGATGCCGGAGTAGAGCGCGCCGACCAGGCCGAACACCCCGACGGCACCCGCCTGCGCGATCGCCTGGTTGATGACGTCGTTGACGGTCTGCCCGAGCTGGCCCGGCACCTGTTTGCCGATGCTCGCCTGCAGCTGCTGCAGCAGCGCGGGCTGGCTGCGCAGGATGAACCCGGCGATCGCGAACGCCACCATCAGGATCGGGACCAGCGCCAGCACGCTGAAGTAGGTGATCGCCGCGGCGTAGTGGTCGCCGTGGCGGTCCGTGTAGCGCTCCCCGGCCCGGACGAGGTGGTCCAGCCACGGGTACTTGGCGCGCGCCTTCTGCAGGGCGGTGGGTTCGTCGCGCTGGTCCGCGTCGTCGTCCGGCTTCGTCGCGGTGGTCGAGTCGGCGGCCACGCCCTCACCCCATGTCTGGTCCCCGGGTCACCTTCCTGCCGGCGGCAGGAAGCCGATCTTCTCGTACACGGCCGCCAGCGTCGCGCCGGCGACCTCACCCGCCCGGGTGGCTCCGCGGGCGAGCACCCGGTCGAGCTCCGCCGGGTCCCTGAGATACGTCCGTACCCGTTCCGCCAGCGGTTCAACGAACTCCGCGACGACCTCGCCCAGGTCCTTCTTCAGGTCCCCGTAGCCCTTGCCGGCGTAGTCGGCCTCCAGCTCGGCGACCTTCCGGTCCGTGAGGGCGGAGTAGATCGTGAGCAGGTTGGAGATGCCGGCCTTGTTCTCCGGGTCGAAGCGGATCTCCCGCTCGTTGTCCGTGACCGCGGAGCGGATCTTCTTCGCGGACGTCTTCGGCGGGTCCAGCAGGTCCACGATCCCGGACGGCGACGACGCGGACTTGCTCATCTTCGACGTCGGATCCTGCAGGTCCATGATCTTCGCGATGCCGGCCGGGATGTACGGCTCGGGCACGACGAACGTCGTCCCGTACCGGGTGTTGAACCGCTGCGCGAGGTTGCGGGTGAGCTCGAGGTGCTGGCGCTGGTCCTCGCCCACCGGCACCCGGTCGGCCTGGTAGAGCAGGATGTCCGCGGCCTGCAGGACGGGGTAGGTGAACAGCCCCACCGTCGCACGGTCCGTGCCCTGCTTCGCGGACTTGTCCTTGAACTGCGTCATCCGGCTGTCCTCGCCGAAGCCCGTCAGGCAGTTCAGGACCCACTGCAGCTGCGTGTGCTCGGGCACGTGGGACTGGACGAACAGCGTGCAGCGGCCCGGGTCCAGGCCCAGCGCGAGCAGCTGCGCGGCGGCGTTGCGGGTGCGCGCGGCGAGCGTCTTCGGGTCGTGCTCGACGGTGATCGCGTGCAGGTCCGGCACGAAGTAGAACGCGTCGTGGTCCTCCTGCAGGTTCACCCACTGCCGGACCGCGCCGAGGTAGTTGCCGAGATGGAACGAGTCCGCGGTCGGCTGGATGCCGGAGAGCACCCGGGGGCGGGACGGAGCGGGGGTCGGTCCGGTCATGGGTCCAGTCTCCCAGCCCCGTCGAGCGGCTTGTGCCGGGGTGAAGCGGAGCGGTGTCAGGCGACCGGGGACGGCCTCAGCGTCCGTCGCTCGTACGGCACCCCGCACGCGGCACAGGTCAGTACAGGCCGCAGGACGTGCCCGCAGGCGGTGTGCCGGATGACCAGTGCCGGCCGGGCCCCGTCCGCGCCCATCCAGCGATCCGCCCAGGCGAGCAGGCAGGCGAGGATGGGGAACGTGGCCAGACCCCGCTCGGTGAGCTTGTAGCCCCCCTTGGGCGAGGGACCGAGGACGTCCATGGCGACGAAGCGGCGCAGCCGGTCCGTCAGCACGTCCGGCGAGACGTCCATGAACCGCTGGAAGTCCGAGAAGGTACGGACCCGCAGGGCCGCCGCCGCGAGCACGGCCGTCCCCCACCGATCCCCGATGATCTCCATGGCCCCGGGGAACAGCGACATCGGATCCGACGGCAGCGCCTTGCGGGTGCGCCGCGGGTGCAGCCGGGCGGGCAGCGCCGGGAGCAGCGGGACGCCCGGCTCACGCGTCGTCACGGTGTCCCGCAACCCGACCGGCCGGTGGCAGTCCCCGCAGGTCAGCAGGACGTCCCGGCCCTGCCCGCAGACCGTGTGCAGAGGGTCCGGCAGCGGCACCTCGCGCGGGACCCACCGCCGTTCCCACGCCCAGATCGCGGCGAGCAGGGACCACGTGTCCGCGCCGCGTTCGGTGAGCGTGTACTCCATCCGGGAGCGGCCGCCGTCCCGGTAGGGGCGGGTCGCGAGCAGCCCGGCCTCGGTGAGCGACCGGAGCCGGCCCGACAGGGTCGAGTGCGAGATCCCGAGCACATCGCGCCACTGCGCGTACCGCCGCGCGCCGAGGTGCGCGCGCTGCAGGATCAGCAACGTCCAGGTGTCCCCGAGCAGCGCCAACGCCCTGTCCGTCGTGCCCGGCAGCTCCGGGAGCACGCACACCGCGTCCGACCCCGGGGACCGCGGAAGGGTCGGCGTCGGGGCCGGCGGGCTCGCGTCGGACGACTCGATGAGGGCTTCTCTCTTGACCCGGGGGGCGACGGGATCGTAGCGTCATGCTGGCTCTGTCGATCGAAGTCCGCGAGACGCCGGGGGGCGTCGCCTCCCCACCACAGGTGGGTGACAGCGACTCGATCGGCCGGGCGGTTCGGGTTCACCTGAGGACCCGGATCCACCGACCACTGGGGGGTCGGGCGGGGTGGGGGCGGTCGCGGTGGGTCCGCGACCGTTCTCACTCGCCGTCGTCAGGGATCTCCGGGTCGTCGGTCCGGCTCGTCGCGCGGTGCAGCGTCACCACACCCTTGTCCAGGTCGATCGGGCCGATCCGCCACGTGTCGCCGTCGCCGGCCTCGGCGGACTCGTCATTGATCTTGGGAGTCGGGAACAGCTCACCGAATGCGGCCATGAGTCCACCGTACGCGAGGAACGCGCAGGTCAGCAGGGCCGCGCGCCGATCGGTGCCACGCGCGCGACCGAGCGCGAGCGTGGCGCCGTGCGGCGCGCGTGGATCAGGCCGGGGCGAGCGGCAGGGACAGCGGGAGCGTCGGGCGGAGCCGCGCGGGAGTGCCCCGGTAGGTCGTGCTGCGCTGGCGCACCGGGCGCCCGGCGGCCGCGGCGATCGCCGCCAGCTCCTCGACGGAGCGCTCGGAACCGTTCTCCGAGCCCGCCATCCGGCTGATCGTCTCCTCCATGAGCGTGCCGCCCATGTCGTCCGCGCCGCCGCGCAGGATGTCCGCGGCGAGGTCGTCGCCGAGCTTCACCCAGGAGCACTGGACGTGGTCGATCCGGCCGTGCAGGGCGAGCCGGGCGAACGCGTGGACCGCGCGGTTGTCCCGCTCGGTGGGGCCCGGACGGGCCAGCCCGGCCAGGTAGATCGGCGCGTTGGTGTGCACGAACGGCAGCGGGACGAACTCGGTGAAGCCGCCGGTGCGGTCCTGGATCGAGGCCAGCGTGCGCAGGTGCCCGAGCCAGTGCCGCGGCTCGTCGACGTGCCCGTACATCATCGTCGACGACGACGGGATCCCCAGCTCGTGCGCGGTGGAGACCACCTCGATCCACTGCGACGACGGCAGCTTGCCCTTGGTCAGCACCCAGCGGACCTCGTCGTCGAGGATCTCTGCGGCGGTGCCCGGGATCGAGCCCAGCCCGGCCGCCTTCAGCTCCTGGAGCCACTCCCGCACCGACACCCCGGCCTTCGACGCCGCGGACACGATCTCCATCGGCGAGAACGCGTGGACGTGCATCCCCGGGACGGCCTCGTGCACCGCGCGGACCAGGTCCGCGTAGAAGGTCACCGGCAGCTGCGGGTCGATGCCGCCCTGCACGCAGACCTCCGTCGCTCCGTCCCGCGCGGCCTCCGAGGCCCGCGAGGCGACCTCGTCCAGGGAGAGCCGGAAGGCGTCCGCGTCCCGCTCGCGCTGGGCGAACGCGCAGAACCGGCACCCGACGTAGCAGACGTTGGAGAAGTTGATGTTCCGGTTGATCACGTAGGTGACGTCGTCCCCGACGACGTCACGGCGCAGCGCATCCGCCAGCCGGGCGAGCTCCTCCAGCGCCGGCCCCTCGGCGGTGAGCACGGCCATCGCCGCCGCCTCGTTCGCCGGGTCCAGCAGCCTCGCCGGGTTCTCCGCGGCCAGGTCGAGGCCCTCGCGGACGTCCCCCGACAGGCGCTCGGGAGCCCGCGAGCGCTGCTCGGCCAGCTCCGCCTTCAGCTCGTCCCAGTCCCCGTAGACCGACGCGAAGTCCCCGCGCCGGTCCTCGGTCCGGCCGGTGGTGTCGATCGAGGAGTTCAGGTCGATCCGACCGCTGGACTCGAACCCGCCGTCGGGCTCCTGCCACGGCCGCCCCTCGACCACCGCGTCCTCGTTCGCCAGCCCGGTCTCCGGGTCCGCCAGCGCGGCGACGTGGCCGTGCAGCCGGGTGTCGATCCACGGCGACCCCGCGAGCACGTACTTGGGGTAGGCGGTGAGCCGCTCGCGCAGGGTGAAGCCGGACTCCGCGGAGCGGGCCGCGAGCTCGTCGATCGCCGGCCAGGGGCGCTCGGGGTTCACGTGGTCCGGGGTCACCGGCGAGACGCCGCCCCAGTCGTCGATGCCGGCGCGGAGCATGAGCGCGAACTCCTCGCCGACGAGGTTCGGCGGCGCCTGCACCCGCATCTTCGGCCCGAGGACCAGGCGCGTCACCGCGATCGTGGCGGCGAGATCGTCGAGGTCCGCATCCGGGTCGTTCGCCATCGCGGTGTCCGGCTTGGCCCGGAAGTTCTGCACGATGACTTCCTGGATGTGCCCGCTCGCCCGTGCCGCGGACCGGATCGCGAAGATCGACTCGGCACGCTCGGTGCGGTTCTCCCCGATCCCGATCAGGATGCCGGTGGTGAACGGGACGCCCACCCGTCCGGCCTCGGTCAGGGCGCGGAGCCGGACCGCGGGCTCCTTGTCCGGACTGCCGTAGTGCGGGCCGCCGGGCTCGGACCACAGGCGCGTCGCGGTGGTCTCCAGCATCATCCCCATGCTCGGGGCGACGGGCTTGAGCCGCGTGAGCTCCTCCCAGCCGAGCACGCCGGGGTTGAGGTGCGGCAGCAGGCCGGTCTCCTCGAGCACCGCGATCGCGCAGGCCCGGACGTAGTCCAACGTGGAGTCGTAGCCGCGCTCGTCGAGCCACTCCCGCGCGGCGGGCCAGCGCGCCTCCGGGCGGTCCCCGAGGGTGAACAGCGCCTCCTTGCACCCGGCCGCCGCGCCGGCCCGGGCGATCTCGAGCACCTCGTCGCGCTCCAGGAACGCCGCGGGCAGCCGGTGCGGCACCGTGGCGAAGGTGCAGTAGTGGCAGCGGTCCTGACACAGCCGGGTCAGCGGGATGAACACCTTACGCGAGTAAGTGACCACACCCGGCCGCCCCGCGTCGACCAGGCCCGCGTCCCGGACCGTCGACGCCGCGTCCAGCAGCGCGTCGAGCTGCTCACCGCGCGCCGCCAGCAGCACCGCTGCCTCGGTGACGTCCAGGACCACCCCGTCACGCGCACGCCGCAGGGCCCGCCGGATCGCCGACTCCGACGGCAGCGGTTCGTCCGCGTCGTGCGCGCGAGGGGAGAACTGAGGGTCGGGAAGGTCCGCCATGGGCCCACCC
Source organism: Pseudonocardia sp. (assembly GCF_025465255.1). Lineage (GTDB taxonomy): Bacteria > Actinomycetota > Actinomycetes > Mycobacteriales > Pseudonocardiaceae > Pseudonocardia. The sequence goes on from NZ_JAODNI010000041.1 coordinate 17,100, forward strand.
TAGGTCGGCGCCCCGTGGTCGTCGAAGGACGGGAACGTCACATGTCCGGAGTCACGGATCAGGAATACCGCTCACGCCACGTCCGCGGGCTCCCCCCCGGTGACCCGGAGCAGCTCCGCGAACGTCGTCGGGAAGACGGCGTGCGCGATCCCACCCGCCGCCCAGATCTCGTCGAACACCTCGAGCGCGCGGTCCACGAGCGTGCGCAGCGGGGCCGGGTGTCCGACGGGCGCGACGCCGCCGATGACCTGTCCCGTGGCGGCCCGCACGAAGTCCGGGCTCGCGCGCGTCACCTTGCGCACACCGATCAGGGCGGCGACCTTGCCGGTGTCGACGCGGTGGGCGCCCGAGATGAGGACGAGCAGCGGCTCCCCGTCCGCGTCGAAGACCAGGGAGTTCGCGATCTGTCCGACCTCCACGCCGAGCGCCGCGGCGGCGGACGCGGCCGTGGTCACGGCGTCCGGGAGGACCCGGAGCCCGTCGACCGCGCGGTCCGCGGCCCCACCCGCGCGGAGGGCGTCGACGACGAGCTGGACGTTCCGATGCGTCGGCGAGTCACTCATGGGTCAGTGGACCACGGGCACCGGTGATCGGTTCACGCGAGAAAACGCCGCCAGAAGGGGCGCCGCCCCGCGCGTGAGCCCGTGGCCAGCATGGCGAGCGCGTCCGCCGCGGAGGGGCGTTCCCCGGGCTCCCGGCGTAGCAACGCCGCGATCACCCCGGCGAGCGGCGTCCCGCAGCGCGCCTCGGGGACGGGGCCGTCGAGCACCGCCGCCCGGGTCGCGGTGACGTCCGCTCGCATGAAGGGCCCCCGGCCCTCGACCGCGAAGAACAGCGTCGCGCCGAGCGACCACAGATCCGTCGCGGCCGTCGCGGGGCCGCCGGTGATCCGCTCGGGCGCGTGGAAGTCCGGGTTCGCGGCGAGCTGCTCGCGCCCCATCAGGCGCCGGTGGTCGAGCGCCTGCGCCAGGCCGACGTCGCTGAGGACCACCCGTCCGCCGCGCACCAGCAGCACCGCCCGCGGCCGGATCGCCCCGTGCACGATCTCGCCCTCGTGCGCGGCGCGCAGGGTCTCCAGCAGCGCCCGCGCCGTCTCGACCGCCTGCGGGCCCTGCAGCGGGCCGGACCGCGCGACGGCGTCGGAGAGCCGTCTGGCGTCGAGCAGCTCGGTGACGACGTGGTCCACCCCGGAGTCCACGACGACGTCGTGCACGGCGAGGAGCCCGGTCGTCCCCAGCCGTGCGGCGCCGCGCGCCTCGCGCAGCAGGCGCTCGCGGAACAGGGCGTGCTCCGGTGCGCCCAGCCCGGCCGGGAGGTGCAGCTCCTTGACGGCGACCTGCCGTCCCGTCAGCCGGTCCTGGGCCCGCCACACCGGGCCGAGGGCGCCGTCCCCGAGGCCGCCGAGGACCACGTAGCGGCCTCCGATGACGCGACTCGGGATCACGGGCCCGCGAACCGCACGGTGACGGGGGCGTGGTCGGACCAGCGGGTGTCGTACGTGGCGGCGCGCTCGACGGCCGCGTGCTCGGCGCGGGCGGCGAGGCCCGGCGTCGCGAGGACGTGGTCGATCCGCCAGCCGGCGTCGTTGTCGAACGCGCGGCCCCGGTAGCTCCACCAGGTGTACGGCCCGTCGACGTCCGGGTGCAGCGCGCGCACGACGTCCGCCCAGCCCGCGGCGCCCAGCTCCGCCATCCAGGCCCGCTCGTGCGGCAGGAAGCCGGAGCTCCCGAGGTTGCCGCGCCAGTTGCGGATGTCCGCCTCGGCGGGGGCGATGTTCCAGTCCCCGCAGACCAGCACCTCGCGGCCGTCCGCGGCGGACTTCTCGCGGCGCTCGGCGAGGTGCTCGGCGAACGCGACGAGGAAGCGGTCCTTCTCCTCCTGCTTCGGCGTGCCCGCGGCGCCCTTGGGGAGATAGAGGGAGGCGACGGTGGCCTCGGGGAGGTCGATCTCGACGTACCGGCCGCTGTCGTCGAACTCGGCCGCGCCGATGCCGACGCGCACCGACTCGGGTGCCTCGCGGCTCAGCACGGCGACCCCGCTGCGGCCCTTCGCGGACTCGCACGGCGCCTGCGCGAGGTGCCAGCCGCCGCGCTCGATCTCGTCGCGGAAGGCGGCCGGGAGCTCCTCGGGCCGGGCCCGGACCTCCTGCAGGCACACGACGTCCGCCCCGGTGGCGGCGAGCCACTCCACGAAGCCCTTGGTCGCGGCGGCCCGCACACCGTTGACGTTGACGGTGCTGACGGTCGAGGGGGCCACCTCCCCACCTTGCCGCAGCGGCCGGCGTCCCGCGACGCCCGGGGGGCGCCGCCGGGGACGATCACTCGGAGGAGGTGGTCCGTGACTCAGCAGACGCTGCCCTGTGTCGCCGCGAGGCTCTCGTTGAGGGCCCACCGGTCTCCCCCGGTCAGTTTGCGGAACCCGTTGGTGACGACGCCGCGCTCGGCGTCGACCTCGGTGCCCCGGCTCAGCGTCTCGACGGGCGCGAGCTCGGTCCCCGGCGACGACCGGACGTTGAGCTGGTCCGGCAGCACGGTCATGGTGCAGCCCGTGACACCCGTGGCGGGGGCGGTCCCGATGTTGAACCCGCCCCCGGAGACCAACGCGATCGCCGCGAGCAGGGTGCCCGCGAGCAGCACGAACGCCCACCCCTTGAACGAGGAGGCCTCGAGCTTGGGGACCTTGATGCGGTTTGCCATGGACGTCCTCCGCGACGGGTGCGGACACCCACCGTAGTCGAGCGACGGCGCTCCGGGACAGGCCCCGCCGGGCGGTACTCCTCGTCACGTGCGAGGCGCGTCCACGCAGGCCACACGCCGCGGCGACGCCCCGCGAGGACGGGACGGGGACGCGTAGGACAGCCGTACGGTATAGCGTGGCGGCCGAGTGGAGGGCGTAGCGCCTTCCCGGTCCAGGTCCGGAAACGAAGAGCTAGGTTGCCGACGTGACGATGAAGGTCATCTACACCTACACCGACGAGGCGCCGGCGCTGGCGACGCACTCGTTCCTCCCGGTCGTCGAGGCGTACGCCGGCAAGGCCGGTATCGACGCCGAGACCCGCGACATCTCCCTGGCCGCCCGGATCCTGGCGCAGTTCCCGGACCGGCTGACGGACGCCCAGCGCGTCCCGGACTCGCTCGGCGAGCTCGGTGCGCTGGCGAAGACCCCCGATGCGAACATCATCAAGCTGCCCAACGTCAGCGCCTCGATCCCGCAGCTCAAGGCCGCGATCAAGGAGCTGCAGGGCGCGGGCTACGACGTGCCGGACTACCCGGAGAACCCGCAGACCGACGACGAGCGCGCGGCCCGCGCGGCCTACGACGCCGTCAAGGGCAGCGCGGTCAACCCGGTGCTCCGCGAGGGGAACTCGGACCGCCGCGCCCCCGCGTCGGTCAAGGGTTTCGCCCGCAAGCACCCGCACTCGATGGGCGCCTGGTCGAAGGACTCGAAGTCGCACGTCTCGACGATGGAGGACGGCGACTTCCGGCACTCCGAGAAGTCCGTGACCCTGCCCGCGGCCACGACGCTGACCCTCGAGCACACCGCCGCCGACGGGACGAGGACGGTGCTCAAGGACGGCCTGAAGGTCCTCGAGGGCGAGATCGTCGACGCCGCCGTGATGAGCGCGTCGGCCCTGAACGCCTTCCTCGCCGAGCAGGTCGCCGACGCCGCCGACAAGGGCGTGCTGTTCTCGGTCCACCTCAAGGCCACGATGATGAAGGTGTCCGACCCGATTCTGTTCGGGCACGCCGTCAAGGCGTACTTCGCCGACGTCTTCGCGCAGTACGGCGACGACCTGGCGTCGGTCGGGGCGAACCCGAACGACGGCCTCGCCTCCATCCTGACCGCGCTGGAGAAGCTGCCCGCGGAAGCGAGGAAGGCGATCGAGGACGCGATCACCGCCGGGTACTCGTCGGGCCCGCGCCTGGCGATGGTCGACTCGTCGCGCGGCATCACCAACCTGCACGTGCCGTCGGACGTCATCATCGACGCGTCGATGCCGGCCGCGATCCGCACGTCCGGCCAGATGTGGAACGCCGACGACGCCCTGCAGGACACCAAGTTCGTCATCCCGGACTCGTCCTACGCGCCGCTCTACGCCGAGACCGTCGACTTCTGCCGCGAGAACGGCGCGTTCGACCCGACCACCATGGGCACCACGCCGAACGTGGGCCTCATGGCGCAGAAGGCCGAGGAGTACGGCAGCCACGACAAGACCTTCGAGATCCCGGCGGACGGCACCGTGCGGGTGGTCGACGCGTCCGGCACGACGCTGCTGGAGCACGAGGTCGCCGAGGGCGACATCTGGCGCGCCTGCCAGACCAAGGACGCCCCGATCCGCAACTGGGTCGAGCTGGCCGTCTCCCGCGCCCGCGCCACCGGCGCCCCGGCCGTCTTCTGGCTGGACGAGACCCGCGGGCACGACGCCCAGGTGATCGAGAAGGTCCGCGCGCAGCTGGCCGAGCTCGACACGGACGGCCTGACCATCGAGATCATGCCGGTGGCCGAGGCCACCCGGTACACCCTCGCCCGGGCCAAGGCCGGCGAGGACACGATCTCCGTCACCGGCAACGTGCTGCGGGACTACCTGACGGACCTCTTCCCGATCCTCGAGCTGGGCACCAGCGCGAAGATGCTCTCGATCGTCCCGCTGATGAACGGCGGCGGCCTGTTCGAGACCGGCGCGGGCGGCTCCGCGCCGAAGCACGTGCAGCAGCTCGTCAAGGAGAACCACCTGCGTTGGGACTCCCTCGGGGAGTTCCTCGCACTCGCCGTCTCCCTGGAGTTCCTCGCCGACAAGACGGACAACCCGCGCGCGGCCATCCTCGGCAAGGCGCTGGACGACGCCACCGGCGAGCTGCTCGACGAGGGCCGGTCGCCGTCGCGGAAGGTCGGCGAGCTGGACAACCGCGGCAGCCACTTCTACATCGCGCTCTACTGGGCGCAGGCCCTCGCCGCGCAGACGGACGACGCGGAGCTGGCGAAGGTGTTCGCCCCGCTCGCGGAGGCCCTGGCCGCGGACGAGGAGAAGATCGTCGCGGAGCTGAACGGCGTGCAGGGCGGGCCGGTCGACCTGGGCGGCTACTACTACGTCGACAAGGCCAAGACGGACGCCGTGATGCGGCCGAGCGCGACGTTCAACGCGCTGATCGACTCCTTCTGAGCGCTGCGCGCCTGTGCGCGGAGATCGTTGCCCTGGCGACGATCTCCGCGCACGAGCACCGGAGGTGCAATGCCCGCGGGACCGCTCGCCGGGGTGCGCGTCCTGGACGTCACCAACACGTTCAAGGGGCCGTACGCCACGCTGCTGCTCGCCCAGCAGGGCGGACGTGCTGAAGGGGCTCGCCGCCAGCCAGGGCGGGACGGGCGAGCCGGAGTACGTGCGCAGCGTCCGTTCACCGCGCTCGAACAGCAGGGCGGATACGTCTGCTCGCCGCCGCGGGGGCCGGCCGGTACGCGCGGACCGCGTCGCCGCACCGGATCCCCTACGCGACGGCGGACGGTCACCTCGGCATACCCGACGGAGGGGACGCTGCGCTCGCGCGGCATCCCGTCGGGCATTCGTCCGGACGGCCGGAGCTCCGGCCCGCGCCGGCGCTCGGGGAGCACACGGCAGAGGTCCTGGCCGAGCTCGGCTACGAGGCATCGGAGATCGGCCGCCTCACCGACGCCGGCGGCGCCTGCACCGCGACGGACTGACCAGGGGTGCGCGGCCGGTCAGCTGACGGCCAGGGAGCCTCTGGTGATCGTCAGGGCCAGGGCCACGATCAGCACGCCGAAGCCGCCGTAGCAGAGCACATCGATCATGCGGCCGCGGATCGCGAGCAGCCCGGCCCGGCTCGGCGGCAGCGTGGCTCGCAGGACCGCCGCGACGAGCAGCGCCCCGCCGAGCAGCACCGACCCCTGCCGCCAGTGCTCACCGAGCACCCGGGCCAGCCCGGCGACGGCGATCAGCAGGACGAGCAGCAGCGCGCCGTGGACCGTCAGCCAGGCACGCAGGTCGGGACGGCCGGTGGCGTTCACGCTCACCATCCTCCCAGGTGGGGCACCGGCGGGCGCACGGACCAGAGAGGACGGTCGAGATTCTCAGAATGAGACGACCATGACCGTCCACACTGCCCTTAATGATCTGTGACGGGACGCACACCAGCGCTCCGCACCCGCACGACCCCGCTCACCAACAGGAGCGTCCATCCATGAGCACAGACAGCGACGTCAGCGCTTCCACCACCACCTCGGCCCCGCCCGCGGCCCTCCCGGCCGGCAATCCTGCGCTGCTGGGGCTGCCGAGCTTCCTCGTCGGCGGCATCGGCCTCACGCTCTACCTGCTCGGCTACCTGCCCGCCACCGCGGTCGGCGCGCTCGTCCCGACGATGCTCGTCGTGTCCGGCCTCGGCCTGCTCATCTCCGCGATTTGGGCCATCAGCATCGGTCAGGGCGCGGTGGGATCGATCTTCGGCGTCTTCGCCACGTTCTGGCTGAGCTACGCCTACCTGGTCCTCTCCCTGGTCAACGACTGGCTGAAGATCCCGGCCGCGGACGCCGGAGCCGCGCAGGCCGCCTTCCTCATCGCCTGGCTGGTGGTGTTCGCCGTGCTCACGCTGGCGACGCTGCGGCTGCCGCTCGCGTTCACGGCCCTGTTCACGCTCGTGACGATCGTCGTCGCGCTCGTCCTGGTGGCCACGCTCGGCGGTCCGGCCGGGTTGCTGACGATCGCCGGCATCGGGGCGGTGCTGTTCTGCCTCGTCGCCCTGTACATCTACGTCGACGGGATGAACCAGGAGCTCGGCGGCGCCGCCCGCCCGATGGGCAACGCGCTCGTCCGCTGAGCCGACCCGCGCGGCGCTCGTGGTCCTTCCGTTCCGCGAGGAGGAACGGAAGGGCCACGAGTGTCAGCTGATCCGGAGGCCGTGGGCGGCGGCGAACGCCAGCGCCGTCTCGGCGTCGACCGCGGCGCCGGCCAGCCTCGCCTGCACCAGGGCGTCCGGGTCCAGGCGGGCGCCACGCAGGTCCGCGTCCTCCAGCCGGGCGTTCAGCAGCCGCGCGCCGGTGAGGTCTGCGCCCCGCAGGTCGCACGTGCGCAGGTCCGCCTCGACGAGGTTCGACTCCCGCATCCGCAGACCCGACAGATCCGTGCCGCGCAGGTCCGCACGGCCCAGCCCGACGAGGGTGAGGTCGCAGTCCGTGAGGGTGATCGGACGCATCCGGCAGTCCAGCAGGGTGCTGCCGAGCAGCGAGCAGCCGTGGAGCTCGATGCGCGTCAACGTGGCCCGGCGGAACGTGCAGGAGCGCATCGCGCCGTTGCGGTGCACCGACTCGGACAGGTCCGCGCCGGAGAAGTCGCACTCGTCGAAGGTGCAGTTCTCGGTGCGCAGGCCGGTCAGGTCCGCGTCGACGAAGCTCACTCCGACGAACCGACGCCCCGTCCAGAACTGCCCGTTCGCCACCAGATCGGACAGATCGAGGCCGCTGAACTCGTCGTCGTCGTGCACGGGCCCGACTATCCCAGGGCGCGTCGGAGATCCGGTGGGCGGAGGTCCAGGTCCCGGGCCCTCCGTTCGTAGGGTCCCGGCGAGTTGTGACCGCGCGCACAATGCCCCTCGCCGGTGGTCAGCGCGATCAGGCGCTGTCTCGGTCGACTCGACGAGGAGCGACACATGAGCGTGGAAAGCGACGTGCAGGCGGGGGCGCATGCCGCGGCGGAGCCGGCGACGGCGGCTCCGATCGGTAACCCGGCCCTGCTGGGCCTCATCACCTTCCTTCCCGCGGGCATCACCCTGGGTCTGTGGTTCGTGGGCTACCTCGACACCGCGACCCTGCCCGGCGGGATGATCCCGATCGTCTCCCTGTCCGCGGGCCTGTTCCTGCTGGTCGCGGCAGTCTGGGCCGGACGCGAGGCCGCGAACTCGGTCGCCGCGATCTTCGGGGTGTTCTCGGCCTTCTGGCTCAGCTTCGGCCTGCTGCTCACCGGGCTGACCAGCGGCTGGTGGGGGATCCCGGATGCGGCGGCGGTGGCCAGCGTGCAGTCCACCTACCTGCTGTCCTTCACCATCGTGTTCGTCCTGCTGACCCTGGCCACGCTGCGGCTGCCGCTGGCGTTCACCGCGGGCTTCGTGTTCGTGGACATCACCTTCGTGCTGGCGTTCCTGGGCGTCAGCGGCGGCAACGCGGGGCTGTTCCCGATCGCCGGGATCACCACGTTCATCTTCTGCGCGATCTTCGCCTACATCCTGTTCGACGGCTTCGGCCAGGACCTCGGCGGCCGCGCGATGCCGATGGGCAACCCGCTGGTGAAGTAGGGCCCGGTGAAGTAGGGCAGGGAGGAGAACGATCTCGTTCCCCAGCCGGTGGCCCCGTCGTCCGCGGCGGGGCCACTGCCGTGTCCGGGGGTCACCGGAAGTCCCGGGACTTCACCGCGACCGCCAGCGGCAGCCGTTGCAGCCGGTCCGCCACCAGGTTCAGCACCCCCTCCGGGCTGCGTTCCAGCCGGCCCCGGACCAGCAACGCCGCACTCCCCAGCGCCACCGAGCGGTACCGCGCCCACAGCCCCTCCGAGCAGGTCACGTTGAGCATCCCGCTCTCGTCCTCCAGGTTCAGGAACGTGACCCCGCGGGCCGTCGCCGGGCGTTGCCGGTGGGTGACCAGCCCCCCGACCAGTACCCGGGGCGGCGGCCGGTCCGGGTCGAACGGGTCCGCGAGATCGCGGCGCTCCCCCGCTCCGGCGGCCCGCCCGACCGCGTCGAGCCGGTCCACCCGGATCGCGCCCAGCCCGTCGAGCCGTTCCCGCAGGTGCTGCATCGGGTGGCTGTCCGGGGAGACCCCGGTGGCCCAGACGTCCGCGACCGTCAGTTCGACCTCCGTCATCCCCGGCAGCACGGGTGCGTCCAGCCCCACGGCGCTCCCGGGCAGGTGCTCCGGGCGCACCGCGGCGACCACCCCGGCCGCCCACAGAGCCGAGCGCCGCTCGATCCCGAAGCAGCCGAACGCCCCGGCCGTGGCCAGCGCCTCGGCCTGCCGCCCGGTGAGCCGGACCCGGCGGGCGAGGTCCGCCAGGTCCCGGTACGGGCCGCCGCGATCCCGTTCGGCCTCGATCTCCTCGGCCAACTCGGTCCCGACCGCGCGGACGTCCCGCAGCCCGAGCCGGATCGCCGTGCCCGCCAGGCTCGCCGGATCCGGCTCGAGGATCGCCGCCGCGGCCCCGCGGTTGACGTCCGGGCGGTGGCACCGCACCCCGTGCCCCCGGGCGTCCGCGACCAGGGACTGGGGCGAGTAGAAGCCCATCGGCTGGGAGTTCAACAGCGCCGCGCAGAAGGCGGCCGGGTAGTAGAGCTTGAACCAGGAGCTGTAGTAGACCAGCGCCGCGAAGCTGATCGAGTGGCTCTCCGGGAACCCGAAGTTCGCGAAGGCCAGCATCTTGGTGAAGATCGTCTCGGCCAGCTCACCGGTGATCCCGTTCGCGGCCATCCCCTCGTAGAACCGCCCGCGCAACGCCTCCATCTTCTCCTCGGAACGCTTCGACCCCATCGCGCGGCGCAGCTCGTCGGCGTCCGACGGGGAGAACCCCGCGACGTCGACGGCGATCTGCATCATCTGCTCCTGGAACAGCGGCACCCCGAGGGTCTTCTGCAGGGCGTTCTCCAGCAGCGGATGGTCGTGCTCCCACTCGTCGACCCCGTTGCGGCGGCGGATGTACGGGTGCACGGAGCCGCCCTGGATGGGGCCGGGGCGGATCAGCGCGACCTCCACCACCAGGTCGTAGAACTCGCGCGGTTTCAGCCGGGGCAGCGTGGCCATCTGCGCGCGGGACTCCACCTGGAACACCCCGACGGAGTCCGCACGCTGGAGCATCTCGTAGACCCGCTCGTCGCTCTCGCCCAGCTCGTGCAGCTCGACGTGGACGCCGTGGAAGGACTCCACCAGGTCCATCATCAGGTGCAGCGCGGTGAGCATGCCCAAGCCGAGCAGGTCGAACTTGACCAGGCCGGCGGCGGCGCAGTCGTCCTTGTCCCACTGCACGACGGTGCGGTCCGCCATCCGCGCCCACTCCACCGGCACGACCTCGGACACCGGCCGGTCGCAGATCACCATGCCGCCGGAGTGGATGCCGAGATGGCGGGGGAAGCCGAGGAGCTGGTCCGCCAGCCCGAGGACCGTCGGCGGCAGGCCCTCCGGCGCGTTGCCGCCGTCGAGCCCCTGCCAGCGCTCGATCCGCTTGCTCCACGCGTCCTGCTGGCCCGGCGAGAAGCCCAGCGCCTTCGCCATGTCCCGGACCGCCGAGCGCGGGCGGTAGGTGATCACGTTGGCCACCTGGGCGGCGTGCGTGCGGGCGTAGCGCTGGTAGACGTACTGGATGGCCTCCTCGCGCCGGCCGGACTCGATGTCCAGGTCGATGTCCGGGTAGCCGTCCCGGTCCGGGGAGAGGAACCGCTCGAACAGCAGCTCGTGACGCACCGCGTCCACGTTGGTGATGCCCAGTGCGTAGCAGACCGCGGAGTTCGCGGCCGAGCCCCGGCCCTGGCAGAGGATCCCGGAGCGACGGCAGAACTCGACGATGTCCGCCACGATCAGGAAGTAGCCGGGGAACTTCTTCGCCTTGATGATCTCCAGCTCGTGCTCGACCATCTCGACCGCGCGCCGGTTCTCCGCGTGGCTGCCGTAGCGCCGGGCCACGCCCTGCCAGGTGAGCGCCGTCAACCAGGACGCCTCGTCCTCTCCCGGCGGGACGTCGAAGGGTGGCAGGTCCGGCGCCACCAGCTCCAGCTCGAAGGACAGCGCGCGGCCCAGCTCGGCCGCCCGGGCCACCGCCCCGGGGTGGCGGGCCTCGAAGCGGGCCGCCATGGCCGCGCCGCTGCGCAGGTGGGCGGTGCCGGCGGGCGGGAGCCAGGCGTCCGCCTCGTCGAGGCTGCGCCGGGCCCGGACCGCCGCCAGGGCCGTGGCCAGCGGATACTGCTCCGGGGAGGCGTAGTGCGCGCCCGTCGTCGCGATCGTCGGCAGGCCCGCGCGAGCTGCCAGTGCGGCCAGCACGTCGTTGCGTTCGGTGTCCTCGGGCAGGCCCTGGTGCGTGAGCTCGACGACGACGCCGTCCCGCCCGAAGCGCTCCACCAGCTCCGCGATCGCCCGCGCCGCCGCCTCCGGCCCGCCCGCCCGCAACGCCTGGCGCACCGTGCCCTTGCGGCCCCCGGTGAGCGCGACGACCTTGCCCGCGGTGTCCGCGACGACCTCGCCCGGGTCGTACACCGGGCGGCCCTTCTCCGCGCCGCGCAGCTGCGCCGTGCTGATCGTGCGGCAGAGCGCGCCGTAGCCCTCCGGGCCGCGGGCGAGCAGGAGCAGATGACTGCCCTCCGGATCCGGGACGCCGTTCTGCGGGGCGGACAGGCCCAGGCTCAGCTCCGCGCCGAAGACCGTGCGCATCCCCAGCTCCCGCGCGGCCTCGGCGAAGCGGACCACGCCGTACATGCCGTCGTGATCGGTGAGCGCGATCGACTCCAGGCCGAGGCGGTGGGCCTGCTCGACCAGCTCCTCCGGATGGCTCGCGCCGTCGAGGAAGCTGAAGTTGGAGTGGCAGTGCAGCTCCGCGTACGGGACGACCGGTTCGGTCCGGGGCTCCGCGGGAGGGCGCTCGTAGGGCGCGCGCTTACGCGACCAGGCGGGGCTGTCCCCGCCGTCCGCCTCCGGGCCGCCGGTGAGGCTCGAGCCCGTGCGCCCGGACCCGTCCGACCGTCCCGCCAGCGCCGCCTCGAACTCGCTCCACGGTACGTCCGGGTTGTTCCATCCCATACGGCCGACCATACTCGAACATTCGTTCGATCACGGCCGGGACGCCGAGTTGTCCACGGGCAGGTACGGCTCGATCGCCTCCAGCACCGCCCGCTTCGGCCGCGCGCCCACGATCCGGGTGACCACCCGGCCGTCGACGTACAGGCTCAGCGTCGGCATGCCCAGGACCCCGGCGGCCGCGGCGGTCCGCGGGCTCACGTCGACGTCGAGGGAGACGACGTCGAGCTCCCCCGCCCGTTCGGCCGCGATCTCGGCCAGCACGGGCTCGATCATGCGGCAGGGCGGGCACCAGGTGGCCGTGAAGTCCACGAGCACCGGGCGGGACGCGCGGAGGACCCGCTCGTCGAACAGGGCGTCGGTGACGGGCTCGATCACGAGGACTCCTCGGGGGCCGGGGCGGACGGGGTCAGCGCGCAGCGCGGGACGGGTGGTCGTTGCAGGAGGGCGACCGCGAGCTGCGCCTCCAGCTCGGCTCGGATCTCGGTGAGCCGGACCAGCGACGCGTCGACCTCGGTGAGCTTGCGCCGGTAGACCGCGATCGAGTCCGGACAGCTCCCGCCGCTGGGGTGGCCGTCCCGCAGGCACTCGACGAACGGGCGCGTCTCCTCCAGGGAGAGCCCCAGCCCGACGAGCGTGCGGATCTCGGCGACGGCCCGCAGGTCCGCGTCGTCGTAGGAGCGGTAGCCGTTCGCCGCCCGCCCCGCGGGCAGCAGGCCCAGCTCCTCGTAGTGCCGCAGGGTCCGGGGACTCACCCCGGCCCGCTCGCCCAGCTCACCGATCCGCATGTGACCTCCTCGCCTTCGGGCGACGCTAGACCTTGCCGCCGACGTGAAGGCCAGACCTGATTTTCGGGGCTGCGGATCCGGCGGAAGGACGAGACGATGGATGTCCGCCATCCGGGCCGGGACGCCACGATCGGAGGGAGCAGCGCGCCATGGACCACGCTCCGTGTCCTCGGTCCGGGCGATGCCGGCCGACCGGGCGGGCCCTGCGCGGCACGGTGGCCGCGCTCGCGGCCGGGATCGCCGTCGCCTGTTCGGCGGCCGCCCCGGTCGCGCCGCCGGCGCCGGACCCGCCCGCCGTCGACCAGCTCGTCGCGCGGACGACCGGCGATGGGGCCTACACCCATCTCCAGGCGCTCGCCGGGATCACGCAGGCCAACGGCGGGAACCGCGCCACCGGCCCGGCGTACGACGCGAGCGTCGACCACGTCGCGGCCGTGCTCCGGGACGCCGGCTTCGACGTCAGCACGCCCACGTTCGTCCTCGAGCGGGACGGCCGGCGGGGCGAGTACCGCAACGTGGTCGCGCAGACCCGCACCGGCGATCCCCGCAGGGCCGTCATGGCCGGCGCGCACCTGGACTCCGTGCGCCGGGGCCTCGGCATGGACGACAACGGCACCGGCGTCGCGAGCCTCCTGGAGATCGCGACGCGGATGGGCGGCTCGCCGCCGGTGACCCGTGCCGTCCGGTTCGGGTTCTGGGGCGCCGAGGAGATCGACTACGAGGGTTCCCGCGATTACGTGGACTCGCTGTCCGGCAACGAGTCGCCCGTCTTCTACCTCAACCTCGACATGGTCGGCGCCCCGAACGCGGGCTACTTCGTGCAGGGGGCGAGCGGCGGACCGGACGGCTCCGCGACTGTCGCGGCCGACCTGACCAGGCGGTTCGTCGCTCTCGGCGTGACACCGGATCCGATGGACCTGGACGGGAGCTCGGACTACGACCCGTTCGTGAACGCCGGCATCCCCTCGGCCGGGCTGCTGGCGGGCGACTCGGAGCACAAGTCCGCGGACCAGGCCAGAAGGTGGGGTGGTGAGCAGGGCGAGGTGTTCGACCGCTGCTACCACTCGGCCTGCGACGACCTGACGAACGTCGATCGCCTCGCGCTGGACCGCTTCACCGACGTCGCGGCGGGGACGCTGGCGTACTTCGCGTCCACCGGGGACCTGCCCTGAGACGAGGACGGGCCTGATCACGGAAGTGCCCGTGCGACGCCGGCCGGGCGCTCCCCAGTGCCGATCGGCGTCGCACGGGCTGAACCGGGCGTGACGGGCCGGGGGCTCCCCAGCGGCCGGTTCCCGTCACTCTCGGAGGTTTCACTCCCCTGCGCTGTGAGATCAGTTCACCGCCTCCACCTGTGACGTACCTGTGAGACGCCCGTGCGTAGGCCATGGTTTCCCGTGCCACCCGTTCGGGTGTGCCCGCTCCGGGGGCGTGGCGCCCGGACGTGGCGGACACTGATCCCATCATCCGAGCCGGCACGGCGCCGAACGGAACGGACCTCGGGAGCGCGATGCACCACCGGCCGACCCTCTCCGGAGCCGCCACCCTGGTCACGGCCCTGACCTGCGCGGTCGTGCTGGTCGCGTGCGGGGGTTCGGCCCCACCGGAGCCGGACCAGGCATTGCCCGCCGCCCTGGTCTCCCAGGCGTCCGGCGACGGCGCGTACTCCCACCTGGAGGAGCTGCAGCGGATCGCGGACGCGAACGGCGGGAACCGGGCCGTCGGCACTCCGGGGTACGACGCGAGCGTCGAGTACGTCGCCGGGAAGCTGCGCGACGCCGGGTACGACGTCGAGACGCCCTCCTTCGACGCCGCGACGTTCGCGGTGCAGACCCAGACCCTGACGGTCGACGGCGCTCCGGTCGAGGCCACCGCCCTCAGCTTCTCGCCTTCGACGCCGGGGCCCCTCACCGCACCGCTCGCGGTGATCGCGCAGGACGACACCTCGGGCTGCGAGGCGAGCGACTTCGCCGGGATCCCGGCCGGGGCGATCGCGGTGGCCCGCCGCGGGACCTGCCCGTTCGGGGTGAAGTCCCAGCTCGCGGGCGCGGCCGGGGCGGCCGCCGTGGTCGTGGTGAACACCGAGGACGGCCCGCTCAACGGCACGCTCGGGGAGACGACGGGGACCGTCCCGAGCGCGGGGGTCAGCAGGTCGGTGGGTGCCGGGCTGGCCGGGAAGAACGGCGCGCAGGCCGTGCTGACCCTGGCGACGAGGACCGAGCGGAAGACGACCCGCAACGTGATCGCCCAGACCCGCACCGGCGACACCGGGAACGTGATCATGGCCGGTGCGCATCTCGACTCGGTGCCGGAGGGGCCCGGGATCAACGACAACGGCACCGGCAGCGCGGGGCTGCTGGAGGTCGCGACCCGGCTCGGCGGCTCCCCGGCCACCAGGAACGCGGTGCGTTTCGCGTGGTGGAGCGCGGAGGAAGCGGGCCTGCTGGGCTCCACCGCGTACGTCCGGGCCCTGCCCGCGGAACAACGTCCGACGATCGCGCTCTACCTGAACCTGGACATGATCGGCTCGCCGAACCCGGGCTACCTGGTCTACGACGGCGACGGCTCGGACAAGCAGGGAGCGGGCCCCGGGCCGCAGGGCTCAGCGACGGCCGAGCAGGTGCTCGCGGACCAGCTCCGCACCACCGGGGTGACGCCGGCGGGCACGGACTTCGACGGGCGCTCGGACTACGGGCCGTTCATCGAGGCGGGCATCCCCGCCGGCGGTCTGTTCACCGGAGCGGAGGAGGTCAAGACGCCGGAGCAGGCGGCCCGGTGGGGTGGCGAGGGCGGCAAGCCCTACGACTCCTGCTACCACCAGGCCTGCGACACCCTGGCGAACGTGGACCGGACCGCGCTGGACCGCAACGTCGACGCGCTGGCCGGGGCGGTCGGCCGGTTCGCGCTCTCCCTCGACGGGATGCGCCCCTGAGCGGGGAGCACCGAGCCGGAGCATCGAGTCGGGAGCACCGGGCCGGGGCTCAGTCGTAGATGCCGGTGACCCACCAGCGCCCCTCCCGATGGACGAGGAGCAGAGCGGCCCCGTCGGCGAGCACGACCTGGATCCGCACCTCGGTGTGCGCGCCGCCGGCCCACCAGCGCTGCTGCAACGGCCACGGCCCGGCCCACGCGCTCAGCTCGCGGCCCGGGTGACCCGCCAGGACGAGCAGGTGCGGCTCGGAGTCCAGCAGGTCCAGCGCCCGTAACCCGACCGGACGGCCGTCGACGCCCAGGAGCTCGACGGGCAGGGGTTCCGGCGGGACGGTCGCGGGGGACGGCGCGGGGAGCCGGCCAGGCCAGGCGGGCACAGGGTCCTTCGCGGCCTTCGGGGTGCGGAGGGGCCGGGAGCGGGTGGGCCTACGGATGCTCGACGGCTGTGACGACTGTAGGGCCTCTGGTGGCTGCGGGGCCCCCGCCCGCTGCGGGGCCCCCGCCCGCTGCGGGGTCTCCGGTGGCTGCGGGGTCCCTACTCGCTGCGGAATCTCGGCTGGCTGCGGAATCTCGGCGGCCCGCGCGTTCCCGGCCCCGGCGGGCCTGTGATCGTCGTCCGGGCGCACCGGGCCGCGACCGGCCGTTCCCGGCCGGTGGACGCGGGCGTCCGGCTCCGCCGCGGACGGGACGACCCGGAGCGGCCGGACCGGGACGCCCGGGTCGGCCCGCAGGTGTCCCCCCAGCCCGATCGGCTCCGGCGCGGGCGCGCCCGTCAGGTCCCCCGGCCCCGCACTCCCGCTGCCCGCCGCCCGGTCGTCCCCCCACGGGACGAGCCGCACCCGTTCCCCGGGGTCCCGGCCGCCGGTCAGGACCGCGGTGACCACCGCCTCCGGCCCGAGCAGCGCCTGCACCCGGACGAGCGCCCGGCCCGCCCGCTCGTCGGACTCGCCGACCTCGCCCCACAGCCCCATCTGCAGCGCCCCGGCGGTGACGGTCTCCTCCGGGGTGAGCCGCAGCCGCACCACCGCGCCCGATCCGCCGCGGGTGAGCCACGAGTCCAGCTGCCACCGAACCCGGTCCACCGTGCCGGACGGGGTGAGCGGCTCCGCGCAGCGCCAGATCCGCAGCAGCTCCTCCCCGCTCTCCGTGCGCGCCCACACCCCGAGCCGCGTGCAGGACAGCGCATGCCCGGCCAGCGTGGTGTGCAGCCGTTCGGCCAGGGCACGGGCGGCGAACGCGGCGGCGTCCACCCGGTCCACGGGCGGGTCCAGCTCCAGCTCGACGGCCAGCTCCTCCGGCGGGCGGCGGCGGACCGGCGGGCGCGGGTCCAGCCCGCGGGCGAGGCGGTGGGCGAGCACCGCGTCCGCCCCGAACCGGGACGCGACGTCCGCCGGCGCCAGCCCGGCGAACGCCCCGAGGCTGCGCAGCCCGAGCCGGCGCAGCAGGTCCACCAGCTCGGCGCGGTCCACGTCCGGCTCGCGGTCCAGCTCCTCGACCCCGAGCGGCGCCAGGAACTCCCGGCTGCGCCCGAGCTCCACCCCCAGGCCGCGCCGGGCCGCGAGGACCGCGGCGAACAGGCCGTCCGCGAACCCGGTCTGGCACTCGACCCCGGTGCGGGCGGCGACCTGGTCGATCAGCCGTTCCGCCGCCTCCCGCTCCCCACCGAACCAGCCGACGGGCCCTTTCGCGGGCAGCGCGAGCAGGCCCGGCCGGACGATCTCCACGCCGGGAGCCAGCTCCTCGACGGCGACGACGACGGGTTCGAACAGCCGGGCGTCCCGCTCCGGGTCCGAGGCGAGGACGGCCAGCTCGGGACACCGGGCCTGGGCGTCCCGCCTGCGCAGGCCCCGCCGCACCCCGTGCGCCCGCGCGGTGGCCGAGCACGCCAGCACCCGGTTTGCGTGGAGCACCGCCGCGGGCCGGTGCGCCGGGACGTGCGCGCCCAGCGCGGCCGCGGTGACGGGCCAGTCCGGGGACCAGAGGGCGAGCACCCGCTCCGCGGCCCCGTCGACCGAGGCCCCGTCCACCGGAGCACCGTCGACCGGGGCACCACGCTCGTCGCGCGGCCTCATCCGACGGCCACCCGTGTGTCCTCGTGCCCCGGCGCGACGGGTACTGGTACCGCGGCGGGCACGCCGATCGCGCCGTTCCTCCCCGGGAGCAGCACCTCCGCCCGGCGCCCCACTCCGGCGCCGCCCCGGCCACCGCTGCGCACGACGACCTGCCGGGAGCACAGCCGTCCCGCGCCCCGGCCCGCCCCGGACCAGCGGACTTCCGAGCAGCCCAGCTCGACGTCCGCGCCGGGCCAGGCCCCCAGCGCGAGCAGCACCGCACCCCGCTGCCGCGCCCGGGCCGCGAGCCGTTGCCGGTCCTGCCCCCGCAGGCCGGCCCGCTGCGCCCCCGCCACGACGACGAGGTCCATCCCGTCCAGCAGCGCGAGCACGACCGCGACCAGGTCCCCACCCGGCCGCGGGACGAGCGCGAGCCGCTCGAGCCGGATCCCCGCCTCCGCCGCGGCCACCGCCCCGAGCCCGGGCACCCCGACGACGCCCGCCCACATCCCCTGGGCGGAGGCCTCCGTGAGCAGCCCGAACAGCAGCGACGTCGATCCCGTTCCGGACGCGACCGAGACCGACGAGCCCCGGCGCAGCCCATCCGCGGGCAGCAGCGGCCGCAGCGGCGCCGCCACGGGCAGCACGTCGCCGCCCGTGTCCTCTCCGGGACCGATCGGCGCGGGCCGCACCGCGTCCGAACGATCCGACCGGTCCTCCATCCTGCGGAGCAGCCCGCGTGCGAGCTCCAGCCTGCTCGTTGCGTCCCCCACGGCACCCTTCACCGGGACACCTACCTCCCGACCGGTTGCGTCGCGGGGAAGACGACGAGCATCGAACGTGTGTTCGAATCCTAGCCGCCGAATGGGGCCTCTTCAACTCCTCGTCCGGGCGACGGCCGATCGGATCTTCCGCCGAATGCACGAACGGCACTTTCGTTCATACCTGGTGAGCGAAAGTGCCGTTCGTGAAGATCAACAGGCGCCGCAGCCTAGTGCGCGAAGTGGCGGGTGCCCGTCAGGTAGAGGGCGACGCCCGCGGCGGCGGCCGCGGCGGTGACCTGCTCGTCCCGGATCGAACCGCCCGGGTGCACGACGGCCCTGACGCCCGCCTCGAGGAGCACCTCCAGCCCGTCGGGGAACGGGAAGAACGCGTCCGACGCGGCGACGGCGCCGCGGGCGCGGTCCCCGGCGCGGGTCACGGCGAGCTTGCAGGAGTCCACGCGGTTGACCTGGCCCATCCCGACACCGACGGCCGCGCCGTCCGAGGCGAGCAGGATCGCGTTGGACTTCACCGCGCGGCATGCGCGCCAGGCGAACGCGAGGTCCGCGAGCACCTCATCGGGCACCGGCTCGCCGGCGACGAGCTTCCAGGACGACGGGTCGTCCCCGGCCGCGTCGACGGCGTCGCGCTGCTGCAGGAGCAGGCCGCCGGTGATCGGCCGCATCTCGGCGCCGGTCCGGCGGACCTCGCCGGGCAGCCGCAGCACCCGCAGGTTCTTCTTCGACGTGAGGATCTCCAGCGCGCCCTCGGCGAAGGACGGCGCGAGCACGACCTCGGTGAAGATGTCCTTCACCTGCTGCGCCATCTCCACGCTGACCTCGCGGTTCGTCGCGATGACGCCGCCGTAGGCGCTCACCGGGTCCGTCGCGTGGGCCTTGCGGTGGGCCTCGGCGACGTCCGCGCCGACCGCGATGCCGCACGGGTTCGCGTGCTTGATCACCGCGACCGTCGGCCGGTCCCCGTGGTCGTGCGCAGCGCGCCAGGCGGCGTCCGCGTCGACGTAGTTGTTGTAGGACATCTCCTTGCCGTGCAGCTGCTCGGCCTGCGCGAGGCCCGAGCTCTCGGGGGACACGTAGAGCGCCGCGGCCTGGTGCGGGTTCTCGCCGTAGCGCAGCGTCGCCTTGCGCTCCCAGGTGGCGCCGGCCCACGCGGGGAACACCGTGTCCGCCTCGGGCGCGAGGACGGAACCCATCCAGGACGCGACGGCGACGTCGTAGCTCGCCGTGTGCCGGAAGGCCTCGGCGGCGAGCCGCCGCCGGTCCGCGAGCAGGAACCCGCCCGCCGCAACCTGCTCGAGGACCCAGTCGTACCGCGCCGGGTCCGTGATCACGGCGAGGCTGTCGTGGTTCTTCGCCGACGCCCGGACCATCGCGGGGCCGCCGATGTCGATCTGCTCGACGCACTCGTCCTGCGTCGCGCCGGACGCGACGGTCTCGGTGAACGGGTAGAGGTTCGACACGAGCATGTCGAACGGCGCGACGCCCAGCTGCTCGAGCTGCGCGAGGTGCTCCGGCTTGCGGGTGTCCGCGAGCAGCCCGGCGTGCACCCGCGGGTGCAGGGTCTTCACCCGGCCGTCGAGGGTCTCCGGGAAGCCGGTCAGCTCCTCGACCGGGGTCACCGGGATGCCCGCGTCCGCGATCCGCTGGGCGGTCGACCCGGTGGAGACGATCTCCACGCCCGCCGCGTGCAGCCCGGTGGCGAGGTCCAGCAGACCCGCCTTGTCGTAGACGCTGATCAGGGCCCGGCGTACCGGCCTGCGCTCACTCACGTCGATGCTCGCCTCTTTCTCCGCTCGCGCCGATCCGATGCGGACCAGCGCCTCGACGGTGCCGACCAGCAGCCGCCGTTCCGAGTTCTTGATCCGTTCGTGCAGCTCGGCCTCGGTGTCGCCGGGCCGCACGGGTACGGCTTCCTGGGCCAGGATCGGCCCGGTGTCCACGCCGGCGTCGACCAGGTGGACGGTCGTTCCGGTGATCTTGACGCCGTGCGCGAGCGCGTCCCGGACGGCGTGCGCCCCCGGGAACGACGGCAGCAGCGCCGGATGGGTGTTGACGATCGGGCAGCCGATCCCGTCCAGGAAGTCCGGGCCGAGGATCCGCATGAACCCGGCGCAGACGACCAGGTCGGGCTCGTGCGCACGAACCGCGGCCAGCAGCGCGCGGTTCCAGGCGTCCCGGTCCGGGTGCTCCGCGGGGCGGACGACCGCGGTGGGCACGCCGGCCCGCACGCCGCGATCGACGGCGGTGGCGTCCCGGTCCGCGGCTACGGCGACGACCTCGGCCGGGTAGTCCGCGTCCGCGGCGGCGTCGAGGAGGGCCTGCAGCAGCGTGCCGGAGCCGGACGCCAGGACGACGAGCCGCGCAGGTGCGCGGGGCCCGGGTGTGCTGCTCGCGGCGCTGGGATCGGCGCTCGACGCGGCGGACAACCGGGCTCCTCTTCTCGACTGGGGCGGCACCGGCTGCGGGATCTTCTCCCCGTCCGGCGCGGCGACCCTGACCAGCGTAAACCGCGACCCGGATCACAGCGCGGCCGCGTCGCCCGCACAGGGTGCCGGTCACTCCTCGCGGGCGGCCTCCTCGGCCTGCCGGGCGCGCTGGGCGACGAGCTCCGCGACGGTCCGCGGCTTCGGCTCGGTCTCCTCGTTCGGCGCGTTGCGCGCCGGCTTCACGGGTCCACGGGACTCAGGCGCACGGGATTCGGCCGCTCGGGAGCCGGGCACCCGGGAGCCTGCCGCTCGGCGCTCGGCTACTCGGCGCTCCGCTGCGGGCTCGGCTACTCGGTGCTCCGGTGCGGGCTCGGCCGCTCGGCGCTCCGGCGCGGGGCTCTGTAGGGGCTCGGCCGCTCGGGCCGGGGCCTGCCGGGGCTCGGCCCGGCGGAACAGGGAGGCGCGGGGCCCGCCCTCCCGTTCCTGACGGGTGCGCTCCCGCCGCTTCTCCCGGCGGCGCTGCTCCCGCTCGGAGTACCGGGCGCCGACGGAGCGGGCGCGGGGCATGGGCCCGTCGCCGGGTGCCGGCGCGTCTGCCGGCTCGTCGTCGGCGAGGGCGTCGCCTGCAGGGCCGCGGTCTGCGGGGTCGCGGTCTGCGGGGTCGCGGTCCGCCGGGTCACGGTCTGCTGAGTCGTCGTCGGCGAGGCCGCTGTCTGTGGGGTCGAGGTCTGTGAGGTCGTCGTCTGCGGGGGCGTCGTCCACCGGGTCGTCGCGCATCTCGTCGTCGGGCCGCGGGTACCCGTCCAGGTCTCCGTGCTCGACGGGCTCGGTCGAGGCCCCCGGGCGGCCCTGCCGGTCGGCCTCGTCGTCGGCCTTCACAAGGCCCCCGTCCTCCGGATCGTCCCCGTCCGGCTCGAGGTCCTCGTGCCCGGGCGCGTCGTGCCCGGACTCGTCATCCGCAGCCTCGTCCCACTCGTCGTCCCAGTCCCCGGTCTCCGGGTCCCGGCGCTCCTCCTCGACGTGCCGGTACCCGTCGGGCGCCTCCGCACCCCGCTGCACCAGGGCTACCAGCGCCCCCGGCCCACCGACCCACAGCAGCACCGCCAGCAGCACCAGCCACGGCGGCACGACCACCGGGTCGAACGGTCCCGCCGCGAGCCTGCCCCCGGCGAGGGCCGCGGCGAGCGCGCCCGCGACGGCGAGCAGCGCCGCGGCCGTCCCGACCGCGCGGATCCGCTGCACCACCGTCGACGAGGGCCCGAGCACCCGCCGGCACGTCCCGCCGACGAGCAGCCCGACCCCGGCGGGGAGCAGGAACACCACGACCGCCCACACCGGCGGCGTCCCGACGGGCAGCGCCCCGAACAGCGGGAACGGAGGCAACGGGCCGCTCGTCGAGCCGAGCGGGGACACCGAGGCCGTCCCCACCTCGACTCCCGGGCCGAGCAGCCAGGACGCCCCGGCGACGACGGCGTTGGGCAGGTAGGCCAGCGCGAGCAGGGTGAGTCCGAGGCCCGCACCGAACGCGGGGGCGACGGCGACGTAGCCGGCGTGGACGCGCGTGGCGCCGAAGCCGAGGCCGACCAGGACCGCCAGCGCGCCGAGCGCCAGCAGCGCCGCGCCGCCGACGGCCGCCGCGG
>NZ_JAODNI010000158.1 GCF_025465255.1 Pseudonocardia sp.
GCGCCGCGCGCGCCGCCGCCGAGGCCGCGCGCGTCCACCGCCGCCGCGCGGCCGTCCCGTCGATCTCCTACCCCCCGACCCTGCCGGTCAGCGCGCGCCGCGAGGACATCGCCGCCGCGATCCGGGACAACCAGGTCGTGATCGTCGCCGGCGAGACCGGCTCCGGGAAGACCACGCAGATCCCCAAGATCTGCCTCGAGCTGGGCCGCGGCGTCGAGGGCATGATCGGTCACACCCAGCCCCGGCGGCTCGCCGCGCGCACCGTCGCCGCCCGCATCGCCGAGGAGCTCGGCACCGAGCTCGGCGACGTCGTCGGCTGGAAGGTGCGGTTCACCGACCAGGTCGGCGACCGCACGATGGTCAAGCTGATGACGGACGGCATTCTCCTCGCGGAGCTGACCGGCGACCGGATGCTGCGCAAGTACGACACGCTGATCATCGACGAGGCGCACGAACGCAGCCTCAACATCGACTTCATCCTGGGTTACCTCACCCAGCTGCTTCCCCTCCGTCCCGACCTCAAGGTCATCATCACGTCGGCGACGATCGACCCCGAGCGGTTCGCCGCGCACTTCGGCACGCCGGAGAAGCCGGCACCGATCGTCGAGGTCTCCGGTCGCTCGTTCCCCGTGGAGATCCGGTACCGGCCCGTCGTCGACCCCGACGACCCGGACGCCGACCCGGACCGCGAGGAGCTCGACGCGATCGCGGACGCCGTCACCGAACTGCAGCGCGAGGGCCCCGGGGACGTCCTCGTGTTCCTGCCCGGCGAGCGGGAGATCCGGGACGCCGCCGATGCCCTCGGCAAGCGCGACTTCCGCAACACCGAGGTCATCCCCCTCTACGCCCGTCTGTCGACGGCCGAGCAGCAGCGCGTGTTCTCGCCCCACGCGGGGAACCGGATCGTGCTGGCCACGAACGTCGCCGAGACGTCGTTGACCGTTCCCGGCATCCGCTACGTGATCGACACCGGCACCGCCCGCATCTCCCGTTACTCACGACGGCTGAAGGTGCAGCGGCTGCCGATCGAGAAGGTCTCCCAGGCGTCGGCGAACCAGCGCGCCGGCCGGTGTGGTCGTACCAGCGACGGCATCTGCATCCGCCTCTACGCCGAGGACGACTTCGACGCCCGCCCGGAGTTCACCGAGCCGGAGATCCTGCGCACCAACCTCGCGTCGGTCGTGCTGCAGATGATCGCGCTGGAGCTCGGCGAGATCTCCGAGTTCCCGTTCGTCGAACCGCCGGACCCGCGCGCGGTGAACGACGGCCTCGCCCTGCTCCACGAGCTCGGCGCGGTCGACGACGGCGCCCTGACGGCGGTCGGCCGTTCCCTGTCCCGGCTGCCCGTGGACCCGCGGCTCGGCCGGATGCTCGTCGAGGCGGACAAGACCGGCTGCCTGCGCGAGGTCCTCGTGATCGCCGCCGCGCTGTCCGTCCAGGACCCGCGCGAGCGACCCACCGAACAGCGCCAGGCCGCGGACGAGAAGCACGCCCGGTTCAGTGAGGACGGCTCGGACTTCCTCGCCTACCTCCAGCTCTGGGACTACGTCGCCGAGCAGCGGGAGGCGTTGTCCGGCAGCAGGTTCCGCCGGCAGCTGCGCGACGAGTTCCTGCACTACATGCGGATCCGCGAGTGGTGGGACCTGCACGGCCAGCTCCGTCAGGCGGCCCGTTCGGCGGGCATGACCACAAACGACGTGACGCCCGACGGGGACCGCATCCACCAGGCGTTGCTGTCCGGCCTGCTGTCGCAGGTCGGCCTGCTCGACCCGACGGCGGAGAAGGCCAATCCGAAGGACCGCCGCGGCAAGGAGTACCTCGGCGCGCGGAACGCGAAGTTCATGATCTGGCCCGGCTCGGCGCTCGCGAAGAAGCAGCCGCGCTGGGTGATGGCCGCGGAGCTCGTCGAGACGTCCCGGCTGTGGGCGCGGACCGCCGCGCGCATCCAGCCGGAGTGGATCGAGCCGCTCGCCGGACATCTCGTCAAGAAGACGTACTCGGAGCCGCACTGGTCCCGCAAGCGCGGTTCGGCCGTCGCAACCGAACGCGTGACGCTGCACGGCGTCCCGGTCGTCGCGAACCGGACCGTGGACTTCGGGCGGATCGACCCCGAGACGTCCCGCGAGCTGTTCATCCGCCACGCGCTGGTCGAGGGCGACTGGGAGACCCGGCACCGGTTCTTCCGGGCGAACCGCGAGCTGCTCTCCGACGTCGAGGAGCTGGAGCATCGCGCCCGCCGCCGCGACCTGGTGGTGGACGAGGAGACGCTCGTCGCGTTCTACGAGGAGCGGATCCCGGCGCACGTCGTGTCCGGGCGGCACTTCGACTCGTGGTGGAAGAAGGAGACCCGGCGCAACCCGGACCTCCTGGACTACACCGAGGAGATGCTGGCGACCGAGGCCGCCCGCGGGGTCAACCGCGAGGCCTACCCGGACCACGTCGCGGCCGGTGGGCTGACGCTGCCGCTGTCGTACGCGTTCGAGCCCGGCCACGTGACGGACGGCGTGACCGTCGACGTCCCGGTGGCCGCGCTGCACCAGGTCGACCCGACGCCCTTCACCTGGCTCGTGCCCGGGCTGCGCGAGGAGCTCGTGACGGCGCTGATCAAGACGCTGCCCAAGAACCTCCGCCGCCTGTTCGCGCCGGCCCCGGACCACGCCCGCGCCGTGCTGTCCCGGCTCCGGGCGGGCGACGAACCGTTGCTCGACGGGCTGGAGCGCGAGCTCGGCCGGCTACGGAACGTCGACATCCCGCGCGAGGCCTGGGAGCTGGACCGGCTGCCACAGCACCTCACCGTCACCTTCCGCGTCCTCGACGAGAAGGGCCACGAGATCACCCGCGGCACCGATCTCGAGGCGCTGCGCCGCGAGCTGGCGCCGAAGGTCCGCGAGGAGCTGGCCGCCGCCGGGAGCGACATCGAGCGGTTCGGGCTGACGTCCTGGTCCTTCGGCGACCTGCCGCGCGAGCACGCGATCCGCCGGGGCGCCCACGTCGTCACCGGGTTCCCGGGGCTCGTGGACCGCGGCACGTCCATCGACGTCCGGGTGTTCGCGACCGCCGCCGAGCGCGATGCGGCCCACCGGCGCGGGGTGCGGCGGCTGCTCCTGCTGGAGACGCCGTCGCCGAACAAGCACGTGCAGCGCAGCCTGGACAACGCGGCGAAGCTGACGCTGGCGCGCAATCCGCACGGCGGCGTCCCTGCGCTGCTCGAGGACTGCACGACCTGCGCGATCGAGCACATCGTGACGCGCGCGGGCGGCCCGCCGTTCGACGCCGCGGCCTACGAGCGGGTCCGGGACCTCACCCGGGAACGCCTGGTGGCCACCACGACGCAGGTCCTGAACGCCGTCCGCGGGGTGCTCGACCGGTGGCACACCGTCCAGGCCGCGCTCGGGGACCTGCGGGCGCCGGCGTTGCGGGACGGGGTCGCGGACATCCGCGCCCAGCTCGACGCGCTCGTCGGGCCCGGGTTCGCCACACAGGCGGGCGCGACCCGGCTCGCGGACCTCACCCGCTACCTGCAGGCGATCGAACTGCGGATCGACAAGCTCCGCGTCGACGTCGCCCGGGACGCGCAGTGGACCGCGCAGGTCCGGATCGTCGCGGACGAGTACCGCGCCGAGCTGGCCGCGCTCCCGCCCTGTGTCGACCCGTCACCGGGGCTCACCGAGATCCGCTGGATGATCGAGGAGCTCCGGGTCAGCCTCTACGCCCACCCGATGAAGACCCGCTACCCGATCTCGATCAAGCGCATCCAGAAGGCGATCGACGACCTGCCCCGCCTCTGACCCCCGCGGGCCGGGACGATCGTCGTTCGTCCGGCGCGCGACCACCGGTCGTGTCAGGCTGATCGGACGCGACGGGGGTGGCCATGGTCGACACGGGGTACGAGCATCTCGGCGAGGCGCTCGGGACGGACTTCTTCTCCGTCCGCGAGCAGTTCACCGATGAGCAGTGGAAGCGGTTCGCCACCGTCCGCAAGTTCGTCGACGCCGAGGTGCTCGACGACATCGGGGACTACTGGGAGAAGGCCGAGCTGCCCTGGCACCTCTTCCGCCGGTTGCCGGAGCTTGGCATCGTCGGCGAGACGATCCAGGGGTACGGCGCCGCCGCGATGAGCCCGCTCGCCTGCGGGCTCGTGCACATGGAGCTGCACCGCGGCGACGGGTCGCTGGGCACGTTCCTCGGGGTGCACGCCGGGCTGGCGATGCAGTCGATCGCGATGTGCGGCTCGGAGGAGCAGAAGCAGCGCTGGCTCCCCGCGATGTCCGCACTGGACAAGGTCGGCGCGTTCGCCCTCACCGAGCCGGACCACGGCTCGGACTCCGTCGCGCTTGAGACCACCGCCCGCCGCGACGGCGACCACTGGATCCTCGACGGCGAGAAGCGCTGGATCGGCAACGGGACGATCGCGGACCTGGTCATCGTCTGGGCCCGGGACACGGACTCCGGCGAGGTGCTCGGCTTCGTCGTCGAGACGCCGGCGGAGGGCTATGCGGCCACGGTGATCGGTGGGAAGGTGTCCCTGCGCTCGGTGTGGCAGGCGGACATCACGCTCACCGGCGTGCGGGTCCCGGACGAGAACCGGCTGGTCCACGCGCAGACCTTCGCGGACTGCGCCAAGGTCCTGGCCAACACGCGCGGGATCTGCGCGTGGATGGCCCTCGGCCACGCGACGGCCGGGTACGACGCCGCGCTGCGCTACGCGATGGAGCGGAAGCAGTTCGGCAAGCCGCTGGCGTCCTTCCAGATCGTGCAGGAGAAGCTGGTGAACATGCTGGCGGACCTGACGTCCATGCAGCTCTACTGCATGCAGATCGGCCGGCTCGGCGAGGCGGGACGGCTCTCCCCGACGGTCGCCGGGCTCGCGAAGATGCACAACACGAAGACCGCCCGGCGTCTCCTCTCCGAGGCCCGGGACCTCCTGGGCGGCAACGGGATCCTGCTGGAGCACCACGTCGTCCGGCACTGGGCGGACATCGAGGCGATCCACACCTTCGAGGGCACGGAGACCATCCAGACCCTGATCGTCGGCAAGGACGTCACGGGCATCGGCGCCTTCGCCTAGCCCCGTGATCATCCCGCGAGTCGGGGCCTGCGAACGCGCGAGTCGCGGTCCGGCTCCTGCTGGTCGTGCTGTTCCGTCCGGGCGCTCGCCGGGTTCTACTGATCCGGCAGACCCCGCTCGACGAGGAGCCCGGATGACCGACGATCTCGACAAGTACCTGCCGCCCTACACCGCGGACGTCGCCCGCGCCCGACGGCAGAGCATCGGCTCGCTGCTCGCCCGGACCGCGAAGAAGCACGGCGGCAAGCTCGCGATCGTGCACCGGGACACCCGGCGCACGTTCGCCGAGCTCGACTCCGACGCCAACCGCGTGGCGAACGCGCTGGCGGCCCGGGGCGTCGAGCGGGGGCAGCGGGTCGCGATCTTCTCCCACAACTCCTACGAGTTCGTCGTCGCGTACTTCGCGCTCGCCCGGATCGGCGCGATCTCGGTGCCGGTGAACTTCAACTTCACGCCGGGCGAGGTGCGGTACGCCCTGGCGGACAGCGGGGCGAGTGCGGCGATCGTCGAGGAGGCGCTGATCGCGACGTTCGAGGCCGCCGAGGTGCCGGTCGGGACCGGGATCGTCGTCGGCGTGGCGGACGGCTGGACCGGGTTCGCCGACCTGCTGGCCCACCCCGACGACACCGAGCCGGACGTCGAGATCGGCGACGACGACCCCGTCCAACTGCTCTACACCAGCGGCACGACCTCGGCGCCCAAGGGCGCGATCATGACGAGCCGCAACCTGATCGCCCAGTACGTCAGCGACATCGTCGACGGCGAGTACCACCGCGACGACGTCGAGCTGCACGCCCTGCCGCTCTACCACTGCGCGGCCCTGCACGACTTCCTCACCCCGGACGTCTACCTCGGCGCGACCAGCGTGATCGTCGACTCGCCCGATCCGGAGACGATCCTGTCCACGGTCGAACGCGAACGGATCACCAAGATGTTCTGCCCGCCGACGGTCTGGATCCGGCTGCTGCGCTCCCCCGCGTTCGAGAGGTACGACCTGTCGTCGCTGGTCAAGGGCTACTACGGCGCGGCGATCATGCCCGTCGCGGTGCTGACCGAGCTGGGCGAGCGGCTACCGGGGATCCGGCTCTTCAACTACTACGGGCAGACCGAGCTCGCCCCCAACGCGACCGTGCTCTTCCCGGAGGAGCAGATCAGCAGGGCGGGCAGCGCGGGGCGGCCGAGCCTGAACGTCGAGACCCGGTTGCACGACGAGAACGACGAGCCGGTGCCCGCCGGGCAGGTCGGCGAGATCGTGCACCGGACGCCGCACGCGATGCGCGGCTACTGGGGCAAGCCGGAGGCGACCGCCGAGGCGTTCCGGAACGGCTGGTTCCACAGTGGCGATCTCGGCGTGATGGACGCCGACGGCTACCTGACGATCGTGGACCGCAAGAAGGACATCATCATCACCGGCGGCGAGAACGTCGCGAGCCGCGAGGTGGAGGACGCGATCTACGAGCACCCGGCCGTCTCGGAGGTCGCGGTGTTCGGCGTGAAGCATCCGGAGTGGATCGAGGCCGTCGCCGCGGCCGTGGTGCTGCGGGAGGGCGCGGGCACCGAACCCGCGGAGATCATCGCGCACACCCGCGAGCGGCTGGCGGCGTTCAAGGCGCCGAAGTACGTCGTGATCGTGGACGAGCTGCCGAAGAACCCGAGCGGCAAGATCCTCAAGCGGGAGCTCCGCGCCACGCACGCCGGCCTGGCGACGTGCTCGCCCCGCGAGTCGCTCTCGCGCGGCCGCCGGCCCGGGGGCCGGCGACGTCGTGACCCGGCTGCCGCGACCACGTCGGAGCCGGTGGACGTCGTTCGTCGCGCCGGGCACCGATCCACCGGTTCGCGTGCTGCAGGAGCTGGGGAATCCCGACCACCGCCTCCGGGTGGAGCACGACGGCCACACCCTGCTGATCCATCTCGGCGACGAGGACGGGAAGGGCCGGACGACGGTCGCCGTCGACCGGGAGACCCGGCGGTGGGCGATTGCGCAGGACCGGGTGCAGAGCGGGACGGCGAGGGACGCCTACGACCGGCTCTACGAGCACTGACCGGATCAGACCCGGTCTCCGCCGGGACCCCGACTCGCGCGGTGCGAGACCCGACTCGCGGGGTTCAGGGGGTGGTGGGGAGGCCGGCGGCGGCCCAGGCCTTGAAGCCGCCGTCGAGGTCCGTGGCCTTGTGCAGGCCCAGTTCCTGCAGGCTCGCCGCCGCCAGGCTGGAGCTGTAGCCCTCGGAGCAGAACAGGATCCAGGTGACGTCGTGGTCCGTCGCCTCCAGGATCTTCGCGTCCGACGACGGGTCGAGCCGCCACTCGACGTGGTTGCGCTCGATGATCAGGGCCCCCGGGATCGCACCCTCGTCGTCCCGCTGCCACTGCGGCCGGGTGTCCACGAGGACGGCCCCCTGCTCGTGCAGCTCCGCGGCGCGCTCGGGGCCGACCCGGTCCAGCCGGGCCCGGGCGTCGGCCAGCACCTCGGCGATCGTGCGGCTCATGCCGTCGTCGCCCCGCTCAGCGAGGTGGACTCCGCCGGCAACGGCTCGGGCTCGCCCGTCGTCAGCTCGCTGCGGAGGCGCCGTAGCCGGGAGCCCTGCTCGGCCGGGCCCTCCTCGACCGCGTAGTAGGACATCGCGGTGAGCGGCGGCGAGTAGGCGTGGACGCTGATCGCAGGTGTGTCCGAGGTGTTGACGACCTCGTGCACGTGCCCGAGCGGGAAGGTCGCGCCCCGGCCGGCGTGCAGGGTCCGCTCGCGCAGACCGGCGGGACGTCCGGGGGTCCCGGCGACCCAGCGCTGCTCGAGCAGCTCCCCGGAGACGACGGTCAGCGCGCCGAGCGAGCCCGCGTGGTCGTGCAGCTCCGCGGCCTTCTCCCGGGCCCAGCTGATCAGCCAGACGTCGACGTAGTCGTCGCCCACGAGGCGCCGGTACCACCGGTTCTCGGGGTCGACGTGCACCTCGTGCTCGCCGGCCAGCACCTCGGCGGCGACGCGGCGGGTGAGGTCCGTGAGGTCGGTCAGGTCGAGCGGTGTGGGCGCGACGGCGCGCGCGGCGTGCAGGGACACGGGACGTACTCCAGGGGGACGTGCTGCGAGCGATGAGGGGGAGAAGGTCAGCTCGCCCGTCGACACCACTGGTCGAAGTGGTCCGCACGCCGCGACTCCCAGATGGGGCCGAGGTTCCAGAGCGGACGCATGCCCTCATCTGAGCACACTGCGGGCCGCCGGTGCCACCCGGTCCCAGCCGCCGGGAGCGGGGGAACCCACCAGGACCAAATGTCCGACAGGGCTAACCGTCCTCGCCCCGGGGACCCGCCGAGAGCCCGATCACGGTGTCCAGCCCGGCGAGCACCAGGATCCGCCGCGACGGGCTGTCCGACGGCGTCACGACCGTCAGCTCGCCCCCTGCCGCGCGGGCCCGCTGCGCCACCTCCGACAGCAGCGCGATCCCGGCGCTGCTCACGTACGAGTCGGAGTCGAGGGTGAGGGTGAGCGTCCGGCCCCCGTCCAGCTCGGCGAGCAGGTCCGACCGCACGGCCGCGACGCCCGCGAGGTCCAGGTCGCCGTCGACGTGCAGGCGCACCGTGTGCTCGTCCGCCCACCGGCGCAACCGCGCGGGCCCCTCGGCCGGCGCCTCCGCGCCGTCGGCCCCGAGCGCCGTCCCGGGCAGGGCCAGCGGGTGCTCGACCGGCGCCGGCGGCACCCGGAACCGCACGACGGTCCCGCTCTCCCCCGGCTCGACCCGGACGTCGTGGGCGAGCTCACGGATCAGCGCGAGCCCACGGCCGCGGTAGCCGGGGTCCTCCGGCGGCGGGCGCCACACCCCGCGGTCCGTGACCCGCACGTCCACCGCGCCGTCCTCCAGCACCCGCAGCACGACGTCGACCGCCTCGTCCGCGGGTTCGGCCTGTCCGCCCAGGTAGGCGTGCTCGACGGCGTTGGTCACCGCCTCGCCGAGCGCGAGCTGCAGGTCCGTGACGGCGTCGGCGTCCAGCCCGCAGTCCTTGCTCCAGGCGGTGACCCGGCGGCGCAGCGGGGCGAGCCGCTCGGCGTCCGCGGGCAGGCGTTCGTGCAGCGGCAACGGCAGCAACCGGGCGACGACGACGGCGGTGTCGTCCGGCGCCCCCGACCCGGCGAGCATCCGGTCCAGCAGGGTGTCCACCATGTCCCGCGGCTGCACGTGCGCCAGCGGGCCGAACGTCTCGACGAGCCGGGCCAGGCCGTCGTCGATCACCTCGGTGCGGCGTTCGAAGAGCCCGTCGGAGCAGAGCAGGATCGTCTCGCCGATCTCGATCCGGGTCGTCGACTCGACGAAGGGCGGCCGGCCGGAGACCCCGAGGGGCGTGCCGCGGCCCTGGTCGAGGAGCCGGACCCCGCCGTCGCGGCCCGCGGCCAGCGGCGGCGGATGCCCGGCGCAGGCGTAGACCAGCTCACCGGTCGCGCAGTCCACGACCGCGCAGGCCACGGTGCTGGCCCGGGCGCCCTCGACGCGCCGGGCGAACAGGTCGAGCTGCTCGAGAGCCGACGCCGGGGACTGGCCGTTGACCAGGTTCGCGGCAAGGGCGCTCCGCAGCTGCCCCATGACGGCGGCGGCGGACGGCCCGCGCCCCACCACGTCCCCGACGACCAGTGCGACCCGGTCGTGGTCCAGGTCCAGCACGTCGAACCAGTCACCGCCGGCCTCCGTGCCCTCGGTGCCCGGCTTGTAGCGGGTGGCGATCGCGAGCCGGTCCAGGTCCGGCAACCGCTGGGGGAGCAGGCTCCGCTGCAGGGTCACCGCGACCTCGTGCTCGGCCTGGTGCAGCCGCGCCCGCACCACGGCCTGCGCGCACTGGCTGGCCAACGTCAGGACGAAGCCGCGACGTTCCGGGGTGAAGCTCGGTGGCTCGGCGAACCGCAACCCGACGGTCCCGATCGCCCGGCCCCCCACCAGCAGCGGGACGGCGGTGTGCGCGGGGAAGGGCTCGGGCGGGTTCTGCGCCAGCCAGATCGGCTGCCCCGTCCGTACCACGCGCGCGAGCGGGTGCGTGGCGTCCGGGGCGAGCGGCGACCCGGGGGCGTCCCAGCCGTCCGCGGCGAGCGGGTGCAGCACGCCCTCGTCGTCCGCGGCCATGACGACCAGGGCCTCCGCCTCGACCGCGGACATGCCGTGCGCGACGATCACGGCGGCGACGGCGTCCAGGTCCGTGGCCCGCGACAGGGCGGTCGCGACGGCGCCGAGGCGCTCGGCCAACCGGCGCCCGTCCGTCTCCGCGGTGAGCAGGAACGAGCGGTCCAGGGCCTGCGCGGCCAGTTCCGCGACGGCCAGCGCCGCCTCGCGGTCCGTCTCGGGGAACTCCCGCCGGTCGTGGAACGCGACCCCGATCAGCCCGAGCACCCGGTCCCCGACGACCAGCGGCAGCCAGCAGGCCGCCTCCGGGCCGCCGTCCTCCAGGTACTTCGCGGCGGCCGGGTACCGCTCCCGGCACTCGCCGGCGTCCCGGAGCCAGACCGCGGTGCGGTGTTCGACCGCGTCCCGGCTGGCCAGCGGTTCGGTGAGCGGGACGGTCGTGGCCACGTCGCTTTGCCACCCGTGTGTGGCCAGCGGCTCCATCAGCTCGCCGCGCAGCTCGAACGTGCCCGCCATCGGCGCGCCCAGCAGCGCGACCACGTGGTTCGTCGCGATCCGGGCGACCTCGGTCGGGGTCGCCGCCGCGGACATCTCCGCGGTCGCACGGTGCAGCAGGCCGAGCCGCTGCGCGCTGGACCGCTCCAGCTCGAGCAGGCGCGCGTTGTCCACCGCGACCCCGGCCCGGCGGGCGATCTCGGTGACCATGTCGACGTCCGCGTCGTCGAAGGCCGGCGTGTCCCCGAGGCGCACCGCACCGATCACTCCGAGCCAGGCACCCCGGGCCCGGAGCGGGACGATGAGGGCAGAGTGTGCCCTGAGCCGCCGCCAGACCGCGGCGTCCTCCGGCGGGATGCCGTCGAGCGCCGCGCGCATCTCGTCGGGCCCGAGCCGGAACGTTTCTCTGGCGTCGCCGTGCTCGGTCAGCGCGGGCGGACCGCTCAGCGGCCACAGGTCCGCCTCGATGGCCGGGTCGGGAGCGGCGACGGCGCGTAGGACGACCGGCGACTCGGCGCCGCCCTCGTACACGCGGGCCGCGTCCGTCAGACCCTCGTCGACGAGCGTCCGCGCCAGCGCGTGCAGCCGGTCCACCCTGGTCAGCTCGCGGTCCAGCACGTCCCCGAGCCGCGCGAAGACGCGGTGCCGGCGGCGCTCGACGTGCTGGGCGTCGATGTCCAGGCAGCCGCCGATGTAGCCCGCGGAGCGGTCCCCGCCCACGGACGTCCCGCGGTCCAGGACCCAGCGGTAACGGCCGTCCGCATCGCGCAGGCGGTACTCGACCTCGAACGGTGCGCCGGCCCGGGACGCCGCCTCGACGACCGTCCGGTACCGCTCGCGGTCCTCGGGATGGATGCGTTCGCGCCATTCCAGGCCCAGCTCGCCGGCCGGGTCCGTGACCCCGGTGAAGTCCAGCCAGCCGCGGTTGACGAAGATCCGGTGCCCGCCGGCGTCGTCCACCCAGATCAGGGCCGGGGTGGAGTCCGCCATCGCGCGGAACCGCAGCTCCGCGGCCCGCCGGACGCGGCCGAGCTGCAGGTGGTTGGCGACCCGGGCGAGCAGCTCGCGCGCCGAGAACGGCTTGACGAGGTAGTCGTCCGCGCCCGCGTCGAGGCCCTCGACGGCGGCCTCCTCGCCGGCGCGGGCGGACAGCAGCACGACGGGCAGGCCCGCGGTGCGGGCGTCGGTGCGCAGCGCACGGAGCAGCCCGATCCCGTCGAGGCCGGGCATCATCACGTCCGCGACGACCAGGTCCGGCGGGTCCGCGCGCGCCGCCTCGAGCGCCTGCCGGCCGTCCGCGACGGCCTGCACCACCCAGTTCTCGGAGAGCAGCTGCTGCAGGTAGTTCCGCATGTCCGCGTCGTCGTCCGCGACGAGGACGCGGCTGCGGCCGCCGGCCCCGACGGCGTCGACGGTCGCGGCGAGGTCCGGCCCGGCCTCGTCGGTGCTCCCGCCGGGCACCCAACGCAGCGCCTCGGCGAGGAACGGCTCGGCCGTCGCGGGGCTGGGCCGCGGCGTGGCCGGCGTGCGCGCCGACCCGATGCTCTCGACGGGCAGGTGCGCGAACCCGAGCGGCAGCCGCACGGTGAACGTGGTGCCGACCTCCGGGGTGCTGGTCACCTCGACCGTCCCGCTGTGCACCTCGACGAGCTGACGGACCAGCGCCAGCCCGATCCCGCTGCCCTCGTGCGAGCGGGCCCGGGCGCCGCGCACCCGGTGGAACCTCTCGAACAGGTGCGGGAGCTCGGCGGCCGGGACACCGGTGCCGGTGTCCGCCAGCCGCAGCACGGCCTCCTCGCCCTCGATCCGCGTGCTCACCGAGATCCCGCCGGTGAAGGTGAACTTCACGGCGTTGCTGAGCAGGTTGAGGACGACCTTCTCCCACATGTCCTGGTCCACCCAGACCGGACGCTCCGACGGCGGGCAGTCGACGTCGAGCCGCAGCCCGGCCCGTTCGGTCGCCTCCCGGAACAGCCCGGCCAGCTCCCCGCTCAGGGTCCCGAGGTCGACGGGCGCGAACCCGGCGTCGCTGCGCCCGGCCTCGAGCCGGGACACGTCGAGCAGGCTGTTGACGAGCTTGACCATGCGCTGGGCGTTGCGGTGCGCCATCTCCGCACCCTGGCGGACCTCCGCATCCGCCGAGTGCCGCAGATGGTCCAACGGGCCCAGGATCAGCGACAACGGCGTGCGGAACTCGTGGCTGACGCCGGTGAAGAACTCGGTCTTCGACCGGTCCCGCGCGACCATCGCCTCGAGCCGGCCCCGCTCGTCGGAGTGGGTGCGCGCGGCCGCGACCGCGGTGCCGACGTGGCCGAGGACGAGCCGCAGGAACGACAGGTGGTCGTCGTCCGCCGGCAGCAGCGGCGGCACACCGAGCACCAGGCCGACCGACGGGGAGCCCTGGGTCCCGGGCAGCACGGTGCGCACCACGCGTCCGACGGGGTTCGGGCCCCGGCCGACGACAGGCTCGGCCAGCTCCTCGACGACCGGACCGCCGGGGGGCGGGGTGGCCGGCGGGCGCACGGCCGCGGCCACCGGCTCCGGGTCGTCGAGGCCGGCCGAGGCCACGAGCCGCTGCCCGTCGCCCTCGCCCGTCGTGAAGAGCGCGAACGCGACGTCCTCACTCGCCTCCGCGAGGATGGCCGCGATCCCGGCGAGCGCCTCGGGCGTCGTCCGGACGTCCCGGGAGACCTCGCCGAGGCGTCCCAGCAGCCGCATCCGGCGGGTGCCGAGCACCTGGGCGGTGGTTTCGGCGGTCACGTTGAAGATGCCGAGCACGCGCGTGCCGTCGGCGCTGCGGATCGGGCTGTAGGAGTACCGCCAGTACGTCTCCTCGGGGCGGCCGTTGCGGTTCATGACGAGCCGGTCGTCCTCGCGGAACACGGGCTCGCCGGTGTCCAGGACCTGCTGCAACGCGGGGCCGATGCGGTCCCAGATCTCCGGCCAGACCTCGGCGCACGGCCCGCCGAGTGCGTCCGGGTGCTTGCCGCCCGCGCCGGGTACGAACGCGTCGTTGTAGAGGAACCTGAGCTCGGGGCCCCAGCAGATCACCAGCGGGTGCCGGGCGCCGAGCATGATCTCGACGGCGGACCGCAGCTCGACGGGCCAGTCACGGGCGGGGCCGAGCGGGAACCGGGCGTCGGACATCAGGTCGCGGACGGTGCCGCCGGGCACGGGAGAGCCCGACACCGCCCGTTCGTTCACCGTGCAACCGCCCATCCTCCGACGCGACGCGTCGACTCGTCCCCTTCCAGCCTGCCAGGTCCGGGGCCGCCGGGCACGCCGTGACCCGCCGGGCACCGGCGGTGCGTTCGCCGGACCCGCCGGACAGGTGCAGGATGCACGTCGTGGCCATCCCGCTCGAAGACGGCAGCTGGGAGATCCGGGGACACCGGGTCACATTCCCCGTCCGCATCCACGACGCTGCGGCCGCCTGCGCGACCTACATGGTGCGGGCCGACCGGGCGCGTGCCCAGCTCGCCGGCACCGGGCTCGAACCGGTGTCCGTCGCGGGGCGCACGCTGCTGTTCCTCGCCCTGATCGACTACCGGGTGAACGATCTCGGCATCTACTCCGAGGTCGCGACCGCGCTCCCCGCATTGCATCACGGCAAGATCGGCCTGCACATCCTCCAGCTCCCGGTCACCGAGGAGTTCACGCTCGAGGCGGGGCGCGCGCTGTGGGGTCTGCCGAAGTGGCTCGGCCGTGCGGACCTGTCGATCTCCGGCCGCCGCGGCACCTGCCGGCTCGACGAGGGCGCGGAGCACGTGCTCACCGCCGTGATCTCCGCGTTGCCGCTCCGGATCCCGTTCACGATCCCCGGTGCGGTCACGGCCCTCGCCCCGCGCGACGGAGCGGTCCTGGCGAGCCCGGTGACGGCGAGCGTGAGCGGTGTCCGCGTCGGCCTCGGCGCGACCGTGGATCTCGGTGCCCGGCACCCGATGGCGGCGCAGCTCCGCGAGCTCGGGCTCCCCCGGCGGCCGCTGCTCACGACGGTGATCGACCACGTCGCGTTCGACATGGCGCCCGCCGTCGTGCGGTAGGCGCCGTCAGCGGTGCGCGGCGAGCCATTCCCGCAGGTCGGCGAGGGGACGCTCGCGTTCCGGCTCGTTGTAGATCTCGTGCCAGAGGCCCTCGTACCAGCGCACGGTGACGTCGTCGGAACCCTGGGCGGCCTCGAGCCTCCGCGTGCCCTCCGACGCGACGAGCCGGTCTGCGCTCCCGTGCTGCAGGAGCAGCGGGATCCGCAACGTGCGCGACCGCTCCACCAGCGTGTCCATCTGCGCGAACAGCCCCGCGCCGAGCGCCAGCGTCGGGTTCCCGGTGTGCACCAGCGGGTCCGCCCGGTACGCGGCGACGATGGCGGGGTCCTTGCTGATCGTCGTCGCGTCGATCCCGGCCGGACGCAGCAGCGGCACCAGCCTCGCCAGGCGGCTCAGCAGCGGGACCATCCGCGGCGGCACGACCTCGTTGGTCAGCGCGGGCGCGGAGAGCACCAGGCCGGCAAGGGCGTCCTGGTGCTCGAGGGCGTAGGCCAGCGCGAGCTGCCCGCCCATGCTGTGCCCCAGCAGGAACACCGGCAGGCCCGCATGGCGCGCCGTCATCTGCGCGCGGAAGGTCTCGAGGTCCGCGAGCAGGTCCGGGTAGGCCGCGTGGACCCGGCGGCCCTCGGAGCGCCCGTGCCCGCGGTGGTCCAGCCCGTAGACGGCCCAGCCGTCCGGGGTGAGGGTGTCCGCGACGCCGCCGTAGCGGCCGGAGTGCTCGCCGATGCCGTGACTGATCAACACCACGCCGGTGGGCCCACCCGTGTCGTCGGCTGCCCGGCCGGGGAGCCAGCCCTGCCAGAACAGCTCGACGCCGCCGGAACCGGGGAGACGACCCTCGGGCCGCCGCACGTCCACCGCGGCCATTCCTAGCCGGCCTGCGTCGAGGTGGCCACCGATCCGGTCGTGGGGAGGGTGGCGGCGGGCTCCGCCCGGGCCAGCTCGACGTCCTGCTCGACCTCGGTCTCCTCCGGCAACCGGACGGTGCCGACGGCGGGGACGTGCTGCGCGGCCATCGCCGTGAGCGTGTACTCGCCGGCGGCGAGGTCGTCGAAGCGATAGGCGCCGGTGGCACCGGACTCGGTGGCCGCGACCAGCTCGCCGTCCTGCAGCAGCGTCACCGACGCCGCGCCGACCGGCGTGGATCCCGGCCCGCGGACCACGCCCACGATCGAACCGGAGCGGGTCAGCAGCACCTCGACATCCAGCGGCTCGGCCCCGACGGTCAGCGCCGTGACCCCGGGCTGGTGCCCCCGCGCCGAGCTGACGAGCACGAACGCGCCGGGATGCGGGGCGAGGACGACGCCCCGGCCCTCGACGTCGCTGGCGGCACCGGCCGCCTCGCGACCCCGGGCGTCGAGCAGGGTCACCCCGGCGTCGACGACGGGCATGCCATCACGGCGGACCACGTGGAAGCGGACGGGGTTGGCCTCGGCGCCGCGGGCCTCGTCGATGTCCGCGTCGTCCTCCAGCCCGGACATGTCGACGACCGGGATCGCCCCCGGGCGCGGGTTGGGGTCGGCGAAGCCGAGGGTGCGCAGGAGCGCGAGATCGACGGCCGCGTGCTCGGCGGCGCGGTGGTCGGGGACCTCGGCGCCGGCGGGGCCGTTGGCGCCGTCGAGATCGGTGGCGGGCGCGGAGCTCGGCTCGTCGGGCTCTGCCTGCGGGGCCCCGGCGGGGTTCGCCTCCATCACAGTCGGCTCCTCGGTCTCCGCCGCCGGGCTCCCGGCGGGCTGGGCCGCCATCATGACCGGCTCGTCGACCGGCGCCGCGCCGGGGCCCGCGGCGTCGCCGGTTCCGCCGGTGGGCGCGGTGACCGCGACCGGGCCGGTACCGTCGACCGGCCCGTCCGTGAGGTCCACGTCCGACGGGGCCCGGTCCCGGTCCTCGTCGGCATCGTGTCCGCCCGTCGTCGCCTGCGTGCCGGTGGGCGCCGAGGGGACCGCGTGCAGCCTGACCAGCGGCAGGGTGTTCGGGTCGCCGTCGGTGTCCTGCTCGGCGCGCTTCTCCGCCGATGCCCGGACCACACCGAGGGCAGCGGCGCCGAGCGCTCCGCCCGCGATCGCCATGAGCATCGGCCGGGACGGCTGGGCCTCGCGGAGCCGCTCCTCCGGGGACCGCTCGTCCTGGGTCCGGGGCTCCCGCGGGGACGGGACGACGCTCGGCGGGTCGGACGCCTCGGAGGCGGCCGTGACCTGGCCCTCCTCCGTGGCAGGGACGTCGACGCTGCTCGGGGCCCCGGCCCGGTCGTGGGCCGGGGCCGGATACGACTCGAGCTCGGACGAGTTCCCGGGGCCCTCGGCGGCCTGCGCCGACAGGTCCTCGGAGACCTCCGTGCTCCGGTCGGCCGGTGCCGGCATGTCCTCGGGCGTCCGGCTGCGCTCCGACGCCTGCGCCTCCGCCCGCTCCTCCGCCTTCGCCGCGTCCCGGTGGGCCGCCTCCGCCCGCGCGACGGCCTCGGCCACGGCCGGGCTGACGATCCCCCGGCCGACGGTCGTCCCGTCGGCGCCGGCGTGCGGGGCCAGCAGCGGCTGCACCGAGGTCACGCGGGCGACCAGTTCGGGATCCACCGCGGCGCGGCGGTCCGCGCGCGGCTCCGGTCGCCGCTGCAGCGGGCGGCCGGCGCGGCGGGAGGACAGCGGCGCGGACTCGACCGGCTTGCCGTCGACGAACCCGCGGGACCAGGGCGGGCCGACCGGCCCGGCGTCGACGTCGGCGAGCGCGGCGACGCGCTCACGGCTCGGCTCGTCCTCCTCGGCGGGGGCGGCGGGCTCCTCGGAGGTCCCGTGGTCCGCGACGACGTCGGTGCTCTCGCCGACGGAAGCCTCGCCCGCGTCGGCGGCCTCGACCGGGCCCGGCTCGTCCGGCACCGCGACGGCCGCGGTGGGGCGCTCGTCCGGCTCGTCGACCGTCCCCGGCACGGCGGCGGGCTGCTCCACGATCGCGGAGCTCGCGCGGTGGCGCAGCAGGTCCGCGACGGTCCGCGGGGTTCCGGCGGGGTCGGCGGACGGGGCGGTGCTCTCGCCCGCGGCCCGGCCGCGCAGCAGCACGACGGCCGCGACGACACCCACGACCACGAGCAACAGGAGAATCAGACCGACCAGGGCCAGCGTGCTCATCTCGGCTCTCTCCTCGCCAGACGATCCTTCGAGCCCGGCGGACGACGACACCCGTCGGCACCGGGGGCGACGGTGCTCGCGGACGGCCGTTCGCCGTCGACGCGCGGCAGGTCACGGACACGCCCACACCACCGTGGCTCGTCGGCGAACCGTAGCACCCGGCACCCCCGCAACCCGGCCCGGCGACCCGTACGCGGCGTGTCGGCCCGAGCCGCATCCGCGCTGCTCAGCACGGCGTGTCCCGATCACCTCGACGTGATCCCGTGCGGCCCGCGGTGTCGGAACGAGCGCGATGGGGAAGCATTCGACGACACCTCCGGACGAAGGACGGGCACGTGGATCAGGAACTGGCCGAGCTGGCGGCGGCGTACGGCGTCGCCGCGGGGTACAACGACGGCGACCGGCGGCCGGTGACCGTCGACGACGAGGTGGTCGTCGAGGTGCTCGGCCTGCTGGAGGTCGACGCGAGCACCCCGGAGGCGCGCCGGGAGGCGCTGCGGGCGGCCCGGGAACGCGCGGCGGCGGGGCGGCTGCCCGGGACGATCGCGCTCCGCACGACCACCTCCCGCCCGCTGCCCGGCAGCGGCGTGCTGGTCGCGGAGGACGGCATCCGGCGCGACGTCGACGGCGAGCTCCCCGCCGGACTGGATGCCGGCTGGTACCGGCTGGAGACCGCG
Source organism: Pseudonocardia sp. (assembly GCF_025465255.1). GTDB lineage: Bacteria > Actinomycetota > Actinomycetes > Mycobacteriales > Pseudonocardiaceae > Pseudonocardia. The sequence continues at coordinate 18,500 of NZ_JAODNI010000158.1, forward strand.
GACCAGGAGGTCACCGTCGTCGTCGCACCCCCGGCGCTGCCCGAACCGCCGCGGTCCTGGGGCTGGATGCTGCAGCTCTACGCCCTGCACTCGAAGGCCTCCTGGGGCATCGGGGATCTCGGTGACCTTCGCGAGTTCGTCACGCACGCGGGCCGCGAGCACGGCGCGGCGGCGGTGCTGCTGAACCCGCTGCACGCCATCACGCCGGTCCCGCCCGTCCAGCCCTCGCCTTACACGCCGTCGAGCCGCCGGTTCGCCACGCCGCTCGCGCTGCGCGTCACCGACCTCGACGCCTACGCCGTCGCCGACCCCTCGATCCGCGCCGAGGTCGACGCGCTCAAGCCGGAGACCACCGGGGACCGCATCGCCCACGACCGCGTCTGGGCCGCGAAGCGCTCGGCGCTCGAGCTGCTCTGGCGTTCGGCCGGCCGGCCCGAACCCCGGGACGAGCCCGGGCTGATCGACTTCGCGACGTACTGCGCCCTGGCCGAGCGCTTCGGCGGCCGCTGGAGCCTGTGGCCCGAGGAGCTCCGCCACCCCGGCTCCGACGCGGCCGCGGCCGCGCGCAAGGACCTCGCGCCGCGCGTCGCGTTCCACGGCTGGGTGCAGCAGCAGGTCGCGGGTCAGCTCGCCGCCGCCCGGTATGCCGCCCGGGGCTCCGGGATGTCCCTCGGCGTGATCCACGACCTGGCCGTCGGCGTCGACCCCGAGGGCGCGGACGCCTGGGCGCTGCAGGACGTCCTCGCCCTCGACGTGACGGTCGGCGCCCCGCCGGACGCCTTCAACCAGCGCGGACAGGCGTGGGGGCTGCCGCCGTGGCGCCCGGACCGGCTCGCCGAGACCGGCTACGCCGCCTACCGGGACATGCTGCGGGCCCTGCTCAGCCATGCCGACGGGCTGCGCATCGACCACGTCGCCGGGCTCTTCCGGCTCTGGTGGGTGCCGCCGGGCCGCAGCGCGGACCGCGGGACCTACGTGCACTACGACGCCGAGACCATGCTCGCCGTGCTCACGCTCGAGGCCTCCCGGGCCGGGGCCCTGGTCGTCGGCGAGGACCTCGGGACCGTCGAGCCGGAGGTGACCGAGGCGCTGGCCGAGCGGAACATGCTCGGCTCGACGGTCCTGTGGTTCGCCCGCGACCCCGAACGGGACGACGCGCTGATGCCGCCCCGGGAATGGCCGGAGCAGGCGGTCGCGACGATCTCCACGCACGACCTGCCGACGGCGTCGGGGTTCCTGCGGGGCGAGCACGTGCGGATCCGGGCCGAGCTCGGCCTGCTGGACGACGTGCCGGCCGAGGAGGCCAAGGCCGCGGCCGAACGGGCCGAGCTGATCCAGCTGATGATCGACGAGGGCGTCCTCGGGTCCGCCGACGCCCCGGAGGAGCAGATCGTCGCCGCGATGCACGCCCTGCTCGCCCGCAGCGCCTGCCGGCTCGTCCTCGCCGCGCCCTACGACGTGATCGGCGAGGTCCGCCAGCCCAACCTGCCCGGAACCGTCGACGAGTACCCGAACTGGCGGCTCCCGCTGCCCGTCTCGCTCGAGGAGCTGCTCGCGGACCCCCGCGTCGACGAC
>NZ_JAODNI010000159.1 GCF_025465255.1 Pseudonocardia sp.
GGAACCGTCGACGAGTACCCGAACTGGCGGCTCCCGCTGCCCGTCTCGCTCGAGGAGCTGCTCGCGGACCCCCGCGTCGACGACGTCGTGGCCGCGCTCCGCTCCGGCGACCGGTGATTTCCCGGCCTTCGGAGGGGTCCGCAACGGCAAGCGCGACGGCACGATCAAGGGCATGCCCCTCAGCGACGAGGCCGGTACCGAGCACGCGCGGGCCGACGCCGCCGCGCACCTGATCTACGGTCGCCCAAACCCTGCCGAACCCTGTGTGATACGAGGCAAAAACCCCTACGCTTGGGCACCGTGAACTGGACCGTCGACGCCCCGGCCGAAGCGCTTCCCGAGCTGCCGCCGCTGCCGGCGGACCTGCGCACCAGATTGGACGACGCCCTCGGGCGTCCCGCCGCCCAGCAGCCGGAGTGGCCAGATCCCCAGCAGGTCGCGTGTGTCCGCACGATACTGGAGAGCGTCCCGCCGGTGACGTTGCCGCCTGAAGTGGACCGGATGCAGGACCGGCTGGCCGCTGTGGCCCGCGGCGAAGCGTTCCTGCTGCAGGGTGGCGACTGCGCCGAGACATTCGTCAACAACACCGAGCCGCACCTCCGCGCCACCGTCCGCACGCTGCTGCAGATGGCCATCGTCCTCACCTACGGCGCGTCACTCCCCGTGGTGAAGGTCGGCCGGATCGCCGGGCAGTACGCGAAGCCGCGCAGCTCCCCTGTCGACGCGCTCGGGCTGCCGTCCTACCGCGGGGACATCGTCAATGCGCTGACCCCCGACCGCGCCGCCCGTGTCGCCGACCCGTCGCGGATGGTGCGCGCCTACGCCAACGCGGGGGCGGCGATGAACCTGGTGCGGGCGATGACCACCACCGGCATGGCGGACCTGACGATGGTGCACGACTGGAACAAGGACTTCGTGCGCCGTTCGCGCGCCGGCGAGCGGTACGAGGCGCTGGCCGCGGAGATCGACTACGCGCTGCGGTTCATGGCCGCCTGCGGAGTCGAGGACCACAACCTGCGCGGCGTCGAGTTGTATGCCTCGCACGAGGCGCTGCTGCTCGACTACGAGCGCGCCATGCTGCGGCTGGAGACCAGCGGCGCCACGCCGAAGCTCTACGACCTGTCCGCTCACTTCCTCTGGGTCGGCGAGCGCACCCGTCAGCTCGACGGTGCGCACATCGCGTTCGCCGAGCTACTGGCCAACCCGATCGGGCTCAAGATCGGTCCGACCACCACGCCCGAGCTCGCCGTCGAGTACGTGGAACGGCTCGACCCGCAGATGGCCCCCGGGCGTCTCACCCTCATCAGTCGGATGGGGAACGGCAAGGTCCGCGACGTGCTGCCGGCGATCGTCGAGAAGGTCGAGGGCTCCGGGCACAAGGTCATCTGGCAGTGCGACCCGATGCACGGCAACACCGTCGAGTCCGTCAGCGGCTACAAGACCCGCCACTTCGACCGGATCGTCGACGAGGTCCGGGGCTTCTTCGAGGTTCACCAGGCCCTGGGCACGCACCCCGGCGGCATCCACGTCGAGATCACGGGCGAGGACGTCACGGAGTGCCTCGGCGGCGCGCAGGAGATCTCCGACGCCGACCTGTCCGGGCGCTACGAGACCGCGTGCGACCCGCGGCTGAACACGCAACAGTCCCTGGAACTCGCGTTCCTGGTGGCGGAGATGCTGCGCGCCTGATCGGCTCCCGCCGGGGACGGCCCGCTCTCACCGCCCGAGCACGACGCTCCCCCTGGGGTCTCCTCCGTCGGCGTCCACGTCGACGGGTCCTGGGCGTGCCGCGGCCCTCCGCGGCAGACCGAGAACCAGCAGGAAGGCGAGTGTGAAGACCGCCGCCTCGAGCAGTGTCGCCTGCTCCGCCGATCGTGTGAAGTCGCGGGCCAGAGCGCCCTCGTCCGCAGCCTGCATAGCCCGTTCGACGCCGATCCGGACCTGCTCCGACCGGGATGCGAGGACCTGCTCGCTCAGCTGCCGGGCCTGCCGGCAGGAGACGGGGGTTGCGCGGATGTCCTGCTGGGCGGCCCGGTCGTGGAAGCACGTGCGGAACCCCTCGACCATGGGCTGAACGGCCTGAGGCGGCAGCTGTGAGACGGACAGGGCGCTCTCCAGCCCGGCTGTTTCGTCGCCGCTCGCGCGATCCGCGTTCGCGCCGAGGAAGCCGAAGAACAGGGCACCGACGACGGCCACGCCGATGGCGCCGCCCACCTGCTGCATGGTGGCGAGGGCTCCGGACGCGGCACCGGCGTCCTCGGAGCGGACGCCGGCGAGGACGACGGAGACGATCACGGGCACGAACACACCGAGCCCGAGGCCCACCGGGATGAGCGCCGGGAGGAAGGTCCAGAACCGAGGGCGCTCTTCGGCATGCCGGAGGGTCACGACGAGGGCGGCCATACCGAGGGCCATGAGCGCGCAGCCGACGGCCGGTGCGCCGCGGCCGAGACGCCTGCCGAGCGCCTCGGTACCGCCGGACACGATCACCGAGACGACCGCTATCGGCAAGGTGGTCAGCCCGGCGTGGATCGGGGACAAACCCGCCCCCGTCTCCAGGTAGATGATGAAGTAGAAGAAGAAGGGGGGAACCGCGAAGAAGAAGGCGAAGTTGAGCAGGAGCCCCACGGTGAACGAACGTTGACCGAACAGCGACCACGGGATCAGCGGTGGCACGGGGTTGCGACGATGACGGGGCGACGGACGACGCAGATGGGCGGCGAGGACGGCCAGGACGGCCAGCCCGGTTCCCAGCATCAGGTGGCACCACACCGGCCAGCCGGCGTCGCGGCCGATCGTCAGCGGGAGGACCAGGAGGAGCAAGCCGACCGTGACCAAGGCCGCACCCGCGACATCCACCCGTTGCGCGCCGTCCGCTCGCGACTCCGGGAGGAACCGGATCCCGAGCACGAGCGCGGCGAGCCCCACCGGAAGGTTCACCAGGAAGACCATGCGCCAACCGGTGCCGAAGAGGTCGGCCCCGATCAGCGCGCCGCCCAGGAGCGGACCGAGGATGGACGCAGCCCCCAGCGTGGCCCCGTAGATCGCGAACGCCTTGCCCCGCTGCCCGGGCGGGAAGACGATCTGGATCACCGAGAGAACCTGCGGGAACATCAGCCCGGAGAACAGTCCCTGCCCGAGGCGCGCGAGGACCAGGATCGTGGCGTTCGGCGCCAGTCCGCAGAGCGCGGACGCGATGGTGAACCCGGCCATGCCGAGGAGGAACACCCGTTTGCGGCCGTACGCGTCGCCGACACGCCCACTGACGAGAAGGGCACAGGCGAAGGTCAGCAGATAGCCGCCGACGAGCAGCGCGAGCTCGGCGGAGGTGGCGCGCAGGTCCGCCTGTATCGGGGGGATGGCGATGCTCACGATGTTCACGTCGAGCAACTGCATGAACGCCGCGGCCAGCACGATCGCCAGCACCAGGTAGAGCCGGCGCCGAGTCGGCATGGCCTCGCGTCCGGAGGGCCGTCCGTCCGGGGCGGGCGCCGTCTCCGGAGTGGTCACGCAGAGACCCCGGTCCGGAGTACCAGTCGGGCCGGGCCGTGGAAGACCAGGTCGTCGGCGTACCGGACGGGCTCCTCGCCCGGGCCGAGACGGGGCAGGCCTTGCAGCAGCGCCGTCAGGCCCACCTCGGCTTCGAGCCGTGCGAGGCCGGCGCCGAGGCAGTAGTGGATGCCCATGCCGAAGCCGCAGTGCCGGCCGGCGTTCCGGTGGATGTCGAGGGTGTCGGGATCCGCGAAGCGGTCCGGGTCGCGGTTGGCCGAGCCGAGGACGAGGATCACCTTGCTGCCCCGCGGGACCGTCCGTCCCGCGACCACCTCGTCCTGGTAGGCCCAGCGGCTGATCATCTGGACGGGCGAGTCGAAACGGATCAGCTCGTCCACCGCGCTCGCCATGAGCTGCGGGGCGGCCTGCAGCTCGGCGCGTGTCCCCGGATGGGCGAGCAACGCGAGGACCGCCTTGGAGAGGAGGTTCGTGGTCGTCTCGTGCCCGGCCGTGAGCAGGTGGACGCACGTCGACACGATCTCCTCGTCGCTCAGCGCCTCCCCACCCTCCTGGGTTCTCACCAGCAACGAGATGACGTCGTCGGGCTGTTCCCGGCGCCGGCGCCGTACCTCCTCGAGGAAGAACTCCCGCAGCCGTCGCGCCGCGGCGTCGGCTGCCGCGTACCGGTCCTGACGGCCGCCGGCCCGCGAGCTGTTCGCCTCCTGGAGCGCCACCGCGCACTCCCGCAGCCAGTCCTGATGCTCCCGCGGCACCCCGAGGAGCTCCGAGATCACGAGGATCGGCAGCGGGGCACAGTAGTCCGCGACCAGATCGGTGACGGCCTTCTGCCGTAGCCCGGTGAGCAGCTCCGCCGCGATCAGCTCGATGCGCGGCCGGATCCCGCGGGCGACCCGCGCCGAGAACGGTCTGGCGACGAGGGACCGCATACGGGTGTGCCGGGGTGGGTCCTGGAACACCAGCCAGTTCTCCACCATCTCCTTCAGCACCCGGTAGCGGGCGGGGACCAGGGCGGGCGGCAAGGGCAGGCCGGCCCGGGCGACCTCCGAGCTGCGCCCGAAGTGAGCGCTCGACAGCACCCGGGCGATCTCCTCGTACCGGAAGAGGTACCAGGTCCCGGCCCCGTCCGGCGTGGACGGCGGTACGGCGTGGACCGGATCGACCTCCCGGTAGAGCCGGTACACCGGGTACGGGTTCACGATGTCCTCTGGCCGGGTGAGAGCGAACCGGCCGAGCGCACTGCTGCGGGTCATCGAGACTCCTCCGTGGCTGGCTGCGCCCCTACGGCGCCTGCGGCATCGTGCGGAAGTACTCGGCGTAGAAGGAGTACATCTCCGTGACCCGATCCGGCACCACCGCGCACTTCCGGGCCCCCGCGGCGAGATGGGCGAACCGGAGCGCGACCGCGCGCATGGCGACATCGGGCCGGGAGTTGTACCGGGGCTCGTCGTCCAGCTCGAACGAGGGGCCGGCCGTTCTGCCCCGGGCGCCCGACGGCAACGTCACCAGCAGTTCGGCCAGCGGGCTCATGATCCCGGTCATCACGTCGATGGCCGCGTTCATCAGCTTGGACCTCCGCAGGCTGGCGTCCGGAGAGTGCCCGAAGTGCTGGACCATGAGCTGGAACATCAGGTAGTAGGAGCGGTTGAAGAGGCGCATGACCGCCTGGGCGTCGGGATCGGTGACGGGCTCGCAACCGGGGTGGCCCTCGCAGACCGTCGGGTTGCGGGGCACCGGGTACGCCGGTGTCCAGGGCCGGCGGGCCCCTCTGCGGCCGGCCAGCTGCTCGGCCATGATCTCGTCGGACAGACGCAGGAACGTCTCGTAGTGGGAGTCTCCCGATGCCGACACCGAGACGAGCTTGTTGCCCTCGCCCTGCTCCGTGACGACGTCGATGGCGAACAGCGCGCTGGACAGGTCGTCGACCTCGAGCTGGTAGTCGGGATGGACGGCGTTGATGGCCTCCCGCAGGAACAGGTGATGCTCGCCACCGCCGCGGCCCTTCTCCACCATGAACAGATCGGGTACCCGCTGCAGGCCCTCCCGGACGGCCGCGTACAGCTCGCTGAGGGAGCGGTACTCGGGCACCGCACCGGGCGCAGGTTCGACCGGAGGAGAGCCCTCGTACCCCGGGGAACCCGGGCCGCCGTCGCGCTGCACCGCGCCGATCTGCGACTCGGGCCGCTCGATGGCGATGAACCGCTCGAGACTGCCGAGGCCCAACGGTTCGAGCGCGAAGTCCAGCGGGATCGAGAGAGTGCTGTTGATCGTGCCGAAGTCCACCATCGGGACGAAGAACGGCTCGCCCATCGCCATGATGATGTTGTTGATCATCAAGAAGTGGATCATTTCCTCACGGGCGACCGCCAGCAACGTTCCCCGGACTCCACCGGCGGCGGTCTCGCCGCCGGTGCCGCAGATCAGCCGCAGCTGCTCCGGCGTCCAGAGCCCGCGCCGCACGTGCTCCTGGCCCCCGCCGTAGGTGGGGAGCGAGTACGCGGCGTAGAGGTACTGCAGCATCACCGCGAGCTCGATGGTCGCCGCGCTCTTCAACGCCGCCCACAGCTCCCCGCGCCGGGTGATCCCGCCCGTGGTCCTCCTCGGAGCGGGTACGACGACGGGGATGTCGGCGACGGCCTGCTGCGCGCGCAGGAACTTCAGCAGAAGCCGGGCCTTGGGTTCGGACATGTCCCGGGTCGACGGCATGTAGTACGTCTTCGTCTTGTTGCGCGGATCGCACATCTGCCAGATCAGCCGCGGGTAGGTCTTCACCTTGCACTCGTCGGCGAGGCTGAAGACCTCCGACTTCATGAACGAGTAGAGCAGCTCGTAGTAGGCGAACACCTCGCGGTACACGAGGTCGAAACTCACGTCGTCCGTCGCCGCATCGTCGAGGTGCCAGTCGTCCGGAAGCACCCGCACGGCCATCCAGCCCGCGCCCGCCCAGTAGCCGAGCTCGTCCGCGTCGTCGTAGGCGACCGCCGCGGACCCGGGCGCGGCCGGGTCGCAGGGAGGACCGCCGGCGTCCGCGGTGAGCAGGATGCGGGTGGCCCCGGCAGCCGTACCGCACAGCGTGAAGAACCCCCGTCCCTGCGCGTCGGTCCGGGTCACGCAGGCCGGGGCATAGGAGCCGGTCTCCGGCAGCCGCCCGGCCCGCACGCCAACGATGTGGACGTCCCCGCAGCGCGCAGCGGCCGTCGCAGGGTCCAGGGGCCGGGACCGCGGATTGACGAACTGGCGGACGCGCACCGCGTCCACCGGGCCCGGACGGCCCCGGATGAAGGAGCGCACGGCAACCTCGGCCGGATGGTCGTCACCGGCGGACCGATCCCGATGCTCCAGGAACACGCACGCGTCGTCGACCTGCAGGTTGACCTCCTCCTCGGCCAGCAGCACCTCCCGACTCCCGGACGGACCCGTGCCCGAGAGGAACAGCGCCTCGTCCTCCACCGCGGTGCCGGGCAGCTCGGCGGGAACCGTGACGATCCCGCTCGTCACGTCGTATGCCGGGCCCCGGTACGCCGAGGCCGGGATCCGGGCGACGAGTCTGGACGTGCGCGCCGTACGGAGTTCCAGGTCACCCACGTCCAGCCGGGACCCGAGCGGAGGGGTGGGACCAGGACCGGCACCCGCGGCACGAGCGGCCACCGGCACGGCATTGACCATGTTCAACGTCACGTGGTCGACTCCGACCTCGACGGTCAGGTTGTGCAGCGCCGACCTGTGGCGCGCGTCGCCGGTGGCTCGCGGGGTGAGCAGCCGTCCGGCCGGGTAGGTCCGCAGCTCGTGCCGCCGCCACGGCGCTATCGTTCCGCGCACGTCCCAGACGTCGGGCGCGTCGTTGGTCACCGGTGGCGCCATGTTGCTCAGCGCGAACTGCACCACGAGCCCATCGGCGTCGGTCGCGCGCAGAAGCGTGGTCGCCGGGGACCCGGACGCCTCCTCCAACCACTTCAGCCCCTCGGCCTCGGTCACCACGAACTGGTGGACGACCGAGCGCCGCATCTGCGACGCGAGGCAGTGCTCGCCCACGTCACGGATGTGGTCCATGTCGTGCCACCGCGGCGGATGCATGCCGGCCACCTCACCGACCGCCACGTATCCGGTGTCGTGCGAGCGGCCCGCCCGACCGAAGCAGAACTGTCCGACCATCAGCGTGGTCGTCCAGTTCGACGTCGGGTCGATGTCGAACACCCGGGCCCGGTTGGCCGTGGTCGCCAGGTACTCGTTGAAGTGGCCCCACATGTCGACCGCTCTGCCGACGACCGGATCGGCCGTGTCGACCCCGCTCGGGCCCTCGGCGCTCACGATCTTCGCATCAACCCAGAAATGCCCGTTACCGCCGAAGTTCCAGCCCTTCGACCCGCTGAACACGCCGTCGGGGCCGATCCTGCCCGCGCTGTCGAAGCGGGGACCGCGCGCGTCCAGGTACCGGTGGTACTCCTCCGCCGGCCGGTCCACGGGAAAGGGGCCCTCGTCCGTCAGAGCCCGGTTGGTCACCAGATCGACCAGGCCGCTGCGCGGACCCGTGGGGAGCCGGGTGATCGCCACGCCGCGGAAATGGAGACGGGGCAGGTCGAGGACGCTCACCCTGCCACGTCCACATTGCCCGTGCAGCCGTTCGTCTTCGACTTCCTCGACTCGACGTCGTGGAGTACGAGTTGGCCGACGGCCTCGATGGCGGATTCGATTGCCCCGTCGATCCATGCAGGTGACGACGAGCAGTGTTCGCCCGCGAAGAACAGGGTGTGCTGCGGCCTGGCCACGCGGAGGCGCTCCTCCTCGCTGCGCACCGCATCCTTGCCCCAGCGGACCGCGCAGCCACCGCCGGTCCACTTGTGCTGGCCCCACGCGACACTGGCCGCGTTCAGCACCATGCCCCGCCGCAGGAGCTCCGGATGCATCTCGGCGAGTTCGACCAGGATCGAGGTGTACCGGCCCGCCGACGGCAGCCGGCCGAGGGCGTTCGCGTCGTCCCCGATGGTGTAGCTGGCCAGCAGCACGGCGCCGAGCGCCGGATCACCGTCCATCGGGGGGTAGTACGTCTGCCGGATGATCCCGCCGCTGCTCGAGGCGCCACCGGCAATGCCTGCTTGCTCCCAGAACGACTCTCGGCAGTGGAACGCCACCTTGGTCGCCGGCACGTAGTGCACCTCGCGGATGGCATCCAGCTTCCCCTCGCTGAAGCCGCTCAGGTGCATTCGCCGGAGCACCGGGAACGGAACGGTGCAGATGACGCGCTTGCTGTGGCGCCGCCTGATCCGGCCACCCTCGCGCGTGTGGATCAGCACCCCGTCGGGCCTCGCGTCGAGCCCCACCACTTCCCGGCCGCACAGGATGGGCCCGCGGATGCGGCGTGCCAGCCGCTGGACGATGCGGCTCATTCCACCGCGGACCCGTAGGAGCTCGCGACCCGTCTCGGTCAGGATGTCGTCGAGGAACTCCCGCAGGTCACCGCTGCAGGCCGCCTGGAGGTGCGGGTGCGCGGCGAAGATCCCGTGCAGGTCGATCTGTCCACTGGAGACGTCCTCGATGTAGGGCCTCAGATCGATGCGCTCCACCAGGTCCAGCAGCGTCGTATCGAGGTCCCGGCGCAGGCACTCGCGCTGGGGGGCCGGTGCGATGGCGTCCACGATCAGGGTCAGCCGGGCTCCGAACAGGAGGGTCTCCTCTCGGTAGGCGTCGTGCCGCAGCCGCGCCCGAAGCTCTTCGAGAAGCTTCACGCTGGCGTCCCGGAAACGCACGTAGCCGTCCAGGGTGCCGACGAAGGCGTTGTCGTCGGCCGTCAGGCTCTTGAACGGCCGTACGTCGTCGGTCAGCCCCAGCCGGGAGATGTACTCCAGCGTGTGGCCGTGCCGGGTGGGGATGCGCATCGCGCCCAGCTCGGCGACCGGCGCGTCCGGTTCCGAGCCGAAGCGGTGGCTGTAGATGCGGCCTCCGATCCGGCGACTGCCCTCCAGGATCTCCACGTGATAGCCGAGCTGCTCCAGCTCGTACGCGGCCGTGAGACCGGCGATACCCGCGCCGATGATCGTGATCATGCTGGTCTCGTCGCCATCGTTCTTCGTGTTCTCGGCGACGAGTTCGGATACGTCCACCGTCCTCGCGATCAGTCGATGTGCACGCCAGTTCTCCTCGTGGCTGCAGCTCGAACCTCGCGCCCCCCCGTTGAGCTCCGACAGGTCGTTGCGCATCTCACGTTCCCCCCGAATACACGAGTATGTGACAGCTGACGTCGCGGCGTGCCCTCCGCAGAGGTCAGTTCTGACGTATGACGATCTCGTATGACGTGAAACGTTGAAGCGGACGTCCGGCCCGCCACCACGGGGGGCCAGCGTGTCTCAACCGCATTGCTCCGCAGTGCACTCGCCGGCGTCCGGGCGTGGACGAGAGAACGAGGCGAGGTAGTCGTGCAGCACCTCCGGTTGGTCGACGGACGCGACCAGCCCCACGTAACCGTCCGGTCGGACCAACGTGAACTCGCCGGCCCGGCCGAGCTGTCTGCCCTTCTCCGGTTCGGCCACGGTGACGGGGGCGATCTCCACAGGGACCGCGAAGTCCTCGCAGACCGTCCGCAGCGTGCTCAGCGTCGCGGTCTCCGCGCGAGCCGTCGCCAGCAGCAGCGTCCACCGGTCGTACCTGAGCAGCTGGTGCAGCCCGACGGGCCGCCGGCCGTCGGCGACCGCCAGCGGCCGTGCACCCTCGTCGGCCGCCGCCCGAGGCCCGCCGCCGACCGAGACGGCAGAGGGGATCACCGCGATGTTCGGAACGCGATCCCCTGCTCGCAAACCATGCCCGAATCGTTGCGTCCGGTGCCAGGACAGCGGGCTCGCGCGATGGTTCCTGCCGAAGTCGCTCATCATCCACTCGATCCGACGCTGCACGCTTTCCATGGACATCGAGATTCTCAGGAAGGCGCTCCGGGCCCGATGCAGGAATGGAGGCAGGAGCGCCTCCATGATGTTGTGTTTCATGTCGCGGATGACGTCGTGAGCTAGTGCGCGCTGCTCGATGTCGTAGGACTCCAGCAGCGCGTCGGTAGCGTGCCCACGATGGACGGCGGCGAGCTTCCAGGCGAGGTTGTGCGCCCCGAGCATCCCCACGTTCATCCCGTGGCCCCCGATCGGCGCCCACGAGTGCGCCGCGTCACCTGCGAGCAGCACCCGACCGGACCGGAGCTTGGCGGCGATCCGGTCGGCGAAGCGGGCCCGGCTCAGCCAGACCGGCTCGGTCAACGTGAAACCCAGGTCCGGGATGCCCGACGTCTCCGCTATCAAGTCGCGAAGCTCGTCGACCGTCGGTGGATCCGTACGACCGGGATCGGGGTCGTCCCGGACGCAGAAGACGCGGTATCCACAGGCAGGGGTGGGGAAGGCGATCACCGACCGGTACGGCGCGAGGAAGAAGTAGCCACGGCCGGGTTCGTCGCGCAGTGACCAGGACGGCGCCACGTTGCCCTGGATCACCTGCATGTTGGCGCGCTGCCCGCCCTCGAACGGGATGCCCAGCCATTCGCGGACGGAGCTGCGGATCCCGTCGCAGGCCACCACCCATGCCGCCGAGGTCACCTCGGTCCCACCGTTCCGCAGTCGGAGCGTGACCTCCACCCCGTCAGCCTGGTCGCGCAGGCCGGTCACCCTCGTCCGCCACTCCACACCGCCGCCGCGCCGCGCCAGCTCCTCGGCGAGCAACCGTTCGATGTCGTGCTGCTCGATGGTCATGGCCGTGGGGTACCGGGACGAGAACCTGCCGACCTCGAACCGGCCGAGGTGACGCCCGCTCCCGTAGAAGTCGGCTCCCTTCATCTGGTACGAGCTGTTCTGGATCGCCTCACCCACGCCGAGGGAACCGAGCGCCTCGCCGGCCCTCGGAAAGATCACATCTGCCCGCGGCTCGCGGTTCTCCCCCGTCGCCTTGTCCACGACCCGCACCTGCAGTGAGAGCAGTCGCAGGGCGTTCGCAAGGGTCAGGCCCACCGGGCCGGCGCCGATCACGAGTACGTCCACGTCATGGCCCATCTCAACCTCCTGGCAGGCACGTCCGTACGCAGATCATGGTTCCGATTCGATTTCCTGTGACTTCTCTGTTCGGCCGAAGGAATGAACGCGAGCCGGTTCCGTCGACCCGGTGACATCTCACCGGAACACTCTCACCACGCCATGAACGGGAAGCGGGGGCGTGGCCACCGCATTGATCTCCCCTTTGGCAGGGAACAAACGGAACGAATCTGCGCGGCCCGGACGAACCTGCGCGACTAGGCGGGAAGGACTTCGATGACGTTCAGCGTCGATGCTGTGCCAGCGATGCGATCGATCCGCAGGTCGGCCCGGGCGAGGAGCTCGACGTATTCTTCTTCGGTCCGCTCCCGCCCGCCGTAGACCATCAACATCGAGAGATCGATGAATTTGCTGGGGTGGAATGCGTCACCCGGGGGGACCACCCATTCGATGAGGAGCAGCCGGCTGTCGCGGGCCTCCATGGCGCGGCGACAGTTGCGCAGAAGCATGAGGGCTTGGTCGTCGGGCCAGTTGTGGACGACGCCCTTGAGCATGTACACGTCGGCGCCCGGAGGAACGTCACGGAGGAAGTCGCCGCCGAGGAAGCTGCAGCGGTCGCCGAGGCCGGACGCCGCGATCTGCTTGCGGGCGGCGTCGGCGGCGTACGGCTGGTCGAAGACGATTCCCGTCATGTGCGTGTGCGCACTCAGGACCGTGCCGAGGAAGCTCCCGTCTCCGCCGCCGAGATCGACGAGCAGCCGTGCGGCCCCGAAGTCGTACGCGTCGACCAGCGCCGCTCCGGTCACGCGGCTGTGCTGCCCCATCGCGGCCTGGAAGACAGCGGCGTGCTGCGGATGCTCGTCCAGGTGGTCGAACAGCGGCCTCCCGAAGACCTCGGGAACCGTGGCCTCGCCCGTCCGGATGCTGTGCATGGAATCGGCGTAGACGCCGTTGAACATTCCCTGGAAGACGACCCAGAACTTGAGCGACTGCGGATGGTCCTCACGCAGGAGCTCGCCCAGCGATGTCAGGCCGAACCGGCCGTGCTCGACCTCCGTGAACAAGCCGACGGCCGCGAGTGCCCGCATCAGGCGGTAGAGGGCCCCCTCGTGGGTCTCGGTGGCCGTCGCCAGTTGCTCGGCCGTGCGGGGCCCGTCGACCAGCAGATCGGCGACCCCCAGCTCGGCGGCCAACTGCACGGCACGAGCCGGACTGAAACCCTCGGCGATCCGCAAGAGGCGGAGTGCCTCTTCTCTGACGATTTCTTGGTTACCGATCTGCATCACTCGCCCCTGACCGTGTTGCCTCGCCTGCGATCTTCCGGATGAGCCGATCACGAGGTCCTCGTCGCCATTGTTGATGTTCGTTTGCCCACGGCGCGCACTTGCCGACGGCAGACTTCCGGAGCAATCGGCATTAATGTGCATCCGGTTCGAACGACGAGGCCCCCGCACTACAAATGACGTCTGTGGCAAATTCTGAGCACTCTGTGAGCTATTTCTGTGAGGCTGCTGTGAGACTTTGCCGGTTAAAGCCGGGTTGCGCTAGGGACCAAACGTATGCACTACCACATCGTGGAGCCCCCGCCATTTGGCCGAGGAACCGGGCATCAATCGACCCCGCACCTGCAGATGGATACGTACATGCTGGAGATTTCGATGATCACAAGCACACGCGCGAAACCGATTTCTATGCCATTCCGGAACCAAATTCCCTCGATGACCGAGGCCCCTTGCAGGGCGCAGCTACCGTGAGGTCACGAAGCGTGACCCGCCGCCACCAGGTCGCGCAGGGCTGCCCCGGGCTCATCGCTCGTCACCAGACCCTCGCCGACGAGCACGGCGCCGGCGCCACAACGGGCGTAGGCGAGCAGGTCGTCCGGGCCACGGACTCCCGACTCGGCCACCCGGAGCGCGTCCGGAGGCAGGCCCGGGGGCGATCCGGCCGAAAGCCGAGCGATCGACCTCGAGAGTGTGAAGTCGCGTGCGTTCACCCTGATGAGGCGAGCACCCGCCTCGACCGCATGGGCGGCCTCCTCCTCGGTGTACACCTCGACGAGCGCGGTCATCCCGAGCGACTCGATGTGGCCCAGCAGGGAGCCTAGGGTGCGCTGCTCCAGCGCCGCCACGATGAGCAGCACGAGGGTCGGCACCGTGCCCTACGACGTGATCGGCGAGGTCCGCCAGCCCAACCTGCCCGGAACCGTCGACGAGTACCCGAACTGGCGGCTCCCGCTGCCCGTCTCGCTCGAGGAGCTGCTCGCGGACCCCCGCGTCGACGAC
>NZ_JAODNI010000129.1 GCF_025465255.1 Pseudonocardia sp.
GGGACCACCACGCCCAGCGACAGGGTGTAGGCGGTGGTGATCCACTGGATGCCGTCGGTGGTGGCGCCGAAGTCACGCTGGATGGTGGGGATCGCCACGTTCACGATGCTGATGTCCAGTACGGACATGAACATGCCGACGATCAGCACGAGCAGCGGGACCAGCCAGCTGCTGTTCGGCGCGCTCGCGGCCGGCGGTGCCACCGGAGCTCGGTCGAGGGTCTCGGTGCTCATCGGACCCGACCGCCCCCCGACAGCTCGCAACATCATCTAACGAACGTATGCTGATACTAAAAGTAACAGGCTCACCTCTTCGCCGGCTACGGCTTTACGGGTTGCCTGGCGCCCTGGCACCCTGGCGCACAACGTGGGTGAGCGGAGAGAAAAGTTACTGGATGTCGTTCTTTCCAGAGGTCATCTCGTAAGCTGCTGTCATGATGGCTGAGGGTGACGGCGGTGCGCGCCTCGGGTTGCGGGAGCGCAAGAAGCTGATGACCCGCGGTGCCATCCTGGACGCCGCCCAGTCGATGTTCGCCGAGCGTGGTTTCGACCACGTCACGGTCGCCGAGATCGCCGACGCGGTGAACATCTCCCCGAAGACGGTGTTCGTGTACTTCTCCGCCAAGGAGGACCTGGTCTTCGACGGCGAGGCCGAGATGCGGGACCGGATCGTCGCGCGGATCCGGGGGCGTGCCCCCGGTGAGACGCCGCTGGACGCGATGGGCGGGCTGCTGCGCGAGCTGTTGGCGTCCTACGACCCGCCGGCGGTGACCGGGCTGGACCGGCTGCGCCGCACGGTGGGCGACAGCGCGGTACTGAAGGCGCGGATGCGGCTGATGTGGGAGCACTTCGAGGAGGCGGTCGCCGCCGTGCTGGCCGAGGAGGTCGGCGAGGATCCGCACGCGCCGCGGCCGAGGGTGGCCGCCGCCCAGCTCGTCCTGGTCTTCCGGCTGATGGCCTCCGAGGCGGTTGCCGAGTACGTGCTCGCCCAACCCGGCCCCGAGCAGGCTGCGGCGCTGGAGAACTGGCTCGACGTCACGCTGCGGCAGGTCGCCGGCGGCATCGACGATTTCACGCCCTGCTAGGGGGGTACTTCGGTAGCGGGTGGTGTGAGGAACGACATCGGCCCAAAAGGTTGGCCTTCCTATGATCGGGTGTCAAACTAAGTGGGTTGACCCGTCGAGCCTGAGGAGCGTCGCGATGGCAGAGCTGCACGTGCCGACCCACCCCGTCCGGTTCGTCACGGCGGCGAGCCTGTTCGACGGGCACGACGCGGCGATCAACATCATGCGGCGCATCCTGCAGCGCCAGGGCGCCGAGGTCGTCCACCTGGGGCACAACCGGTCGGTGGACGAGGTCGTCGCGGCCGCCATCCAGGAGGACGTGCAGGGCGTCGCGATCAGCTCGTACCAGGGCGGGCACGTCGAGTACTTCAGCTACCTGGTGGAGCTGCTGCGCGAGCGCGGCGCCGGCCACGTCAAGGTCTACGGCGGCGGTGGCGGCGTCATCGTGCCCGAGGAGATCAGGCTGCTGCACTCGCGCGGCGTCTCCCGGATCTTCTCCCCGGAGGACGGCCAGAAGCTCGGCCTGCCCGGGATGATCAACATCATGATCCGCGAGTGCGACGTGGACCTGACCGCCGAACCGCCCGCGTCCTACGACGGCGTGTTCTCCGGCGAGACCGCCACCCTGGCCCGCGCGCTCACGTTCGCCGAGGCCGGCGTGCTGCCCGACGACGTGCGGGCCCGGATCGCTAGCGCCGTCGAGCAGCACCCCGTCCCGGTCCTGGGCATCACCGGCACCGGCGGTTCCGGCAAGTCGTCGCTCACCGACGAGCTGGTCCGCCGCTTCCGGCTGGACCAGGAGGACAAGCTGCGGATCGCCGTACTCGCGGTCGACCCGACCCGGCGCAAGGGCGGGGGCGCGCTGCTCGGCGACCGGATCCGGATGAACTCCCTGGTCGGTGAGCAGGTGTTCTTCCGCTCGATGGCCACCCGGGGCAGCGACGGCGGGCTGCCCGAGCGCCTCGGCGACGCGATCGACGTGCTCAAGGCCTCCGGGTTCGACCTGGTGATCGTGGAGACCCCCGGTATCGGGCAGGGCGACGCCGGCATCGTGCCGTTCGCGGACCGCTCGCTGTACGTGATGACGCCGGAGTTCGGCGCCGCGTCGCAGCTCGAGAAGATCGACATGCTGGACTTCGCGGACGTCGTGGCGATCAACAAGTTCGAGCGCAGGGGTGCCGAGGACGCGCGCCGCGACGTGGGCCGCCAACTGGTCCGCAACCGCGAGGCGTTCGGCGAGACCTGGGAGGACATGCCGGTCTACGGCACCTCCGCCGCCACCTTCAACGACGACGGCGTCACCGCGCTGTACCACCACCTCACCGACCTGCTGGCCGAGCAGGGCCTGACCAGCCGCGACGGGCGGCTGCCGCGCACCGACCGCAAGACGTCGTCGGAGTTCGCCGCCGTCATCCCGCCGGAGAAGGTCCGCTACCTCGCCGACATCGCCGACACCCTGCGCGGCTACCACGCGAAGACCGCCAAGCACGCCGACGCGGCCCGCCGCCGCCAGGCCCTGCGCATCGCCAAGGCCGAGCTGGAGCGGGCCGAGGCGGACGCCGGCGGCATCGAGACCGTGCTGGCCTCGGCGGAGAAGGCACTGCCGGCCGAGTCCGCCGAGCTGCTGGACGGCTGGGGCCAGGTCGTCGAGGACTACTCCGGCGACGAGCT
>NZ_JAODNI010000142.1 GCF_025465255.1 Pseudonocardia sp.
GAGCCAGGGAGACGCGCTGGCGCATCCCGCCGGAGAGCTCGTGCGGCCGCTTCGACCCCAGCCCGTCGAGCCGGACGAGCTCGAGCAGCTCCTCGGCCCGGCGCTTCCGCTCGCGTCGCGACCGTCCCGCCAGGCGCAGCGGGAGCTCGACGTTGCGGCCCGCGGTCAGCCACGGCAGCAGTGCGGGCTCCTGGAACATGAACGACGGCCGCGACGTCGTCAGCGCGACGTTCCCGGACGTCGGCTCGTCCAGCCCCGCGACCAGGTTGAGCAGCGTGGACTTGCCGCAGCCCGACGCCCCGAGCAGGCAGACGAACTCGCCCGGCCGCACCTGGAGATCGATCCCGTGCAGCGCGGTGACCCCGGACGCGCCCGAGCCGAACGTCTTGCCGACGCCGGCGAGGGTGACGGCCGGCTCGCCGGAGGTGCGCCGGGCGGTCGCGTTCTCGATCACTGCGGTCATCCGAGTCATCCCTGTGCCTTGTCGAGGCCCGCCGCGTCCACGGTGGGCTGGCCGGCCTGCGTGCGGACGGCGTTGAGCGCGGTGACGTCGACGAAGCCCGCCAAGTTCGTCTCGGTCGGCGTGGCGCCCGCGGTGACGCTGTCCTTGGACAGCTGCGGGAAGGTCGCGGCGAGCGGGTCGCTGTCGAACTGCTGTTCGGTGAACGCCCGGTTCAGGACGGCGGGGCTCAGCGACGAGTTCGTGATCTTCTTGATCGCCTCGTTGGTGACCGTCTTCGCCTGCTCCTGCTGGCCGGTGGCGAAGTCGATCGCCTTCTGCTCGCCGCGCAGCAGGGCCTGGACGGTGTCCGGGTGCTGCTGGAGGTACTCGGTGCGGACGATCAGGACCGTCGTCGGGAACTTGCCGTCCGGCCAGAGGCTCTTCTCGTCGACGAGGACCTCGGCGCCGGCGTCGACGAGACGGGAGCTCCACGGCTCGGGGAGCCAGCCGCCCGCGACCTGGCCCTGCTTGAACAGGTCCAGTGTGCGGGGGTTGTCGATGTTCTGGACGGTGACCTTGTCCGGGCCGTCGCCGATCTCGAGGTTGTTCTCCTTGAGCCACTTCTTGAGTGCGACGTCCTGGGTGTTGCCGAGCTGGGGCGTCGCGATGGTCTTGCCCTTGAGCTGCTCGGGCGAGGTGATGTCCGGCGACGTGACGAGCTGGGCGCCTGCGGACGTCGAGCCCGCGATCAACCGGACCGCCTGGCCGTTGGACTTGGCGAACGCGTTGATGGCCGGGCTGGAGCCGATGAACCCGGCGTCGAGCGAGCCACCGAGCAGCGCGCTGACCTCGTCGGGGCCGGCGTTGAAGGTCTGCGGGGTGAGCTTCGTGGAGCCGAGCTCGGCGGCGAAGAGACCCTGGTCCACGCCGATCAGCGCAGGGGCGTGGGTGATGTTCGGGAAGTAGCCCAGGCGCAGCTCGGCGGCGGGGGAGGTGGCGGCGGGTGCGGCCGTGGTGTCGTCCTGCGCGCGCGAGCACGCGGCGAGGGACACGACGGCGAGTGTCGCGGCGAGGAGGGCGGGGATCCGGGATCGGAGGCGCATGGCCTGTGCTTTCTCGAGGAAGGGGAGTCAGGTGGTGGCGACGAGCTCGCGCTCGGTGGCGGCGGCCGTCGCCCGCAGCTTCCGGAGCGCGACGGTGACCGCCGTGGCCCACGCCGCGAGGATCAGCACGTAGATCGCGGCGGTGGCCGGTCCGGGGAGGTCGAGGGCCCGCAGGACGGTGCGCGCGTTGGTGAACACGATGATCCCGCCGACCGCGGTGCCCAGCACGGGCGCCGGGATCCTGGTGACGAGCCACGCTGCGATCGGCGCGGCGATCACGCCGCCGAGGAACAGCCCGCCGATCGTCCACGGGTCCAGCACGGCGCTGCCGAGGCCGAGCAGGAAGCCGCCGCCGGCGGCCACCGCGACGAGGAACTCCGACGTGTCGACCGAGCCGATCACCGTGCGGGGCGCAGTCTTGCCGGCGGTGAGCAGCGCGGGGGTCGCGACCGGACCCCAGCCGCCGCCACCGGAGGCGTCGATGAAGCCCGCGAGCAGGCCGAGCGGGGACAGGAACTTCGCGCGGTGCGGCGAGACCCGGGCCGCCCCGACCTTCGGCGGGCTCACCGAGAAGCGCAGCAGGATGTACACGCCCAGCGCCAGCAGGATCCCGGACATGATCGGGGCCGCGCTGTCCGTGGACAGGGCCGAGAGCACCGTCGCACCGAGGAACGCACCGACCGCGCCGGGCACCCCCAGCTTGAGCACGAGCTTCCAGTCGACGTTGCCGAAGCGCCAGTGCGAGGCGCCGGCGGCGAGTGTCGTCCCGACCTCCGCGAGGTGCACCGACGCGCTGGCCGCGGCCGGGTTCACCCCCGCGATCAGCAGCAGCGAGGTCGAGGTGACCCCGTAGGCCATGCCGAGGGCGCCGTCGACGAGCTGGGCACCCAGCCCGACGAGGGCGAAGACGATGAGCGTGCGCATGAGGACGGAGATCTCTCGCGTGGTGGTGACGTGGTTCGGGCGCGCGGGCGCACCACGGCGTCAGGGAACGACGACCGGGGCGGGAAGGTTCAGCGACAGAACTCGTCGAACGCGTGGCCGCGGCGCGACGGCCAGAACAGCTCCAGGTCCGTGGCCCGCAGCGGGGTCACCGCGAACGCGCCGGCCCGGCGGGAACCGGGTCGGGCGGGCTGCTGGTGCAGCGCGGCGGCGAACATGACCCAATCGTGCGACGTGGGCGCCCGAGGAACAACTGGGCGTCCGTGATGCGGGAGCGCCGCGAAATGTCCGGACGTAACGGTGTGATCAACGGCGGGCCGCGTGAACTGCGATGACGCCGCGGTGACGGGCGGGTGACGCCGGTTCGCCGCTCGCGCAGCGGGATTCGGCGTGGTGGGTGTCTCAGACGTTCGGCCCGGACGTTTCCGACCGTCCGTTCCACCGGCAAGGGCGGAACGGGATCAGATGATCTCCGCGAGCGCCGTATCGGCCTTGATCGCGGGACGGGCGGCGGCCGCGCGGTACCGGGACAGGACGACGTCCGCGACGGCCGCGTGGGCGCCGAGGGCCTCCGCGACGGGCGCGCCCGCCGCCCGGGTGTGGACGCGGTCGAGCAGGCGTCCGGGGGCGAGGAACCAGGAGGCGACCGCGATCCGGCGGGCGCCGCGTCGGCGGAGATCGGCGATCGCGGTCGGGACGTCCGGCGCGGCCGTGGCGAACGCGGCGGCCGCGAGGGGCCAGCGTCGGGCCAGGTCGTGGACGGTGGCGTTCGCGGCGGCATGCGACGAGCCGGTGCCCGCGAGGACGATCCCGAGGCCGGGGTCCCCGGGGGCGACGCCGAGCCGGGCGAGCCGTTCCGCGGCGACGTCGAGCAACGCCGGGTCCGGGCCGAGCACGTCGGAGACCCGCACGTCCTGCCCCGGGCGCCGGGCCTGCGCGACGACGGCCGGGATGTCGACCCGGGCGTGGTACGCGGCGCCCAGGAGCAGCGGCACGACGACCGCGGGCCGATCGAGA
The DNA here is from genome assembly GCF_025465255.1 of Pseudonocardia sp. Lineage (GTDB taxonomy): Bacteria > Actinomycetota > Actinomycetes > Mycobacteriales > Pseudonocardiaceae > Pseudonocardia. The sequence goes on from NZ_JAODNI010000142.1 coordinate 3,505, forward strand.
GCGGCCAGCACGTCGTCGAGGCGGGGGTGGTCGAAGTCCAGGAACGCGGGCCGGACGTCGAGCCCGGGCGCGCGGGACCGCACGACGTCGAGCAGCGCGGCGATCGTCGAGGCGGAACGCGGATCCCGGCTGCCGTGCGCGACCGGCACCAGCACCGGCGACTCGCGTGGCCCCGGGCCCCGACTCGCGGGGCCCGGGACCCCGGCTCGCGAGGCGTGGGGGGTCGGGATGGCGGCCGCCTACGAGGTGAGCGGGGTGAGCGCCAGAGGCGTGCCGACGAGACCCGCGGCGAGCGTGTTGCCGGTCGGCGGGTCGATCAGCAGGAAGCTGCCGGTGGCGCGGACGTCCGCGTAGTCGTCGACGGGCAGGGCGTCCGCCGTACGCAGGGTGACGCGGCCGATGTCGTTGAGCTCCAGCGTCTCCGCCTCGACCTCGGTGAGGGTGTCCGTGTCGATCCGGCACTCCGGCGCCCCGACGATCACCTGCGTGGTCCGGGTGCCGTGCTTGAGCAGCAGCCGGGCTCCCGCGCGCAGCGGCTTCTCGGCGAGCCAGCAGAGCGTCGCGTCGATCACGCTGGTGACCCGCGGCTCGGCGTCCGCCGCGACGATCATGTCGCCACGGGAGATGTCGATGTCGTCCGCGAGCAGGATCGTGACGCTGCGCCCCGCGGTGGCGGCGTCCAGCGGCCCGTCCGCGGTGTCGACCCTGGTGACGGTCGTGCGGCGGCCCTCGGGGAGGACCACGACGGTGTCACCGGGCCGCACCGAGCCGGACGCGACCTGACCCGCGTAGCCGCGATAGTCGTGCAGCGCCTCGGTGCGCGGGCGGATCACGTACTGGACGGGCATGCGGAAGGGCTTCGCGACCTCCGGCCCGACGACCGGGACGGACTCGAGGTGCCCGAGCAGCGTCGGCCCGTCGTACCAGGGCGTGTGCGCCGAGCGCTCGACGACGTTGTCCCCGACCAGCGCGGACACCGGGATGGTCTGCACGGCCTCGTCCGGGAAGCCCAGCGAGCGGGCGAGCCCGGCGAAGTCCTTCGCGATCGCCGTCAGGACGGCCTCGTCGTAGCCGACCAGGTCGATCTTGTTGATCGCCAGCACCAGCCGGGGGACGCGCAGCAGCGCGAGCACCGTGGCGTGCCGGCGGGTCTGCTCGACGATGCCGTTGCGGGCGTCGACGAGCAGCACGGCGAGCTCGGCGGTGGAGGCGCCGGTGACGGTGTTGCGCGTGTACTGGACGTGCCCGGGGGTGTCCGCGAGGACGAACTCCCGGGTCGGCGTGCCGAAGTAGCGGTACGCCACGTCGATCGTGATGCCCTGCTCGCGCTCGGCGCGCAGGCCGTCGACCAGCAGCGACAGGTCCGGCGTGGACAGTCCCTTGTCGACCGAGGCGCGCTGGACGGCCTCGATCTGGTCCGCGAGGACGGACTTGGTGTCGTAGAGCAGCCGCCCGACGAGAGTGGACTTGCCGTCGTCGACGGAGCCGGCCGTCGCGAACCGGAGCAGATCCCTAGTCATCAGAAGTAGCCCTCACGCTTGCGGTCCTCCATGGCGGCCTCGGACATGCGGTCGTCCGCGCGGGTCGCGCCGCGTTCGGTGAGCCGGGAGGCGGTGACCTCGGCGATGATCTCGTCGAGGGTGGTGGCGGTGGACTGGACGGCGCCGGTGCACGAGCCGTCGCCGACCGTCCGGTAGCGGACCGAGAGCTGCTCGAGCTGCTCGGTGCCGCGAGGGCCGCCCCACGGGCCCTCGGCGAGCCACATGCCGTCGCGCTTGTAGACCTCGCGCTCGTGCGCGTAGTAGATCGTCGGCAGCTCGATGTTCTCCCGCTGGATGTAGCGCCAGACGTCGAGCTCGGTCCAGTTGGAGATCGGGAAGACGCGGACGTGCTCGCCCGGGGCGTGCCGTCCGTTGTAGAGGTTCCACAGCTCGGGGCGCTGCTTGCGCGGGTCCCAGCGGCCGAAGGCGTCCCGCAGGCTGAGGATGCGCTCCTTGGCGCGGGCGCGCTCCTCGTCCCGGCGGCCGCCGCCGAACACCGCGTCGAACCTGCTCTCGACGATCGCGTCGAGCAGCGGCTGGGTCTGCAGCGGGTTGCGGGTGCCGTCCGCGCGCTCGACCAGGCGACCGTCGTCGATGTAGTCCTGGACCTTCGCGACCTCGAGCCGCAGGCCCAGGCGCTCGACGAGCGAGTCCCGGAAGTCGATGACCTCGTCGAAGTTGTGCCCGGTGTCGACGTGGAGCAGCGGGAACGGCACCGGCGCGGGCGCGAACGCCTTCACGGCCAGGTGCACCAACAGCGTCGAGTCCTTGCCGCCGGAGAAGAGGATCACCGGCCGGTCGAACTCGCCCGCGACCTCGCGGAAGATGTGGATGGACTCCGACTCGAGCGCGTCGAGCGCGTCCAGCGCGGGCGCGGTCAAGCTGCACCTCCGGTGCTCGTGCGTGAATAACGGTGTTCGGGCGAGGTCTTCCGCGCACGGGTCATGAGACGTGCAGCCCGCACTCGATCTTGCCCGTGCCCGCCCAGCGACCGGAACGCGGATCCGCGCCGGGGGCCGGCCTGGCGGTGCAGGGGGCGCAGCCGATGCTCGGGTAGCCGGCGTCGACGAGCGGGTTCACGAGGATCCCGTTCTCGTCGATGTAGGCCTGCATCTCCTCGTCGCTCCAGGCGGCGATCGGGTTGATCTTGACGAGGCCGAACTTCTCGTCGTAGGTGATCAGCGGCGTGTTCGCCCTGGTCGGGGCCTCCACGCGGCGGACGCCGGTGACCCAGGCGTCGTAGCCCGCCAGCGTGTCCTGCAGCGGCGCGACCTTGCGCAGCGCGCAGCACCGGTTCGGCTCCCGCGCGAAGAGGTCCTTGCCCTCGTTCGCGTCCTGCTCGGCGACGGTCTGCCTGGCCTCGGCGTTGACCATCTTCACGTCGTAGACCTGCTCGACGGCGTCCCGCGTCCCGATGGTCTCGGCGAAGTGGTAGCCCGTCTCCAGGAAGAGGATCTCGACGCCGGGCCGGGCCTTGGCGGCGAGGTCGACGAGCACCGCGTCCTGCATGTTCGACGCGACGATCATCCGGGAGCCGAAGGTCTCGGCGGCCCACGCCAGCAGCCGCTGGGCCGTGGCGGCCGGACCCAGCTCGGCGGCGCCGCGCTCGGCGACGGCCCTGAGGTCGGTCTCGGTGGCAACGCTCATGAGTCCGCTCCTAGCTTCTCCGGTGCCGTCTCCGGGACGCCGATCCCGACGAAGGTCACGACGAACGTGCGGAGGCAGCTCGAGCACCACCAGGCCGCGCCGGGGACCTTCTCGCTGCGCGCGGCGGGGCGCAGGTCCTCTTCTCCGCAATACGGGCAGTGGTAGGGGACGACCCGCTCGGTCACAGGCCCTCCTCGCTGACGCTGGTCGGGCCCGTGCCCCGGGGTGCTGCGCCGAATGGTGACCTCGCGAGCTCGGTCACAGGCCCTCCTCGCTGACGCTCGTCGGCCCCGTGCCCCGGGGTGCTGTGCCGAATGGTGACCTCGCAAGCTCGGTCACTTGAGATCGCCCTCGTCGGCGCGCAGGACCCAGGTGGCGAACCGCTCGCCGGGCTCGCGCTGCGCGATGTAGGTCCGCACGACGCGCTCGACGTAGTCACCCAGCTCGGCGCTGGTGACCTTGAGCCCGCGCAGCTTCCGGCCGAACCCGGCGTCGAGGCCGAGCCCGCCGCCCAGGTGGACCTGGAAGCCCTCGACCTGGTTCTTGTCCGCGTCGGGGACGATCATGCCCTTGAGGCCGATGTCCGCCACCTGGGTGCGGGCGCAGGAGTTGGGGCAGCCGTTGAGGTGGATCGAGACCGGGGTGTCGAGGTCGCCCTGGATGTCCGCGAGCCGCTTCTCCAGGTCCTCGACCAGGCGGATCGCCCGCTCCTTGGTCTCGACGATCGCGAGCTTGCAGAACTCGATGCCGGTACAGGCCATGGTCGAGCGCCGCCACGGCGACGGCTCGGCCTGCAGGCCCAGCGCGTCCGCCTCGGCCTTCAGCGCGTCGACGGCGGCGTCCGGGACGTCGAGGACGACGACCTTCTGCTGCGCCGTCAGCCGGACGCGCTTCGAGCCGGCCGTCTCGGCGGCCTTGGCCAGGGAGATCAGCGTGCTGCCGGAGACGCGTCCGGACGCCGGGGCCAGCCCCACGAAGTTGCGGCCGTCGACCTGCTTGTGCACGCCCACGTGGTCGATCGGGACCTCGGGGACCTCGGGAGCCGGACCGTCGATCAGCTTGCGACCGAGGTACTCCTCCTCGAGGACCCGGCGGAACTCCTCCACGCCCCAGTCCGCGACCAGGAACTTGATGCGGGCGCGGTGGCGCAGCCGGCGGTAGCCGTAGTCCCGGAAGACCGAGATGACGCCGGCCCAGACGTCCGGGATCTCGTCGAGCGGCACCCACGCCCCGAGCCGCTGCGCGATCTTCGGGTTGGTGGAAAGCCCGCCGCCGACCCAGAGGTCGAAGCCCGGGCCGTGCTCCGGGTGGTCGACGCCCACGAAGGAGATGTCGTTGATCTCGTGCGCGACGTCCTGCTGCCACGAGATCGCGGTCTTGAACTTCCGCGGGAGGTTCGAGAACTCCTTGCTGCCGATGTAGCGGTCCAGGATCGTCCGGATCGCGGGCTCGGGGTCCAGCTTCTCGTCCGCGGAGATGCCGGCCACCGGGGAGCCGAGGATCACGCGCGGGGTGTCCCCGCAGGCCTCGGTGGTCAGCAGGCCGACGCCCTCGACCTTCTCCCAGATCGCCGGCATGTCCTCGACGCGGATCCAGTGGTACTGGATGTTCTGCCGGTCGGTGATGTCCGCGGTGTCCCGGGCGTACTGCTGGCTGACCTCACCGAGGACACGCAGCTGCTCGGTGGTGAGCGCGCCGCCGTCGCAGCGGATCCGCAGCATGAAGTAGCGGTCGTCCAGCTCCTCGGGCTCGAGGCTGGCCGTGCGGCCGCCGTCGATCCCCGGCTTCCGCTGGGTGTACAGGCCCCACCAGCGGAAACGGCCGCGCAGGTCGGCCGGGTCGATCGAGTCGAAGCCGCCCTTCGCGTAGATGTTCTCGATCCGCGCGCGCACGTTGAGCCCGTCGTCGTCGCGCTTGCTGCGCTCGTTCGGGTTCAGCGGCTCGCGGTAGCCGAGCTTCCACTGGCCTTCGCCGCGCTTGCGCTTGGCGGGTGCAGGGGTGGTGGGGGGCATGTGGTGGGAGCTCCCGTGTCTGGGATCGAACACAAGCGGGGCCTGGGCTCATCGCGACGCCGTTCGGAAGCGTCGTCGCGGTGAGGGATCCGGCGCCGGATGGGTCTGGAAGGACGAGGTCGACGGCGTGCGCGCTCAGCGCGAGAGTCGACAGAGCGCGCTGCTCACCCGATGCAGGTCCACGTGGCGCCGGGCGACGAGGCCAGGCGCCCGCAGGTGCAGAGTCAGCGCGGTCACGCCCAACAGGGTGCCACGCTGTCCGGACCAACGGCCAGCGCATGCCCGGATGCTGGGAGAGGATTCACAACCGGGGCCCGTGGTTGGGACGCGCCGGGGTGGGCACTACCGACGGATCGGCGTTTGACGACCACGGCGGAGGAGTCATACCTGCTCGGCACCGGGCCGGTCCGGGGACCACCCCCGTCGCCGACCGGTTGGGGCGCGAGCGCCCGGCTGCGCGGCGGCGTCCGCTTGCCGCGGCGGCGGTCGGGCTCGGGCTGCTCGGAGCCGGCGCAGTCGCGACGGGCGCCGTTGTCGACGCGGCGACACGACGACCTCGGTCCCACACCCCCGCCGCGTCGTCCATCGGGCGCCGGGCCGCTGCGACGCCGAGCCGTCGCCGCAGGACGACGGCCGGCGCCCGGCCGATCGCCCCGGCGAGCACCGCACTCGGCCGATCGCCCGACGTCGAAGGGCGGGGCGGGCTGTTCGTGAGCCACCGGTACCGATCTCGTCCGGTCGGAGACCGAGGTCCAGTGCGCGTTCGCGATCGTGAACTGATTCCCTGTTCCACCCCAGGGGCGAGCCCCGGCCGCAATGATCGGCGGGTGCGCGGACACGACGTGACCCTCGGCCCCGGCCCCTTCCGGCTCGCGGAGTACGCCGGGCAGCGGCTGGCGTTGGCCGTGCCCTTCGCCGTTCCCGGCCTCGCGATGCTGATGCTCGGTGACGCGGTGGGGAGCACCGGTCTGCACGCCTACGGCCCGGGGCTCCTTGCGTTCGGAACCCTTTGGTGCGTGGGGGCGGCGGTCCCCGCGGTGTGCCGTGTCGTGTCGCGGCGGCGCCGTCGGTTGCATCTGTCGGAGCACGGCATCGGGGTCGACCCGGCCCGAGGTCGGGACCTGCTCCGCATCGCCTGGGGGGACCTGGCCACCGTCACGGTGATCGACACCGGCCGGTTCGGCGCGGAGCCGGTTCTGAGATTCGATCTCCTGCTCGGAACGCACCCGACCGGACTCGGGGCACGGCGGGCCTCGAAGCGAGATCCTCGGGCGGCGAGCGAGGAGTGGCACTTCCCGATCGCCGGATTCGATCCGGAGGAGGTGCGAAGGGCGCTTCGGGCGCACGTCGCGGTCGGGCGGACGGGCGGGGCGACCACCGTCCCGCGGGCGTCGTCGTGGCGGAGGGGTCGTCCGTCGCGCGGTGGTCTGGGCTCCCGGCTCCGAAGAGCAACGGAAGGGAGTGGAGGGAAGCCGAGCCCGCCGTCCGTTCCGGATGGGACGCAGCGCGGCCGTTCCCGCCACTGATCCCGGACGCGCCTCGCCACCTCCGGACGCGGTTACCGTGGTGTCGTGACCCCTGCGACGCCCTTCGGCATCTACGTCCACGTGCCGTTCTGCGCGTCCCGCTGCGGCTACTGCGACTTCAACACCTACACGGCCTCCGAACTGGACGGGTCCGGCGCCTCACCGGACGGCTGGCTGGAGGCGGTCCGCCGGGAGCTCGCGCTCGCCCACCGCACGGTCGGGGACCGGCCCGTCGACACCGTGTTCGTCGGGGGAGGGACGCCGTCGCTGATCGGCGCCGGGCGCCTCGGTGCCGTCCTCGACACGATCCGCGACGAGTTCGGGCTCGCTCCGGACGCCGAGGTGACCACCGAGTCCAACCCCGAGTCCACCTCCCCGGAGTTCTTCGCGGGCCTCGTGGACGCGGGCTTCACCCGGGTCTCCCTCGGGATGCAGTCCGCGGCGCCCCACGTGCTGCGCATCCTGGACCGCCGGCACACGCCGGGCCGCGCCGTCGAGGCCGCGCAGGAGGCGCGCCGGGCGGGGATCGAGCACGTCAACCTCGACCTCATCTACGCGACGCCCGGCGAGACCACGGACGACCTGCGCGCCTCCGTCGAGGCGGTGCTCACCGCGGGCGTCGACCACGTCTCGGCGTACTCCTTGATCGTGGAGGACGGCACCGCGCTGGCCCGCCGCGTGAAGCGCGGCGAGCTGCCCGCCCCGGACGACGACGTCGCCGCGGAGCGCTACGAGCTGATCGACGACCTGCTGAGCGCGGCCGGACTGGGCTGGTACGAGGTCTCCAACTGGGCCTTTTCGCCCGAGGCGGAGTGCCGGCACAACCTCGGCTACTGGCTGGACGGGGACTGGTGGGGCGCGGGCCCCGGCGCCCACTCGCACCTCGCCGGGACGCGCTGGTGGAACGTCAAGCACCCCGCGCGCTACGCGTCGATGCTGTCCGACGGCCTCTCCCCGGAGCTGGACCGCGAGGAGCTGACCCCGGACGAGCAGCACACGGAACGGGTGATGCTGCGGCTGCGGCTGGCGTCCGGGCTCCCGCTGGACCTGCTCGACGACGCCGCCCGTGCCGAGGCCGGCCGCGTCGCGGACCAGGGCCTGCTCGACCCCGCCGTGCTGCGGCAGGGCCGCGCCGTCCTGACCCGCCCCGGCCGCCTGCTCGCGGACCGCGTCGTGCAGGACCTCCTCCTCGCCTCCGAGGCCGAGGCCGCGCGCGCATGACCCCCGCGAGTCGGCACTTCCGGTCGTCCGAACCGCACGACGTGGGCCATCCGGGATGGGCGTTTCGGACGACCGAAAACACCGACTCGCGGGGGAGGCGGTGAGCCCGCGGCGGCGGCTGCTCGCCGCGATCCTGGCGCTGGTCGTGCTCGTCGCGGTGGTGCTCGTCGGCGCCCGGGTCGCGGGGTCGTCCGGCGGCGACGTCGGCGAGGTCGGCCCCGCCGCCCGGCCCGCCCAGGACCGGCCCGGCACGGTCCTGCTCGTCCCCGGTTACGGCGGCAGCCGGGACTCCCTGCTCCAGCTCGCCTCCCGGATCGAGGCCACGGGCCGGGACGCGCAGGTGCTCACGCTCGTCGGCGACGGAACGGGTGGCCTGTCGGCCCAGGTCGACGTGCTCGACGCCGCCGCGGACGCCGCCCTCGCCGCGGGCGCCCCGTCCGTCGACGTGGTCGGCTACTCGGCCGGCGGTGTGGTCACCGGGCTGTGGATCTCCCGGGACGACGGCGCGGCGAAGGCCCGGCGCGTCGTCACGATGGGGTCGCCGCTGCACGGGACGTCGCTCGCCGCCCTCGCCATCGCCCAGGCCCCCGACGCCTGCCCTGTCGCGTGCCGCCAGCTCGCCCCGGGGTCGGCGGAGGTCACCGAGCTGGACCGGGCGGACGTCGGCGCGGCCGTGCCCTGGCTCTCGATCTGGACCGCCGACGACGAGACCTCGACGCCGCCGGAGACCGCCTGCCTCGACGGGGCGACGAACGTCCGGGTCCAGGACGTCTGCCCGGGCGCCCGGGTGGGGCACTCGAACCTGCCGCGAGACGCGACCGTCACCGGCCTGGTGCTGCGGGCGATCGGGACCGGGCCCGTCGACGTCGCGGGTGCGGGCTGCGGAGCCGCACCCGCAGGCTGACCCCGTGGGGGTCCTCGCAGGTCAACGGGGGTCGTGCGCGTGAAACCTCGCTCTAGCGAGGTTTCACGCGCACAGGTCAGCTGGTGACGTCCTTCGTCGCGAAGTTGGCCCACGCCGCGCCGAACGCGACGACGACGTAGCCGCCCTCGACGAGGAGGCCGCGGTGGACCGAGTCCCAGAGGATCGGGTCCCGGTAGAGGTCGATCCAGGCGAGCCAGTGGGTCGTCGGCAGGTACGGCTGGATCGCCGAGGCCGCGTCGAGCGGGGTCAGCGCGGCGCTCGCCACGACGACCGCCAGCACCCCGAGCGTGGCGGCCAGCGGAGAGTCCGTGAGCGTCGAGAAGAACAGCCCGATCGCCCCGAGGGCCAGCATGCAGAGCGCGAGGTACCCGACGGTCACGCCGGTGCGGACCACCACGTCCACGGGCGTCAGGGTCGCGCCCGAGAGCGACGGGATGCCGCCCCCTCCGCCGAGCGACGCGTCGGGCCCGAACCCGAACGCCAGCACCCCCACGACGTAGGACACGACCGTCACCAGCAGCACCGCGAGCAGCACGTAGACCGCGACGGAGATCAGCTTGGCGGTGAGCAGCCGTAGCCGCCCGACGGGCCGGACGAGCAGGTAGCGCAGGGTCCCGGCCGTCGCCTCGCCCGCGATCGCCTCCCCGGAGACGATCGCCACGGTGATCGGCAGGAACACCGGCAGGACGAGTGCGAGCGCGGCGGCCGGGAAGATCTGCCCGTTGGTCACGACGGCGGAGAGGAAAGCGCCGCCGCTACCCGGCGGGGGCGTGAGGCGGGTGGCGGCGAGCAGGATCGCGACCAGCGTCGGCAGGGCGCAGAGCAGGATCCAGCACAACCAGACCCGGCGCCGGCGCAGCATCAGCCGGAGCTCGACGCCGATCACCGCTCGCCCCCGGGGATCGGGATCGGGCCGGTCGGGTCGTCGGCGGGCGGCGGCCGCCCGTCCACCCGGTCCGCTCCCGGTCCGGTCAGCTCCAGCACCACCTGTTCCAACGTCCGCCTCTCCGCGCCCAGCCCGCTCACCCGCACCCCGCCGGCGACGAGCCGCGCGTTCAGCTCCGCCGCGTCGTCGCCCCGCACGACCAGTTCGTTCCCGACCCGGGACAGGACCCGCCCGTCGAGCAGCCCGAGGGCCGACGCCGGGTCGGGCGTCGTCAGCAGGATCCGGCCCGTCGGCGTGCGCAGGGCGTCGAGCGGGGAGTCGAGCACCAGCCGCCCGGAGTCCATGATCCCGACCTGCGTGCACAGCGCCTCCACCTCGCTGAGCAGGTGGCTGGACAGCACGACCGTCGTCCCGGCCTCGTTCAGCTCGGTCAGCAGCGACCGCATCTCCTGGATCCCGCGCGGGTCGAGGCCGTTCGTGGGTTCGTCGAGCAGGAGCAGGCGCGGGCCGCGCAGCAGGGCCGCGGCGATGCCGAGGCGCTGGCGCATGCCGAGGGAGTAGGCACGCACCGGGCGGCGGTCGACCCCGCCGAGCCCGACCTGCTCCAGCACGTCCTCGACGCGGCGGCGCCGGTCCCGCAGACGGCCCCCGCGGCCGGCGGCGTCGAGCAGCCGCAGGTTCGCCCGCCCGGACAGGTGGCCCCACGCGGCCGGGCCCTCCACCAGCGCCCCGACGTGCGGCAGCACGTTCGCGGCCCGGCGCGGCATCGCTTCGCCGAACACCTCGATCGAGCCGGACGTCGCGTGGACGAGCCCGAGCAGCATCCGGACCGTCGTCGTCTTGCCGGAGCCGTTGGGCCCGAGCAGGCCGAACCGGACGCCCTCGGGCACCCGGAGGTCGACGCCGTCGACGGCGGTCACCCGGCCGAAGCGCTTGGTGAGCCCGGCGGTCGCGATGATCACGGCCGGCCCCTCGCCGGCAGCTCGCGCACGGCCTGTTCCAGCACCGCGGGCGCGACCGTCCCGACCAGCAGCCTCCCGCCCCGACGGATCCCCCCGCGGGCCACGACGGTGATCAGCGGCGAGCTGACCCGCACCGCGCGCCCGACCGGCACCTCGACGGCCACGCCGCCCGCGATCGCCGCGCCCTCGATGACCCGGTCCGCGATGCCGCGGCTGGCCGGGACCAGCGCGAACCCGGCGACCCCGGAGCCGTAGAGGCCGACGCCCGGCAGAGTGGCGTCCCCCAGCGGGACGAGGTCGCGGCCCGCCAGCCGGGCAGGCGGGTCGGGCGCGTCGAGCTGGCGCAGGGCGCCGGCGAGGTCCGCGGCGTCCGCGGTCACCGAGCCCGCGCCGGGCGGGAGGGCGGGGGTGAGGGTGCGGTCGTCGGGCGCGGTCAGGGAGACCTCCTGGAACTCGGTGAACAGCACGGGCAGGCCCGGATCGGTGCGCCCGGCGACCTCGACGCGCAGCGGCAGCCCGGAGTCCGGGTCCAGCCAGACGTCGATCCGGGCGACCGTCGTGTCCGGGTCGCCCGGCGTCACCCGGAACCCCGAGGCGCCGATGCCCGCGACCCGCCGGCCCGGGATGGTCGAGACCGGATCCGACCTGGTCAGGCCGACGAGCCGGCGTGCCAGCTCGGGCGGGTCGAGGTCGGCCGGGCGGGGGAGCCGGACCGGAGTGCTGCCGGAGACGGTCGTGAGCTGGTTCGCGCCGAAGTCCCAGACGTACTCGACACCGTCGCGGTGGTAGGTGTCCCGCTCGCCGGCCGGCGTCAGCTCGTCGACGCGCCAGCGGTCGGGGCCCGCGCGGTAGGAGCGGATCGTGGTCGTGCCGGTCAGCAGGGCGGTCGTCGACTGCAGCTGCGGGATCTCGGGGAGGCCGAGGCGCCCGGTGCTGCGCGCGAGGCCGGTGAAGGGCGGATGGCCGGCGAGGACCCGGGCGCGGAGGTCCTCGGCGGGCAGGTCCGCGCCGACGGGCAGCAGCCCGCCCGCGGGTCCGGCTCCGAGCAGGGCGGCGGAGCCGGCGGCCACCAACACCCAGCGCCGGCTGAACCGAGGCGGACCACCCATCGCGCCGACCATGCCGCGCCCTGCGTGTGACCCGGGTGTGGTCAGGCTGTTGACGAGCGACGCGTGAGCCAGCTACCCGCGCTCGGCTGGGAGAGCTCGTGGACCAAGCTCGACGCCCTCGTCACCGGCTGAGATGGGCCCGGCCGCGGGCGGAGAGCCGGAAGCCGACCTCCAGGCTCTCCGTCAGCCCCAGCTCCTTGAGCCTGTCGCGGCGCAGCAGCACGGCTGCGGATCCTGCCCGGTCGCGGGCGCGGACGTCGAGCGGGTCACACCTCGCGATCCGGGCGGTACGCGGTTGCGTCCGCATAGACTGGAGCGCATACCGATGACGTGGGTGACCGTCTGCGGTCCCCGATTTTCGCGAGGAGGTGCCCGGTGAACTCGGACGAACGTCGCTTCGCCGTCCTCCAGGCGATCGTCGCGGACTACGTGTCCACCCAGGAGCCCGTGGGCTCCAGGGCGATCGTGGAGCGGCACAATCTCGGCGTCTCCAGCGCCACCGTGCGCAACGACATGGCCGCGCTGGAGGAGGACGGGCTCATCGCCCAGCCCCACACCAGCGCCGGCCGCATCCCGACGGACAAGGGCTACCGGCTCTTCGTCGACCGGCTGGCCTCGGTCAAGCCGCTGTCCGGGCCCGAGCGCAAGGCCGTGCAGTCGTTCCTGGAGGGCGCGGTCGACCTCGACGACGTGCTGCGCCGCAGCGTCCGGCTGCTGGCCCAGCTCACCCGTCAGGTCGCCGTGGTGCAGTACCCGACGCTCACCCGCTCCACCGTCCGCCATCTCGAGGTCGTCCAGCTCACGCCCGCGCGGCTGATGCTGGTGCTGATCACCGACAGCGGCCGGGTGGACCAGCGGGTGGTCGATCTCGGGCAGGTCGTCGGCGAGGAGGAGGTCGGACGGCTGCGCTCGCTCCTCAACGGAGCGCTGGTCGGGCGGAAGCTCGCGGACGCGTCCGCCGAGGTGGCGGAGCTGCCGGAGTCCGCGCCGCGCGAGCTGCGGGACGTCGTGGTGACGCTGTCCACGGTCCTGATCGAGACGCTGGTGGAGCACCCCGAGGAGCGGCTGGTGCTCGGCGGCACGGCCAACCTGACCCGCAACACCGCGGACTTCCCGGGGTCGATGCGGCAGATCCTCGAGGCGCTCGAGGAGCAAGTCGTGGTGCTGAAACTGCTGGCCTCGGCGAAGGACCCGGGCCTGGTGACGGTACGGATCGGCGAGGAGAACGAGTCCTCGGACCTGCACACCGCCTCGGTCGTGTCGATCGGCTACGGGCCGGGCACGGTGCTGGGCGGAATGGGCGTTGTCGGGCCCACCCGGATGGACTATCCGGGAACCATCGCGGCGGTGCATGCCGTCGCCCGTTACGTGGGTGAGATCCTGACGGGGCGCTGAGCTTCTCCGCGCGGTCGGGATACGAGCTGTCGAGCTGAAGGATCATGGGGAATTCGAGGGTGGCACGCGACTACTACGGGATCCTGGGCGTCGAACAGGGCGCGGGTCCCGACGAGATCAAGCGGGCGTACCGCAGGCTCGCCCGGGAGCTCCATCCCGACGTGAATCCGGAACCGGGGGCGCAGGAAAAGTTTCGCGAGGTCAGCACCGCCTACGAGGTGCTGACGGACCCGGAGAAGCGGCGCATCGTCGACCTCGGCGGCGACCCGCTGGACAACGGGCGCGGCGGCGGCGGTGGCGCCGGCGGGGGAGACCCGTTCAGCGCCTTCGGCTTCGGCGACATCATGGACGCCTTCTTCGGCGGCGCCGGGGGCGGCCGCGGCCGGGGCCCGCGCAGCCGGGTCCAGCCCGGTGCGGACGCGCTGATCCGGATGCAGCTCACCCTCGAGGAATGCGCGACCGGCGTGCAGCGCGAGCTGACCGTCGACACCGCGGTGCTCTGCTCGGAGTGTTCCGGCTCCGGCTGCGCGCCCGGCACCTCCCCGCAGACGTGCGACATCTGCGACGGCCGCGGCGAGATCCAGAGCGTGCAGCGCTCGTTCCTCGGCCAGGTCGTCACCTCACGCCCGTGCCCGACGTGCCGCGGCCTCGGCGAGGTCATCCCGGAGCCGTGCCGGCAGTGCGCCGGGGACGGCCGGGTGCGCTCGCGGCGCAGCGTCGGCGTGCGGATCCCCGCCGGCGTGGCCGACGGGATGCGCGTCCGACTGGCCGGACAGGGCGAGGTCGGCGCGGGCGGTGGCCCGGCCGGTGACCTGTACGTCGAGGTCGAGGAGGTGCCGCACGAGGTCTTCCAGCGCGACGGCACGGACCTCCACGTCACCCTGCCGCTCCCGATGACGGCCGCCGCGCTCGGCGCGACGCTGCCGCTCCCGATGCTCGACGGCGCGCTCGAGGACCTCGACATCGAGCCCGGCACCCAGGCCGGCGCGATGCGGACGCTGCGCGGCAAGGGCATGCCCCGGCTGCGTTCCACCGGCAGGATCGACGGGTACGGGGACCTCATCGTGCACATCGACGTCACGGTGCCCACCAAGCTGGACAAGGAGCAGACCGAGCTGCTGCGCCAGCTGGCGAAGCTCCGCGGCGAGGAGCAGCCGGACCTGGCGGTCGGGGCGCGCAACGGGCACGGGCTGTTCTCCCGGCTGCGGGACTCCTTCGGCGGTCGCTGAGTGGAGCTCGTGGCCCGGACGGCCGGCGCATGAGCACGGCGCCCCTTTTCCTGGTCGAGGAACTGCCGAAGGTCGGAGCGCACACCCTGACCGGTGCGGAAGGCCGGCACGCGGCCACGGTGAAGCGGATCCGCCCGGGCGAGATCGTGCTGCTCGCCGACGGCCGGGGCGGGCTGGCGCGCGCCGCGGCAGGTGAGGCGGGTAAGGACTCCCTGGAGCTCGACGTCCTCGATGCGGTCCGCCTCGATCCGCCGGCCCCGCGGGTGCTGCTCGCCCAGGCCCTGGTGAAGGGCGACCGCGGCGAGCTCGCGGTCGAGACCGCCACCGAGGCGGGCGTCGACGGGGTGATTCCGTGGCGGGCCGCGCGCTGTGTCGCGAAGTGGGAGCAGGGCCCGCGCGGGGAGAAGGCGCTCGCGCGCTGGCGCTCGACCGTGCGGGAGGCGGCGAAGCAGGCCCGGCGCCCCTGGGTGCCCACGGTGTCCGCGCCCGTCTCCACGGCCGAGCTCGCCCGTCGCGTGGGCGAGGTCGAGCGGACGCTCGTCCTCCACGAGAGCGCGGACGACGTCCTGCGCGCCTCCGACCTGCCTGCGAGCGGGGACGTCCTGCTGGTGGTCGGGCCGGAGGGCGGGATCTCCGACGCCGAGCTCGACACGCTGGTCGCCGCCGGTGCCCGGACCGTCCGGCTCGGCCCGGACGTTCTGCGCGCGTCCACCGCCGCGGCCGTCGCCCTCGGGGCGATCGGGGCGCTGACGGACCGCTGGACCGCGCGCCCCGACCCGTTCGCCGAGCCCTCCCGCTAGCCCCCGCGCGACACGCACGGCCGTATCGATTCCGAGTCCGGAAGGTCCCCGCTCGGCGGCCGGTAGGGACTATCGTCGGGCCGCGCCTGCCATGTGGCGGGAGAGGCTCGTGGCCGTTCGCGTCCACGAGGCCGCCGGAGGAGCCCCCCTCGGCCGGTGGCCACCACGTCGCGGTGATTGTCCCCCCAAGTCCGCCGCGACGTGGTCCTCCCCGTTCCCCGCGAGTCGCGGTATTTCCGTCACCGAGTCGCGGTACATCCGTGCTGCATCCGGACGATCCCACGCGTCTTGCGCTACGAACGTCACGTGTGCTCCTCTCCCGACGCGGCCTGCTCCCCCTCCTCCGATCGGCCTCGCTCATGACCGCCCGCAGTTCGGACCCGCGGCCCGCCGCCGGCGCCCCCGCGCCCCGTCGGATCGCGTACGGGGACCGGCCGAGCCAGTTCGCGGAGCTCTCCCTCCCCGCCGGCGACGGCCCGGTGCGCGGCACGGTCGTCGTGGTGCACGGCGGCTTCTGGCGCAGCAGCTACGGCCTCGAGCTCGGCCGCCCGCTCGCGATCGACCTCGCCGACGCCGGGTACGCGGCCTGGAACGTCGAGTACCGCCGGATCTCCGGTGGCGGCGGTCCCGACGAGGGCGGCTGGCCCGCGACCTTCGACGACGTCGCCGCGGCCGTCGACCACCTCGCCGACCTGCGCGAACCCCGCCTAGACCCGGCCCGCGTCGTCGGGCTCGGGCACTCCGCGGGCGGGCACCTCGTCGCGTGGCTCGTCGCCCGCCCGGGCCTGCCCGCCGGTGCGCCCGGTGCCTCCCCGCGGGTCGTGCTGCGCGGGGCGGTCAGCCAGGCGGGCGTGCTCGACCTGGTCGACGGCGCGGCCCTCGGGGGCGGCGCGGCCACCGACCTCCTCGGCGGCCCGCCCGCCCGGATCCCGGGCCGCTACGCCCTCGGTTCGCCGGCCGAGCGGCTGCCCGTCGGGGTGCCGGTGATCTGCGTGCACGGGACGGCGGACGGCAATGTGCCGCTGCGCCAGAGCCGCCGGTACGTCGAGCGCGCGCAGACCGCGGGGGACCCCGCGGAACTGGTCACGCTCGACGGCGCGGACCACTTCGCCGTCATCGACCCGGCCGCCGACGCCTGGCGCGTCTGCACCGAGGCCCTCGCCCGCCTGCTGTAGCCCCGGCGTCCGACACGGAAACCGACGACTCGGTGCCGGGAACGCCCCGGGCGCGGGAAACTAGGGGCCGATCCGGGAGGACAACGATGTTGATATCGGCCAAGGGCTGCCTGCTGCTGCTCGTCGACCTGCAGGAACGGCTGATGCCGGCGATCTCCGGCGGCGAGGCGGTCGTCGCGAACGCGGTGCGGCTCGCGGAGGGCGCCGGGCTGCTCGGCGTGCCGGTCGCCGCCACCGAGCAGTACCCGGAGGGCCTCGGCCCGACCGTTCCCGAGCTGGCCGCGTATCCCCAGCTGGTGCTGCCCAAGACGGCGTTCGGGGCGGTCGGCGAGCCCGGGTTCGCGATGCTGCTGCCACCCGGGACGAAGGAGATCGTCGTCGCCGGGGCGGAGGCGCACGTCTGCGTGCTGCAGACCGTGATCGGGCTGCGCGAGGAGGGGCACCGGGTCGTCGTGGTGGCCGACGCGGTCGGGTCCCGGGTCCCGGTGAACCGGGACGCGGCGCTGACGCGGGCCCGCGAACACGGCGCCGAGGTCGTCACGACCGAGATGGTGCTGTTCGAATGGATGGGCGCCAGCACCCATCCCCAGTTCCGGGACGTGCAGAAACTCATCCGCTGAGCCGCTCGGAGAATGCGCGGCGAAGTGTCGGTACCGGCCGGTACCATTGATGCCGTCCCCGTCATGAGACCGAGAGCAGGCGACGAAGCAGTTGACCCAGCGGATTCCCGAGAGCCAGCGGACCCCTGAGACCCGGACACCTGAGACACAGCCGGACTCCGTCCAGTCCCGCATGGCCGTCCCGGACACCGCCCTGCTCGCGCTGCTCGGCTCCCACGACGAGAGCCTGCGCACCGCCGAGGAGTTGCTCGAGGCGGATGTCCACGTACGCGGTAACGAGCTCACCCTCACCGGTGTCCCGGCGGACGTCGCGTTCGCGGAGCGCGTCTTCACCGAGCTGATCACCCTCGCCGAGCGCGGCCAGCACGTCGGTTCGGACACCGTCCGGCGCACGGTCGAGATGCTCACCGAGGACGACCCCGCCACCGCCACGATCCGCGGCGAGTCCCCGGCGGAGGTGCTGAGCCTGGACATCCTGTCCCGGCGCGGCAAGACCATCCGCCCGAAGACCCTCAACCAGAAGCGCTACGTCGACGCGATCGACGCGCACACGATCGTCTTCGGCATCGGCCCCGCCGGTACCGGCAAGACCTACCTCGCCATGGCCAAGGCCGTGCAGGCGCTGCAGGCCAAGATGGTCAACCGGATCATCCTGACCCGGCCGGCCGTCGAGGCGGGGGAGCGGCTCGGCTACCTGCCCGGCACGCTCTACGAGAAGATCGACCCGTACCTGCGCCCGCTCTACGACGCGCTGCACGACATGCTCGACCCCGAGTCGATTCCCAAGCTCATCGCCGCGGGGACCATCGAGGTCGCGCCGCTCGCGTACATGCGTGGCCGCACGCTCAACGATGCGTTCATCATCCTGGACGAGGCGCAGAACACCACGCCCGAGCAGATGAAGATGTTCCTCACCCGGCTCGGGTTCGGCTCGAAGATCGTCGTGACCGGTGACGTCACGCAGATCGACCTGCCGAACAGCGCGCGGTCGGGGCTGCAGGTCGTGCAGGACATCCTCTTCGGCGTGGACGACGTGCACTTCGCGGAGCTCTCCAGCAGCGACGTCGTGCGGCACCGGCTGGTGGGGGACATCGTCGACGCCTACGCCCGCTTCGACGCCGCCTCGCAGCGGCCCGACCTGCGCAGCGCGGCGCCGCGGACCGGACCGCCGCAGGACCGGCGTTCGCGGCGCCGCTGAGCGACCGGCGACCTGACACAGGAAGTGGCGTCCTCGCACAGGTCCGGACCTGTGCGAGGACCGGGAAACCTGTGCCGGGTGGGGGTCGGGACCCCTCCCGCCCCGCGGCGACTACCCTCGCACCGGTGAGTGCCGGGGGCCCCGGCACCCGAAGCAGAGGTAGCCGTGATCCCCGAGGTTGGTCAGTGAGCATCGAGATCGTCAACGAGTCCGGCATCGCCGTGGACGAGTCGCTGATCGTCTCCGTCGCCCGGTACGCGCTCGACGTCATGCAGGTCAGCCCGGCCGTCGAGCTCGCGATCACCGCGGTGACCCTGGAGACGATGTCCGAGCTGCACGAGCGGTGGATGGACGAGCCCGGGCCCACGGACGTCATGGCGTTCCCGATGGACGAGTTCGCGGAGGACACGCGCCGCCCGGACGCGCCGGACATCGGCCCCGCGCTGCTCGGGGACGTCGTGCTCTGTCCGGCGTTCGCGAAGGACCAGGCCAAGCTGGCCGGGCACACGCTGGACGACGAGCTGCACCTGCTCACCGTGCACGGCGTCCTGCACCTGCTCGGCTACGACCACCACGAGCCGGACGAGGAGCGCGAGATGTTCGCGCTGCAGAACAAGCTCCTCGCGGACTGGCGGACGGACCGCGCGCGCACCGCCGCCCGGGAGGCGCAGCGCCGCAACGACTCCCGGCTGCTCGGCACGGTCGGCCTCGAGGACGACCGCCCCGCGACCCCATGAGCGACGCCCCGAGTACCGGCGACCGGGACCCCGCCCGATGAACGCCGTCGGCTTCCTGGTCATCGCCATCGTCCTGGTTCCGCTGGCCGGGCTGTTCGCCGCCGCCGACGCCGCGCTGACCTTCGTCTCCCGGGCCCGGGTCGACGCACTGGTCCGCAGCGGCAAGGCGGGCGCCCGCGCCCTGTCGAAGGTCGTCGCGGACCGGCCCCGGCACGTCAACCTGCTGCTCCTGCTCCGGCTGATGGCCGAGACCGCGGCCACCGTGCTGCTCGCCGTCGCCCTCGCCAGCTGGATCACGCCGCCCGGCCTGGGCGTCCTGCTCGCCGCAGTGATCATGGTCGTGGTCAGCTACGTGCTGATCGGCGTCGGCCCGCGCACCGTCGGCCGCCAGCATCCCTACGCCGTCGGGCTGGTCGTCGCGGTCCCGGTGCGGATGCTCGCGACGGTCCTGTCGCCGCTGGCGTCGCTGCTGATCCTGGTCGGCAACGCGATCACCCCCGGCCCCGGGTTCCGCGAGGGTCCGTTCTCGTCCGAGGTCGAGCTGCGCGAGCTCGTGGACATGGCCAGCACCCGCGGCGTCGTCGACGAGGACGAGCGCCAGATGATCCACTCGGTCTTCGAGCTGGGGGACACGATCGTCCGGGACGTCATGGTGCCGCGGCCGGACCTGGTCTGGGCCGAACGGGACATCCCGGTCGAGAAGGTCGTCCGGCTGGCGCTGAAGAGCGGGTACTCACGCATCCCGGTGCTCGGCGAGGGCATCGACGACATCATCGGCGTCGCGTACCTCAAGGACCTCGTCCGGGCGAGCTACGAGCGGCCGGACGCCCCGCTCCCGGAGGTCGTGCGGCCCGCCTTCTTCGTGCCGGACTCCAAGCGGATCGACGAGCTGCTCCGCGAGATGCAGCGCACGCGCATCCACATGGCGATCGTCGTCGACGAGTACGGCGGCACCGCCGGCGTCGTGACCATCGAGGACATCCTCGAGGAGATCGTCGGCGAGATCACCGACGAGTACGACCGCGACGAGGTGCCGGACGTCGAGCACCTGGACGGACGGACGCTGCGGCTCGCCGCCCGGCTGCCGGTGGAGGACCTCGAGGAGCTCTTCCAGGACGAGTTCGCCGGCACCGACCGGGAGGCGGCACTCGCCGAGGCGCTCGAGGACGCGGACGTCGACACCGTCGGTGGGCTGCTGGCCCAGCGGCTCGGCCGGGTCCCGCTCCCCGGGGCGGAGACCGAGGTGGAGGGCCTGCTGCACCTGCGCGGCGAGGGCGGCAAGGACGCGCGGGGCCGGATCCGCATCACGACGGTGCTGGTCACGCCCCTGGATCCGCCGGACGAGAACGACGAGGACGAGGACGAGGACCGGTCCGAGAACGACCGGACCGACGACGAGGACGGAGGGGCCCGGACCACCGAGGCCCTGCAGCGGGAGGAATCAGATGTCCGGCAGTGAGGGCGCCACACTCGACCCCGAGGACGCCAAGATCGTGACGCTCGCGCGGTCGTCGCGGGCACGCACCGGGGCCGCCGAGGGCGCCGCGGTGCGGGACACGGACGGCCGCACGTACGCCGCCGCGTCCGTCGACCTGCCGTCCTTGCGGCTCACGGCGCTGCAGGCGGCCGTCGCCGCCGCGGTGTCCAGTGGTGCCCCGGGCCTGGAGGCCGCCGCCGTCGTCACCGGGTCCGGAGCCGCGGACGACGCGTCCGTCGCCGCCGTCCGGGACCTCTCCCCGTCCGCCCTCGTGATCGTCGCCGACCCGGCGGGCACCGTCCTCACGACGCTCGAAGGAGCCTCCGCATGAGCACCACCCCCAAGTACGACGTCGTCGTGGTCGGTGGTGGCATCGTCGGCCTGGCCACCGCGCACGCGGTCGTCCGCACCGGGCGCAGCGTCGCCGTCGTCGAGCGCGAGCCGCAGCTGGCGAACCACCAGACCGGCAACAACTCCAACGTGATCCACTCCGGGCTCTACTACGCGCCGGGCGGGCTGAAGGCGCGCCTCGCCGTCGCGGGCTGCGCGGAGACCGTCGCGTTCTGCCGCGAGCACGACCTGCCGCACGACGTCTGCGGCAAGCTCGTCGTCGCCACCCACGACGACGAGCTCCCGCGCATGGCGGAGCTGGAGCGCCGCGGCCGGGCCAACGGCGTGGAGACCCGCCGCCTCGACGCCGAGGGCATGCGCGACCACGAGCCGGGCGTCCGCGGCATCGCGGCGTTGTGGGTGCCGTCGACCGGTATCTGCGACTACCGCGCGGTGGCCGAGAAGCTGGGCGAGCTGATCGTCAAGGAGGGCGGTGAGGTCCACCTCGGCCGCGCGGTGACCCGCATCGTCCGCCGGCCGGACGACGTCGTGGTCCGCACGGACGGCGGGGACCTCCTCGGCACCCAGGTGGTCGTCTGCGGCGGGCTGCGCTGCGACGAGCTGGCCAAGGCCTCGGGCGCGGACCCGGGCGTCCGGATCATCCCGTTCCGCGGCGAGTACTCGGGCTTCACCGAGGAGGCGGCCCAGCTGGTCAAGGGCCTGATCTACCCGGTCCCGGACCCCGCGTTCCCGTTCCTCGGGGTGCACGTCACCCGCGGCATCGACGGGCACGTGCACGCCGGCCCGAACGCCGTCCTCGCGCTGGCCCGGGAGGGCTACTCCTGGGGGACGATCAAGCCCAAGGAGCTGCTCGGGTCCCTCGTCTACCCGGGCATGCTCAGGATCGTGAAGCAGCACTGGCGCTACGGGCTGGGCGAGGTGCACCGCTCGCTGTCGAAGAAGGCCATGGTCAAGCAGATCCAGCGGATGCTGCCGGACGTCCGGGCCGAGCACCTCGTGCCCGCGGGCGCCGGGGTCCGGGCCCAGGCGGTGAAGGCGGACGGCACGCTCGTCGACGACTTCCTGTTCGTGGACCAGGGGACGGGCCGCGGCTCGGTTCTGCACGTGCTCAATGCGCCGTCGCCCGCCGCCACCGCCGCCCTGCCGATCGGCCGGGAGATCCTGCACCGGCTCACGGGCGAGACGCTGGGTGCGCTGTGATCCGCGCTGACGGGCCTGTGCGCGAAAACTGTTGCCAGGGCGTCGATTTCCGCGCACAAGCACCGGAGGTGCACTCATGACCAGCTTCTCCTGGCCGGACGACTTCCGGTCCGGCTTCGCCTGCTTCGTCGGGCGGCCCAACGCCGGCAAGTCGACGCTGACCAACGCGCTGATCGGGCAGAAGATCGCGATCACCTCGTCGCGGCCGCAGACGACGCGGCACGCGATCCGCGGGATCGTGCACCGGCCGGACGCGCAGCTCGTCGTCGTCGACACGCCGGGTCTGCACAAGCCGCGGACGCTGCTCGGCTCCCGGCTGAACGACGTCGTCCGCGAGACCTGGGCCGAGGTGGACGTGATCGGCTTCTGCGTGCCGGCGGACCAGCCCGTCGGGCGCGGGGACGAGTTCATCGTCAACGAGCTGAAGTCCGTCGCCGGGCGCACGCCGGTGATCGGTGTCGTCACCAAGACCGACAAGGCGAGCCAGGAGCAGATCGTCACCCGGCTCACCGAGCTGACGAACCTGATGGACTTCGCGGACGTCATCCCGGTCTCCGCGGTCGACGGCTTCCAGGTCGACGAGCTGCGGCACCTGCTGGTCTCGAAGCTGCCGGAGGGGCCGCCGCTCTACCCGGACGGCGAGCTCACCGACGAGCCGGAGGAGACCCTCGTCGCCGAGCTCATCCGGGAGGCTGCGCTCGAGGGCGTCCGGGACGAGCTGCCGCACTCGATCGCCGTGGTGATCGAGGAGATGATCCCGCGCGAGGACCGGCACCCCAAGGCCGCGCCGATGCTGGACATCCACGCGCTGATCTACGTCGAGCGCTCGAGCCAGAAGGGCATCGTCATCGGCAAGGGCGGCGCCCGGCTCAAGCAGGTCGGGACGGACGCGCGCCGACAGATCGAGGCGCTGCTCGGGACGAAGGTGTTCCTGGAGCTGCACGTGAAGATCGCGGAGAACTGGCAGCGGGACCCGAAGCAGCTCCGCAAGCTGGGCTTCTGAGTTTTCGCAGGTCAACCCGGGTTGGGCGCGTGAAACCTCGCTAGAACGAGGTTTCACGCGCACAGGGTCAGGGCAGGCGGCGGACCAGGGCGACCATCGCGGCCCGGACGGCGTCGGGTGTGCGGCACTCCTCGTCGAACCCGATCCGGACGGGCTCGTCCGAGGCGTCGGAGGAGATGCCGAACCCCTGCCGGTCGACGTCGAGCATCCGCGCCCGTGTCGTCCCGGGCAGGTCCGCCAGGGTCCGGCAGAAGGCGACGAGCGAGTCCGCGTGGTCGTCGTTCATGTGCCCGACGATCCGGGCGCGGTACGGGAAGAGCGGGTCCGGCTCGGCGGCGGCGTAGTCCGCGGCGGAGACCCAGCTCATCCGGGCGAATCCGCCGACGTAGCGGACCGCCCGGACGTCGAGGCGGTAGGTCCGGAAGTCGTGGAAGTCCGCGTAGACGCCGTTCGGGTGGACGGCGCGGTAGACCTCGTGGGCGGCGTCGCGCTCGGCGCCGTCGAGGACCCGGACCGTCCCGAGGAGCGTGACCCGGGCGAGCGCGAGCGGATCGCCCTCCCCGGCCTCCGTGACCAGCACGGACGCCCGCGGATCCGCCGCGAGGTTGCGGCTGTGCTCGGCGAGGTCGGAGAGCCGGAGCAGGATCGAACCCGTCGCGTCGACGGCGAGTGCGGCCACCGAGCCGAACGGGAACCCGGCCGGGTCCTTCGACAGCGTCGAGAGCACGCCGCTCGCCGCGTGCGAGGCGAGCGTGCGGGCCAGTTCCGGATCGTTCATGCCGCCAGGCTAACGGCGCCGTTCCCGAAGGAGTCGTAGGCTCGTCGGCGTGAGCACCCTGTACCGCGACACCGCCGTGGTGCTGCGCGTGCAGAAGCTCGGCGAGGCGGACCGGATCGTCACGCTGCTCACCAAGCGCTACGGCAAGATCCGCGCGGTCGCGAAGGGCGTGCGCCGCACCCGCTCCCGCTGGGGCGCGCGGCTCGAACCGTTCAACCACGTCGACGTCCAGTGCTACGCCGGCCGCAGCCTGGACGTGGTCACCCAGTGCCAGACCGTCGACGCGTTCGGTTCCGGCGTCGTCGCGGACTACTCCCGCTACACCGCCGGCTGCGCGATCCTGGAGACCGCGGACCGAATCGTCTCCGAGGAGGGCGGCGAACCGTCGCTGCGGGTCTACCTGCTGCTCGTCGGGGCGATCCGGGCGCTGTCCGGCGGCGAGCGGGACGCCTCGTTGATCCTCGACGCGTTCCTGCTGCGCGCGATGAGCCACGCAGGCTGGGCGCCGTCGATCTCGGAGTGCGCGCGGTGCGCGGAGCCGGGCCCGCACCGGGCGTTCAGCGTGCAGGGCGGGGGAGCGGTGTGCGAGCGGTGCCGCCCGCCGGGCTCGGTGACGCCGTCGCCGGAGACGTTCGCGCTGCTCGACGCCCTGTTGCACGGGGACTGGGACGTCGCGGACGCCGCCGAGCCGTTCACCCGCCGGGACACGTCCGGCCTGGTCGCGGCGCACCTGCAATGGCACATGGAGCGCCAGCTGCGGTCGTTGCCGTTGGTGGAGCGCAGGGCCCCGGAGCGGCGGGAACCCGCCGTCCCCCGACCTCCCGGATAGTCGGCGTCACGTCCCGGCGGGCGCGACCACGAACGTGCACCGCGGGCCGGGCGCGCGGACGAGCCGGGCATCGAGGGTGACCAGCGGGGCGTCGAGAAGTTCCGCGAGCGCGACGTAGGACGCGTCGTAGTAGCCGACGGCGCCGCGCAGATCCCAGGTGCGGCCGGCGATCGGCCCGGGCGGCCACAGCTCGATCCGCAGCAGGCCCAGAGCGTGGTGGGCCTTCCTCGCGCCGGTCGCGCCGACCGTGCCGGCGAGCTCCTGGCGGCGCAGGACGTTGCCGACCTCGAACGGCAGCAACTGCGGCGCGTGCAGCGCACGCCCCCGGACGGTCTCGCCCGCCCAGTCCCCGAGCGGCCCGGCGTCGAGCAGCAGGGCGACGATCACCGAGGAGTCGACGATCGTGGGCTCCGGGGCCGTGGAGCTCACCGGCGGTCGGCGTCGAGTGCCTCGACGATGTCGGCGGCGGACAGGCGCCCCCCGGCGGCTCGGGCGTCCTCCCGGACCCTGGCGAGCCAGTCCTCCGGATCGGTGTGCGCGGCGAGCTCGGTGAGCTCACTCAGCAGGAATTCCTGGAGCGACCGCCCGGCCCGCGCAGCCCGGGCGGCGAGCTCGGCGCGGACCTGCTCGGGCACGTTGCGGATCGTGATGGCGGGCATGCATGCATTTTAGCTGCACCGGCGCCGGAAGGCGGCCGGATCCGGCACGGTCGTAGGGTCTCCTGTTGTGCCGACCGCAGGGCCCTTCCAGCCACCGCCGCCCCACCCCTCGGGTGCCCGGCCCCCGGCCATCCCGCCGGAGCTGGTGCCGAACCACGTCGCGCTCGTCATGGACGGCAACGGCCGCTGGGCCAACGCCCGCGGGCTGCCCCGGATCGAGGGCCACCGGCGCGGCGAGGCCTCGCTGATGGACGTAGCCCGCGGATGCATCGACATCGGCGTGAAGTGGCTGTCCGCCTACGCCTTCTCCACCGAGAACTGGAAGCGCAGCCCGGACGAGGTGCGCTTCCTGATGGGCTTCAACCGGGACGTCATCCGCCGCCGCGTCGACGAGATGCACGCCATGGGGGTGCGGGTCCGCTGGGCCGGGCGCCGGCCCCGCCTCTGGCGATCGGTGATCCGGGAGCTGGAGGTCGCCGAGGAGAAGACCCGGGACAACGACGTCCTCACCCTCACGATGTGCGTCAACTACGGCGGCCGCGCGGAGATCGCGGATGCCGTCAAGCAGATCGCCGAGCAGGTCAGGGACGGCCGGATCAAGCCGGAGAAGATCGACGAGCGGATGATCGCGCGCTACCTCGACGAGCCGGACATGCCCGACGTGGACCTGTTCGTCCGCTCGTCGGGCGAACAGCGGACGTCGAACTTCCTGCTCTGGCAGTCCGCCTACGCCGAGATGGTCTTCCTGGACACGCTCTTCCCGGACTTCGACCGCCGCCACATCTGGCAGGCGATCGAGATCTACGCCCGCCGCGACCGCCGGTTCGGCGGCGCCCTCGACACGCCCGAGACGAGCACCCGATGACCGCCCCCATGATCGACGTCGCCCGGGCCGCCCTGGAGCGCTTCCACGACGTCCAGGCAGACGACGACGGCTCGCTCACCTTCGCCCACGGCGGCGTGCTGTGCGTGGTCCAGGGCACGGAGCTGGAGGAGGGCCTGCCGGTCCTCAACCTGACCTGCGTCGTCGCCTGGGACCTGCCCGTCGCCGAGGATCCGGCGCAGGACGTCCCCACCCGGGTCGCCCTGGGCGTCGGCGAGGGGCTGTTCGGCACCCCGCGCGTGGTGCGGGGCGAGGCGGGCTGGGACGTCACGATGCGGTACGCGTTCCCGGCCGCCGGCCTGACCGAGGGGCCGATGGGGACGCTGCTGATGCTGGTGGTGAGCAGCGCGTCGAGCATGCGGGCGGAGCTGGTGGGTGAGCCGGCGTGACCCGCCGATGACCTCGGAGACCGCACGGCCGAAGATCCCGCTCGGCCGCGTCCTGGCCCTCGGCGGCCTCTCGACCTTCGGGCCGCTCTCGCTCGATCTCTACCTGCCCGCGCTGCCCCGGCTCACGGCCGATCTGGGCACCACCGAGGCGCTCGGCCAGGCGTCCATGTCCGTCTGCATGATCGGGCTCGCCGTCGGGCAGCTGCTGGTCGGGCCCTTCAGCGACCGGATCGGACGGCGACGGCCGCTGCTCGTCGGCGTCGCCCTGTACGCCGTGACATCCCTGCTGTGCGCGTTCGCCCCGACGATCGAGGCGCTGCTCGTGCTGCGGCTGATCGGCGGGCTCGCCGGCGCGGTCGGGCTCGTCGTCTCCCGGGCCATGGTGCGGGACCTCTACTCCGGGGACGCCGCGGCGCGGGCGTTCGCGCTGCTCATGGTGGTCGGCGGGATGGCGCCGGTGATCGCGCCGGTGCTCGGGAGCCAGCTGCTGCGGATCACGGACTGGCGCGGGCTGTTCGTGGCGCTGGCGCTGATCGGGGCCGTGCTCCTCCTCGCCGCGCTCACGCAGCGGGAGACGCTGCCGCCCGCCCGTCCTCGCGCCGGAGGGTTCGCCGACACCAGCCGGGCGCTGGCGGGGGTGCTGCGGGACCGGACGTTCCTGGTCCCGACGTTGATCCTGGCGCTGGTGTGCTGCGGGATGTTCGTCTACATCGCCATGGGCAGCTACGTGCTGCAGGGTGCGCCGTACGCACTCGGGGCGCAGGCGTACGGGATCGTGTTCGCCGTCAACGCGGTGGGGATCGCGCTCGCGAGCCGGCTCAGCGCCGCGCTCGTCCGGCGGATCGGGGCCGCGGACGCTCGTCGTGGCGGTCGCGGTGTCCGTGACGGGCGGGGTGTCTGCGGGCACGAGCCGCTGCTTGAGTGGCTCAAGCGTCGATCAGTGGCGCTCGAGCCACTCAGGCAGCGGAGGTCGGTCAGTCGTCCAGGCGCACCAGGGGGAGACCGGCCAGGTCCGCGGCCGTCATCTCCCGGGCGGCCGCGAGCACCCGCTCCTGAGCGGCGGTCATCTTCGAGTCGACGAGCCCGGAGAGGCCGTAGGCGATCCGGCCGAGCACCCGGACCGTCGGGTCGTCGACCGGCGGGCGGGGCGCGGACACGATCGCGACGCCCGTCGGGTGCCCGTCGTTGGCCTGCGCGATCCCGATCGTGAACGCCTCGCGGGGGTTGACGTGCCGGGACGCGTAGTGGTCCCGCAGCTTCGGGAACAGCGGGTGCAGGCCTGCCATCTCCGCGTCGAGGTCCAGGGACTTGACGTCGTCCTCGGTCAGGACCTTCGTGCGGCCCGAGAAGCAGCGGACGTAGCCGACGAGCGCCCCGGTCCACAACGCCTCGACGAGTACCTGGTCCGGCTCCGGCGCGGCCAGTGCGGACACGAGGTGCTCGCAGCAGCGCAGCACGTACTGCAGGTCCTCGAACACCGCGGCGAGCTGCGCCAGCTCGCCGGACTCCGGGCTGTCGAGCGCGCGCACCGTGCTGGGCGCGGCCTCGGTCCCGATGCTGCCTCCGTCGTCGCTCACGATGACGGCCTCCCCACGCTCGGCGCCGTACGCACCGTCGCGCACGTCGGGGAGGACGCTAACCGCCCGGGAGACGTGCGGAGATCTCGTTATGAGACGCCGGTCACCGGGTGTCGCCGCAGGGCCGGCACAGCCCGAAGATCTCCACGGTGTGGCTGAGCTCGGTGAACCCGTGCTCCTCGGCGATCCGCTGCGCCCAGCTCTCGACGGCCGGGCCCTCGATCTCGACCGCCGCGCCACAGCGCCGGCAGACCAGGTGGTGGTGGTGGTCGTCGGTCTCGCAGCGCCGGTAGACGGCCTCGCCGGAGCCGGTGCGCAGGACGTCGACCTCGCCGCCGTCCGCCAGGACCTGCAGCGTCCGGTAGACCGTCGTCAGGCCGATGCCCTCACCGGTGCGCCGCAGCTCCTCGTGGATCTCCTGGGCGGAGCGGAAGTCGTCGAGCCGGTCCAGCAGCGCGGACACCGCGGCGCGTTGCTTCGTCGCGCGCTGCACACGGCTCCCGGCGACCGCCGCCGGCTGCGTGGTGCTCACTCGTCCTCCTCGACGTGCGCCAGGGCGTCGACGACGATGTGCGCGAGGTGGTCGTCGACCAGGGAGTAGACGACCTCGCGGCCCTGCCGGGTGCCCTCGACGACCCCCGCGGACTTCAGCACCCGCAGGTGCTGGCTGATCAGCGGCTGGGTGACCTGCAGCGCGTCGACCAGGTCGTGCACGCAGCGCGAGGACTCCAGCAGCTGCAGCACGATCGCGATCCGGACCGGGGCGGCGAGCGCGCGCAGCAGGTCTCCCGCCGCCGCGAGAGTGGCCGGGGTGCGGACGACCGGAGCGGGGGCGGGGCGCACGTCCGGGCAGGGGTGCCCGTCGTGCTCGTCTCCGGAGACGGGCTCCGCGATCGGCTCGGTGATCGGCATGACCATCCAGTCCCGTGGGCGGCGGCCGCACCCGCGGTGGTTCGACAGACCTCGCCGGGCCGCATCTCGCATGGTAGTCGTTTTCACTAAGGTTCCGGTGTGCTGCTCGTCTGTCGCTTCGCCGTGCCCGCCCCGGAGGCTCCGGCGTTCGCCGCCCGGGCCCGCCGCGCCCTCGAGCTGCTGGGCGCCGCGCCGGGCTGCCGGGGCGGCGAGGCGGGACGCGCCGTCGACGACCCGGAACGGTGGGTGCTCACGGTCCGGTTCGACTCCGTCGACGCCTACCGCCGGGCGCTGTCGCCCTTCCCTGTGCGCGAGCACGTCATCCCGCTGCTCTCCGAGGCTCTGGCGGACGAGCCGTCCGCGTACGAGACCCTGCTGACGGGCGTCGACGGCGTCGTCGTCGAGCGGGAGAGCCTGCTCGCGGAGGGACCGGACCGGCACTCTCGGTGACGGTGCCCCGCGGCGGGCACACCTCGGCGGCGGATAGTCTGGGAAGCCCCTCGCATCCGGCGGGGGTGAGTTCCGTCTGATCCCTCCCAGGAGTACCTCCGTGGCCAGCAAGCCCAGTTCCGCCAAGATCGAGACCATCGTCGCGCTCGCCAAGCGCCGCGGCTTCGTCTTCGCCTCGGGGGAGATCTACGGCGGCACCCGCTCGGCGTGGGACTACGGGCCCCTGGGCGTGGAGCTCAAGGAGAACATCAAGCGGCAGTGGTGGAAGTCGATGGTCACCGGCCGCGACGACGTCGTCGGGCTCGACAGCTCGGTGATCCTGCCCCGCCAGGTGTGGGTCGCCTCGGGCCACGTCGGCGTGTTCAACGACCCCCTGGTCGAGTGCCTCTCCTGCCATAAGCGGTTCCGTGCCGACCAGCTCGCCGAGGAGTACACCGAGCGCACCGGCAAGCCGGCCACCGAGGACGACCTCTCCGACGTCCCGTGCCCGAACTGCGGCACGCGCGGCCAGTACACGGCGCCGCAGGACTTCAACATGATGCTGGAGACCCACCTCGGCCCGGTGAAGAGCGACGAGGGCCTGGCCTACCTGCGGCCGGAGACGGCGCAGGGCATCTTCGTCAACTTCCTCAACGTGCAGACGACCTCGCGCAAGAAGCCCCCGTTCGGCATCGGCCAGATGGGCAAGAGCTTCCGCAACGAGATCACGCCGGGCAACTTCATCTTCCGCACCCGCGAGTTCGAGCAGATGGAGATGGAGTACTTCGTCGAGCCGGGCACCGACGAGGAGATCCACCAGTACTGGATCGACGAGCGCACGCGCTGGTACACGGACCTGGGGATCTCGCCGGAGAACCTGCGGCACTTCGAGCACCCCAAGGAGAAGCTCTCGCACTACTCCAAGCGCACCGTGGACATCGAGTACAGGTTCGAGTTCACCGGCCAGGAGTGGGGCGAGCTCGAGGGCATCGCCAACCGCACGGACTTCGACCTGACGACGCACTCGAACCACTCGGGCGTCGACCTCTCGTTCTACGACCAGGCCAGCGGCACCCGCTACCGCCCGTACGTGATCGAGCCCGCGGCGGGTGTCGGCCGCTCGATGATGGCCTTCCTCATCGAGGCCTACACCGAGGACGAGGCGCCGAATGCCAAGGGCGGCATCGACAAGCGGGTCGTGCTGAAGCTGGACCGCCGCCTCGCGCCGGTCAAGGCCGCGGTGCTCCCGCTCTCGCGCAACGCGGACCTCTCGCCCAAGGCGCGCGACCTCGCGGCGCAGCTCCGCAAGAACTGGAACGTGGACTTCGACGACGCCGGCGCCATCGGCCGCCGCTACCGCCGGCAGGACGAGATCGGCACCCCGTTCTGCATCACGGTGGACTTCGACACCCTGACCGACAACGCGGTGACGATCCGCGAGCGGGACACCATGGCCCAGGAGCGGATCGGCCTGGACCAGGTCGAGACGTACCTCGCCACCCGCCTGCTCGGCGCCTGATCGCTCCGTGGGACCGATTCGGCCGTCACCGGCTGAAATCGGTCCCACGGGCTGATCATGCCGCCCGTGCGAGGGTCTGTCCGATGCCGTGGCCACCCGTGCCGGGGGCGCTGCTCAGGGAAGCGGACGTGGCGCTGCAACGCCCGGTCCGGGAACGCGGAGCCGTCCCGGAGGGCTGCGGCCGTCTCGAGTGCGGTGAGAGGGCGGGCCGTGAGGCCGACGTCCCGGGCGGGTGGTGTCAGGCCGGCAGCAGCCGGTCCACCAGGTCGTGCAGGGTGACCAGGCCGAGCAGCTCGGACCCGTCCTCGACGAGCGCGAGGTGGCTGCGGGTCTCCCGCATCGTCGCGAGCGCCTGGTAGACGGGCTTGTCGGCGCTGAGCCGCAGCACCGGACGCACCAGATCCCGGGCCGTGCCCTCCCGGCCGAGCGCGTCCCGCACGTGGACGAACCCGACGGGCTCGCCGGCGTCCCACACGATCAGCCGCAGGTGCCCGCTCTCCCGCGAGGTCTCGCGGATGCGGGCCACGTCGTCGTCCGCGGAGACGCCGGTCAGCGCGCGGTGCACGAACTGCCGCAGCGGGGCGTCCTCCAGTTCCAGCACGGTGACGAGCTGGTTCCGGCGGTCGTCGTCCAGCGCCCCGGCCCGCGCCGAGTGGTCGACGAGCTCGCGCAGGTCCGCAGGGGTGCGGCCGGACGCCATCTCGTCGACGGGTTCGACGCCGACCCGGCGCAGGCACCAGTTCGCCATCCCGTTGAGCCCCAGCAGGAGCGGCCGGGTCACGATCATGAAGCCGCGCATCGGCAGGGCCAGCAGCGTGGCCGAGCGCTCGGGGTGCGAGATCGCCCAGGACTTCGGCGCCATCTCCCCGACGACGAGGTGCACGAACGTCACGACGATCAGGGAGAGCACGAACGACACGACGCCCGCCGTGCCCGACGGCAGCCCCCAGCCCTCGAACACCGGCTGCAACGCGGCGTCGACGGCGGGCTTGGCGACCGCGCCGAGGCCCAGCGTGCAGAGGGTGATGCCGAGCTGGGACCCGGCGAGCAGCAGGGACAGGTCCTTCGCGCTGCGCAGCGCGGCACGGGCCGACGCGCTGGTGTCGGCGAGCTCCTCCAGCCGGTAGCGGCGGGCCGCCACGAGCGCGAACTCGACGGCGACGAAGAACGCCGACAGCGCCACCAGGGCGATCGACGTGACGATCACTCCGGCGCTCATGCCCTCTCCTCCGCCTCGCGACGCGGCGCGGGCACGGTGACCAGGCGCAGCCGCACCGTCTCCGGCACCCGCCGTTCCACCTCGCACACCTCGATCTCGAGCCGGTGCTCGTCCTCGTCGTCCTCCGCGCCCGCCTCGCGGGGCAGGGTCACGGTGATGACGTCCCCGGGTTCGGGGAGGCGCTGCAGCTCGGCGATGACCAGGCCGCCGACGGTCTGGTAGTCGCCTTCGGGCAGGTCCGCGTCGAGCAGCCGGCCGACCTCGTCGACATGCAGCGCGCCGGGGACGGTCCAGCCGTCGCCCAGGGCGTGCGGGTCGTCGTCGACGCCCACGTCGTGCTCGTCGGTGATCTCGCCGACCAGCTCCTCCGCGATGTCCTCGGTGGTGATGACGCCGGCGAGGCCGCCGTACTCGTCGAGGACGCAGGCGAACTCGTCGTCCGCCTCGCGCAGCGCGTCGAGCACCGCGGGCAGCGGCAGCGACGCGGGCACGATGACGGCCGGG
This sequence comes from Pseudonocardia sp., assembly GCF_025465255.1. Lineage (GTDB taxonomy): Bacteria > Actinomycetota > Actinomycetes > Mycobacteriales > Pseudonocardiaceae > Pseudonocardia. The sequence goes on from NZ_JAODNI010000142.1 coordinate 36,217, forward strand.
CGCATGATCTCGGAGACCCGCAGCGTCGCGGCGTCCCGGCCGTCGATCGCGAGCAGGTCCCGCAGGCAGATGACGCCGACGGGGTCCTCCCCGTCGACGACGGGGTAGCGCGAGTGGCCGGCTGCCATCGCGTCGGACAGCTCGACGATCGTGATGTCCGGCCGGACCGACGTCACGCGCGGGCGGGGGATCATCGCGGCCCGCGCCGGACGGTCCTGGAAGTCCAGGACGCGGTCCAGCAGCGTCGACAGGCCCGGGCGGAGATCCCCGCTGTCCCGGGAGTCGTCGATGATCGCCTCGAGGTCCCGCGGGGTGGCGGCGTGCTCGACGTCGTGCACGGGCTCGATCCGCAGGGCCTTGAGCAGCAGGTTCGACGCGGCGTCGAACAGCGTGATCAGCCAGCCGAAGAGCCCGAGGTAGAGGTTCGTGGAGAACGCGAGCCGCCGGGCGACCGGTTCGGGCCGCGCGATCGCGAGGTTCTTCGGGAAGAGCTCGCCGAACACCATCTGCACGACGGTGGAGAGCAGCAGCGCGAAGATCACGCCGATCGTGACGCCGACAGCGGTCGGGACGCCGACGCCGCCGAGCAGCTCGCCGATGCCGTCGCCGATCAGCGGCTCGGCGACGTAGCCGACCAGCAGGCCGGTGACGGTGATGCCGAGCTGCGCGCCGGACAGCATGAACGAGGTGCGCTTCGTGATGGCCAGGGTGCGCTTCGCGCCGGCGTCACCGGCAGCGGCGCTCGCCTTCAACCGCGAACGGTCGACGGCCATGTAGCCGAACTCCTGGGCGACGAAGTACCCGGTCAGCGCGGTGATCGCGACGACGACGAGCACGCCGAGGAGGATGTTGAGGACGATCATGACGTCACCGCGCGACGGTCAGCGGTGGGGGAGGTCCGTCCATGGGGGACGGTGCCGGTACTGCAGGAGGGGTCCATGGCTCCGGGGAGTCTGTAGTGGGTGGTACGTCCGGTTAAACGGCGATCATGCCGTGCGGGTTCCCCGGGCGCCCGCCGGTTCACCCGGACGTCCTTCACGTCCGGGGCGGCGCGCGACCCGCCGGGGCGCCAGGTCGGCGCGGACTGTCGGGGGTGGTGGCTACGCTGATCCTCGTGACCGCGACCTCCGTGCCGTCCACCTCCGAGACCCTCCGCGAGCTGGGGTCCGCCCTGCGCCGCTGGAGCGCGGGTGGGGCCGGCTCGATCGGCGTGGTCCGGGTGCTGGGCCGGCACGGTTTCGGCACGGTCGAGTCCGGCCAGATCGTGGCGGGCACCTCTTCCGGCGAGACCTCCGGCGTCCTCTACCGGCGCGTGCTGGACGACACCGCCGTCCCGCTCGCGAGTGCCGCCGCCGAGCGTCCGGAGGTTCGCGAGGCGCACGTCGCCGAGGCCGGCGCCGTCGAGGCCGGGCTCGCCTGCGCGGGTGGCGCCACCCTGCTCGGCCACCCGCTCCCGGGCCCGCTCGCCGAGGCGTTGGGGAAGGCCCTCGAACACGCGAGCCCGGCCGCGCTGCTCTCGACGCTCGACGGCGCCGCGGCCCTCGTCCTCACCGGCCCCGCGCTGGACGTCGTGCACGGCTCGCTCGGCACCGCCGAGCTGGACGAGGAAGGCGCGGACGCCGCCCGCTGGCTCCTCCGCCGAGGCGGCACCGTCACCGAACGCGTCACCGCCGGGGACACCGAGCTGCTGCTCGACCTGTGGGTGCCGGTGCCGTCGGTGCTGGTCGTCGGCGCGGGCGCGATCGGCGAGGCGCTGCTCGCCCAGGCCGCGCTGCTCGGCTGGGCCGGCCGCACCGTCACCGAGCTCGACGAGGCGCGGGACGCCGTCGCGGCGTTCACGGACGCGGACGTCGTCGTCCTGCTTGACCACTCGCCCCGCTTCGACGCGATGCTGCTCGCCGGGCTGGAGCACGGCCACGGGTTCCTCGGCGCGCTCGGCTCGCGCCGCACCCAGGCCGCCCGCCGGGAGCGGCTGCTGGCCGCCGGGGTGTCCGAGGAGCAGCTGGCCACGATCCACGGCCCGGTCGGGCTGGACCTCGGCGCGCGCACCCCGGCCGAGACGGCGGTGTCGATCGTCGCCGAGGTGATCGCGGCCCGGGCGGGCCGCGCCGCCACCACGCTGGGCGCCTCACAGGGACGGATCGGGGGGTGAACACGCCCCTTCGTCGACCGGCCGCACGAGGGAGGCCGCGGCGCCGCTACGAGAGTGCGGACGCCGATCCCGTCACCGAACGCCTGCCCTGGTCCGAGGGCGAGACCGTGCCGATGGGCCCCGAGTCGGCACCGGCGCGCGCCGTCACCGGCGCCGCGCCGTGCTGGATCCGGCGGCTGCTGGTCGGCACGGTGCTGATGGCGGTGATCATCGTGGGCGGTACCGCGTTCCGCGTCTGGCAGGTCGCGCGGGTGGACGGGGACCGGCCCGTCGACGCCGTGGTCGTGCTCGGCGCCGCGCAGTACGACGGCGAGCCCAGCCCGGTCCTCGCCGCCCGGCTGCGGCACGCCCTCGCGCTCTACCAGGACGGCCTCGCCCCGCGGATCGTCACGGTCGGGGGCAAGCAGGCGGGGGACCTCTACACCGAGGCCGAGGCGGGCCGCCGCTACCTGACCGCGCGGGGCGTCCCGGCCGCGGCGATCGACATGGTCGACGAGGGCACGGACACCCTCGGCAGCCTCAAGTCCGTCGCCACCCGGGCCGGGCAGGAGGGCTGGAGCAGCGTGCTCGTCGTCAGCGACCCGTGGCACTCGCTGCGCGCCCGCACCATGGCCCGGGACGCGGGGCTGGACGCCTGGACGTCGCCGACGCGCAGCGGGCCGGTCGTGCAGACCCGGGAGACGCAGGCGCGCTACATCTTCCGGGAGACCGGGGCGCTGCTCTACTACCGGCTCACCCACGCGTCGGCGGAGACCGAGAACACCGGGCTCGGATGACGCTCTCCGTCGAACGGGGCGGTTCGCACCCCGCTGCGGACTCCTACGACGAGCGCGCCCGCGCCCGCCTCCTCCCCGAACCGCCGAAGGGCTCGGGCCTGGGCGAACGCGTCCGCCGCGAGCGCCGCAGCCCGTTCTCCCGGGACCGCGCCCGAGTCCTGCACTCCGCCGCGCTGCGCCGGCTCGCGGGGAAGACCCAGGTCGTCGGGCCGGGGGAGGGCGCCGAGATCAGCGGCATCCCGCGCACCCGGCTGACGCACTCGCTGGAGGTCGCGCAGATCGGCCGCGGGATCGCCGAGGAACTGGGCTGCGACCCGGACGTCGTGGACACCGCGGGGCTCGCCCACGACATCGGCCATCCGCCCTTCGGGCACAACGGGGAACGGGCCCTCGACGAGTTCGGCGCGGCCTGCGGCGGGTTCGAGGGCAACGCCCAGACCCTGCGGATCCTGACCAGGCTCGAGCCGAAGATCGGCCACGGCGAGACCGCGGGCGGGCTCAACCTCACCCGCGCCACCCTCGACGCGTCCTGCAAGTACCCGTGGCCGCGGCGGGGCGGCGAGCGGAAGTTCGGCGCCTACGCCGACGACGCGGACGTCTTCGGCTGGATCCGGGACGGCGCGCGGGAGGGCCACCGCTGTATCGAGGCGCAGGTCATGGACTGGTCGGACGACGTGGCCTACTCGGTGCACGACGTCGAGGACGGGATCCTCTCGGGCCGCATCGACCTCGCGGCCCTGGGCTCGGCCGCCGAGCGCCGCGCGCTGGCCGAGCTCGCGAGCAGGCACTTCGGTGCCGACCGGGCGGCGTGCGAGGAGGTCGCCGCGGACCTGTCGACGCTGCCGGCCGTCGAGGCGGTGCGGGGGTTCGACGTCGGCACCGCGCGGACCGAGGGGCACGTCGCCCTCAAGCGGCTGACCAGCGAGCTCGTCGGCCGGTTCGTGCGGATCGCCACGGATGCGACCCTGGACGTCCACGGCGAGGCCCCGCTGATCCGGCACTCCGGGGACCTCGTCGTCCCGCCGCGGGCGGCCGCGGAGGTGGCCGTGCTGAAGTCCGTCGCGCTGCGGTACGTGATGAGCGACCCGGAGCGGCTCGCGATGCAGGCCCGGCAGCGGGAGCTCCTGCACGAGCTGGGGGAGGCCCTGCTGCGCGGCGCCCCGGAGAGCCTGGACCCCGTGCGGGCCGAGGACTGGGCCGCGGCGCCGGACGACGCCGCCCACCTGCGCGTCGTCGTGGACCAGATCGCGATGCTCACGGACCAGCAGGCCGTCGCCTGGCACGCGCGCCTGCCCCGCTGAGGGCTCACGCACCGACGGCGGGTCGCGCCGTCGCGTCGGGCACACCACTCTGTGGGTCCCCTGAGAATCCGCCAGGCCGGCGGCACGAACCGGCGATCACGGGCATCGTGAAGGCGTGCGCACGATCGGTAACGTCCTGTGGTTCGTCCTCGTCGGCTGGTGGCTCGCCCTGGCCTACCTCGCGGCCGGCGTGGTCGCGTGCCTGCTCGTCGTCACCCTCCCGTTCGGCATCGCCTCGTTCCGGCTCGCGGGCTACTCGCTCTGGCCGTTCGGCCGGACGATCGCGCACGACCGGTACGCCGGGGTGCCGTCGGTGATCGGCAACGTGCTGTGGGTCGTGCTCTTCGGCTGGTGGCTGGCGCTCGCCCACGTCGCGGCCGGGATCGCGATGATCGTGACGATCGTCGGCATCCCGTTCGGCCTCGCGTCGTTCAAGCTGGCCGTCGCCGCGCTCGTCCCGCTGGGGGCACGGATCGCGCCCGTCGACGCGCTGCGGTACGGCTACGCCGAGCCGCGCCCGCTCGCCCACCGCTGAGCTCCCCACCGCGGGGGTGACGCCGGCCACTCGTCGTCACATCCCGGAGCGCGGTCCCGTCCTCCGGTCAGGACGAATCGAGGAGGACGTGATGGCGCGCATTCCCGCGGTGGCCGAACAGGACGCCGGAGTACTGGGCCGGCTGGCCTACCGGTTCGCGCGGCGACGGTTCGGCGCCATGCCCGAGCCGTTCGCGGTGACCCGGCACCACCCGAAGCTGTTTCGGCCGGCCGGCCGGGCGGGCGTCGTCGAGCTGACCCAGGCGATCGGGCTGGAGAACATGCGCGCCCGCGCGAACCAGGCGCTCGGCATCACCGAGCAGGGCTTCGACGCGGCGTGCCGGGTGCGGACCGGCTGATCAGTGGCGCGAGTAGGCCGGGCAGTACGAGTCGCTCGCGGCATCGACCAGCACGAGCGCGTCCCGGGCGCCGACACCGGCGGACACCGCCGAGCCGACCAGGGTGCTGCGGGACGTCCCGGACTCGAGCGACGTGCACACCTGGTGCCCGAGATCGACTAGCTGGGTGTCGGTGTAGTCCTGGAACGAGGGCCGGTCCGCGACGGCGGCGAGGTAGGCGGCGTCCCCGCGGACGTTCGCCGAGGCGGTGAGCGCGCTCGTCGCGCCCAACGCCGTCGTGGTGATGCCGGCGAGAGCGCCACCGGCGAGCAGGACGACGCCCGAGAGCACGGACGGCAGGATCCATGCCGGCCGCTGCTTCGGCGGCGGCGGGAGGTGCGGGGCACGCCCGTGGACCGGCGGAGGCGGGCCGAACTGCGGCCCGGCGGGCGGCCGCCACCCGGTCGGGGGACCGGCCTGGTGCGGGATCGCACCCTGTGGCGGCAGGCCCTGACCCAGGCCCTGCCCCTGGGGGCCCAATCCCTGCGGCGGGACGTGCTGCTGCGGGATGCCCGGCCCGCCCGGGCGGTACCCCGGCCCCTGATCCGGCGTGCTCCGGTCCGGTGCGCCTCGCTGCGCGGGGATCGCACCCTGCCGGCGCTGCCCCCAGGTCCCCTGCGCGTCCATCCGTTCCCCCCGCTCTGCGGACGTCACCGGGGACATCGCGCACCGCCGGTGAGGACTTACGTCCCCGTCGAGTGAACCGGACCGGGCACGGTGTCGTCCACCGGAACCGGCTCGCCGGGACAGGTGCCGAGGATGTCGACGATCGTGTCGTGCTCGGCCTGCGTGATCCACAGCGCGTACTTGGCCTTGACGGCGACCTGGCGTGCCACGTAGTCGCAGCGATAGGCCTTGACCGGGGGGAGCCAGGTGGCGGCGTCGCCGTCGCGCTTGGCGTTGTTCGTCGGGCCGTCGACGGCGAGCAGGTTCAACGGGTCGTTCCCGAGGTTGCGTCGGGCGGCGGCGTCGAGCTGCTGGGCGCCCTTCTGCCAGGCGTCGGACAGCGCGACGACGTGATCGATCTGCACCTTCTCGCTGGTGCCCTGGCCACGGGTGAACGGGATCGCCTTCCCGGTGTACGGGTCGTTCAGCGTGCCGGTGAGGACGATGCACTCGTGGGTGCCCGGCTTGAAGGTCTCGCCGGTCATGTCCCTGGCCAGGACGTCGTTGCGGGTGTCGCAGCCGTTGCGGTCGACGTCAGCCCAGGCGGGCCCGAACTCGTCCCGGGTGTAGCCGGTCTTCGGTGCGCGGCCCTTGACCGGCAGCGTGGCGAGCACGTCGGCGGCCCCGCCGGACGGTGCGGCCGCGGCGGCCGTCTCGACGGAGACGTCCGGGAACTCGACAGGGAACCGGTCCGCCAGCGAGGCGCATCCGGTCGCCGTCAGGAGCACCATCAGCAGGGCTGGGATCACTCGGGCCGTTCGCACGAGGCGAGATCCTCGCCGACGCGCTGTGATCACTGTGCGTGACACGCCGGACGCGGGCGGATGCGTTTCCTTACACCCTGAGCTTGTCCGGGTTCAGCACCTGATGGATCGTGCACGCTCTCGTCCCGGACGACGGCGGTCAGCGGGTCGCTCTCGTCGCCGGTCGTGACAGGGGTTCCGGCAGCCAGGGCCCGACGTAGGTCTCCCGGCGGGCGGCGGCGGAGCGCAGGCGGTCCAGGCACAGCCGACCGACGGCGGTGGTCAGCCAGGCACGGGGCTCCCGGATGTCGGCGCGGGCGTCAGGGCCGAGGCGGGACCAGCGCAGCCAGGCGTCCTGCACGGCGTCCTCGGCGTCCGCGAGGCTGCCGGTGATCCGGTAGCCGACCCGCAGGAGATGGGCCCGGTGCTCCTCGAACCCGTCCGCCACGGCGCGACCCTAGCGCGGCGACCGCCGGTGCCGGGGTCGGCCGAACGGCCGAGGCTTCGCCCGGGATTCCTACCTCCGGCCGAGGTGACGCACAGGAAAACGGGGCAGCCTCGAGGACATGAACGAGATCCTCACCGCCGTCGGGGCCTGGACCGGGATCCTGGTGATCGCCGTCCTCGCCGTCACACCCCTGCTCGCCGACCTCCCGAACCGCCGGAGACCGGCCCTGCCGGCCCACGCCGTGCCGCACCTCCCGGCCCAGCGCGCGGCCGGGAGCACCCGCCCCGCGATCCTCACCCCGCAGGGCTGACGCGCGCCCCACCCGTCGCGTGGCACGAACTAGACTCCGCCGCGTGGCAGGCCGGATCCGGGACAGTGACATCTCCGAGGTCCGTGACCGCACCCGCATCGAGGAGGTCGTAGGCGAGTACGTCTCGCTGCGCCGGGCGGGCGCCGGGTCGCTGAAGGGCCTGTGCCCCTTCCACGACGAGAAGTCCCCGTCGTTCAACGTCCGCCCCACCCACGGCACGTTCCACTGTTTCGGCTGCGGCGAGGGCGGCAGCGTCATCGACTTCATCATGAAGATGGAGGTCGTCGGCTTCCCGGAGGCCGTCGAGCGGCTCGCGGACCGCATCGGCCTGAAGCTGACCTACGAGGGCGGCGGCAGCTCCGTCCAGCGGGACCGGGGCACCCGGTCCCGGCTGCTCGAGGCGAACAAGCGCGCGGCCGAGTTCTACGCCGCGCAGCTCAGGACCCCCGAGGCCGCGCCCGCCGTCCAGTTCCTCACCGCCCGCGGGTTCGGCACCGCCGCGGCGGAGCAGTTCGGGTGCGGCTACGCGCCCGCCGGCTGGGACATGCTCACGAAGCACCTGCTCAAGCAGGGTTTCACCTTCGAGGAGCTGACCAAGGCCGGGCTGTCGAAGGAGGGCCGCCGCGGCCCGATCGACCGGTTCCACCGCCGCCTGCTCTGGCCGATCAAGGACCTCGGCGGGGACGTCGTCGGCTTCGGCGCCCGCCGGCTGTTCGACGACGACCAGATCGAGGCCAAGTACCTCAACACCAGCGACACCCCCGTCTACCGCAAGACGCACGTGCTCTTCGGCCTGGACCTCGCCAAGCGCGAGATCGCCAAGCGGCGCCAGGTGGTCGTCGTCGAGGGGTACACGGACGTCATGGCGATGCACCTCGCGGGAGTGCCCACCGCCGTCGCCTCCTGTGGGACGGCGTTCGGGTCCGAGCACGTCAGCGTGCTGCGCCGGCTCCTCGGGGACGACTCGTTCGACCTCGGCGAGGTCATCTACACCTTCGACGGCGACGCGGCCGGGCAGGCGGCGGCGCTCAAGGCGTTCGAGGGGGACCAGTCCTTCGCCGCGCAGACCTTCGTCTGCATCGCGCCGGACGGCCAGGACCCCTGCGAGCTGCGCCAGAGCCACGGTGACACCGCGGTCCGCGACCTCGTCGCCCGCCGCGAGCCGCTGTTCGAGTTCGCGATCCGCTCGATCCTCAAGGACCACGACCTCGACACCGCCGAGGGCCGCGTCGCCGCCCTGCAGCGTTGCGTCCCGCTGGTCGCGCAGATCCGCCGCGAGGACCTGCGGGACGAGTACGCGCGCCGGCTCGCGGGCTGGACCAGCTGGGACGACATCGCGATGGTCGTGCGGCGGGTGCGGGAGAGCGCGGGCGGAGGCTCCTCGGGCGGCTCCCGCAAGGGCCGCCCGTCGGCGCCGCTGCCGAGCCGGGACGACCCGCGACTGCACCTGCAGCGGGAGGCGTTGAAGGCCGCACTGCAGATCCCCGCCGTCGCCGGCCCGCCCTACGACGAGCTGCCCGAGCAGGCCTTCACCCACCCCGCCTTCGCGGCGGTGCACCGCGGCATCCAGGCCGCCGGCGGCGTGTGCTCGGGGATGCAAGGCTCGGCGTGGATCGAGGCCGCCGCGGCGGAGTGCGGGCCGGAGGAGCGCGGGCTGGTCAGCGAGCTCGCCGTGGAGCCCCTCGAGCTGCCGCGACGCCGCAACGGGGACGCCGCCACGGACGAGTCCCGCTACATCGCGAGCGTGCTGGCCGGGGTCCGGCTCGCGCTCGTCGACCAGCAGATCGCGGAGGTGAAGTCGCGGCTGCAGCGGACGAACCCGGTCGAGGAGTTCGAGGTCTACAACGAGCTGTTCGGGGACCTCGTCCCGCTGGAGCAGTACCGGATCGCGTTGCGGGACAAGGCGTCCGGAGCCGCGCAATGATCCGGCCGAGTCTGCTCGCGCGCCTGCTCGGGAAGGCGGAGCTGCCGGAGGGGTTCGCGGGCGAGCTCGAGACCGAGGAGCACGTCGTCGCCGTCGGGGCGCTGACGGGCGGGGGCCACCTCGTCGTCACCAACCGCGGGATCTGGCTCCCGCCGGCGCGGCGGATCGGCTGGCACCTGGTCAGCAAGGCGACCTGGGGGGACGGCGCGCTGAGCGTCGTCGAGGCCGTCGAGGAGGATCTCGACGGCGCCGTGCTGCTCACGGACCTGCCGCCCCGCCGCTACCGCCTCGCCGAGCCGGGCTCCGTCCCCGAGGCCGTGCACCGCCGCGTCACCGAGTCGATCCGCTCGCGGCACCACCGGGACCTGGCCACCGGCGGTGCGTGGTTCCTCCAGCGCAAGGTCCCCGGCCGGGACGGCACCGTCCTGCAGGTCCGCCCCGATCCGGGCACCGATGTGGACGCCGTCCGTACTCTCGCCCAGGATGTGGCTCGCAAACTCGCCCCGTGAGCGAAAACCGTCGCCCTGGCGACGATTTCCGCGCACGACCCCGCGGAGGTGCTTCACCGGTGACGAGCACGACCTGGGACCCCTCGCTCTACCTCGACTTCGACGACCATCGCTCCCGCCCCTTCCACGACCTCCTCGCGCGGGTGCGCGCCGAGGACCCGCGTCGCGTCGTCGACCTGGGGTGCGGGCCGGGCCACCTGACGTCGGTGCTGTTCGCGCGCTGGCCGGACGCGGTCGTCGACGCGATCGACTCGTCCCCGGACATGGTCGCCGCAGCCCGGGCGAGCGGGGTCGAGGCCGTGCAGCAGGACGTCGTGGACTGGATGCCGACCCCGGAGACGGACGTCGTCGTGACGAACGCCGTGCTGCAGTGGGTGCCGTCGCACCCGGACCTGCTGCCGCGCTGGATCGCCGCGCTGCCCGCCGGGGCGTCGTTCGCGATGCAGGTGCCGGGGAACTTCGGCGCGCCCTCCCATGCCCTGCTCCGCGAGCTCGCCGGTGAGGACGAGTGGCGTGGCCGGGTCCTCCTGCGGGGAGAGAGCGCGGTGCTCGAACCGACGGAGTACGCGTCGCTGCTGTCCGCAGCCGGCGCCGACGTCGACGCCTGGGAGACGACCTACGTGCAGCGCCTCACCGGCGAGAACCCGGTCCTGCACTGGATCAGCGGGACGGCGATGCGCCCGGTCCGGGACGCGCTCGACGACGCGGACTACGCACGGTTCAGCGCCCGGCTCGCGCCCCGGCTGCGCGAGGCGTACCCGCGGGAGCGGGACGGCGCGACGTGGTTCCCGTTCCGTCGGATCTTCGCGGTGGCCCGGAAACCCTAGTCGCGTCCGCCCGTGCTCGAGCAGGGCGCGCAGGGTGCGTGCGGGGTCCGCCAGGAACCGGCAAGTGCTGTGCACGGGCAGGGCGTCGTCGTAGCGGATCGTGCGGAGACGGCCGTCGTCGCGATCTCCAGGATCCGCGCGCCCGGCACCGCCAGCAGGATCGGTGAGTGGGTGGCGACGAGGAGCTGGGAGCCCTGCTGCGCGAGGTCGTGCATACGGGTCAGCGCCGCGAGGCGGCCCTGGGTCGAGAGCGCGGCCTCGGGCTCGTCCATCAGGTAGAGGCCGCGGGGCGGAAGCGGTGGACGAGCAGGTCCAGGAACGACTGGCCGTGCGAGCGTTCGTGGGGGACACGCCGCCGTAGGCGTCGACCCTGTCGAGCCTCAGGTTCTCGATCTCCGTGGCGACGTTGTAGTAGGACTCCGCCCGCAGGAAGAACGAACTCCGCTCGCGCCCCGGCGCCCGCCCGATCCGCAGCGCGACGCCCAGCGAGGACTCGCTCGGCCGCGTCGCGAAGTCGAACGAGCGGGAGCCGCCCTCGGGATTGAACCCGGCGGCGACGGCGATGGCCTCCACGAGCGTCGACTTCCCGGAGCCGTTCGCCTACCAGGAACGTGACCCCTGGGTCGAACTCCAGCCGGCGCCCCCGCAGCGCGGCGACGACCGGGAGACCGAACGGGTACCCGGCCGCGGTCTCCTGCTCGTCGATCTCGACGTAGCGGAGGAAGAGGCCGGGGCTCAGTGCTGGTCGCCCTTCGCGCTGTGCACGGCCTCGTCGACCCGGGCCCGCACGACACCGGCGGCCCCCTGGACGGCGGGGTGGTCCGCCACCCGCTGGTAGGTGCGGACGAGCTGCTCGTACCGCTCGTGGCCGGCCCGCGCACCGAGCACGTAGCCGACCGCGACACCCAGCAGGAACTTGAGCATGACGCCTCCGGGAGCGGGGAAGTGCGGGAACCGCCATCCTGCCCCAGCCGACCTGCGGCGGCGCTGTGGGGGAGGGGGCCTCGATCGGGGCACGGGAGGGGTGCTGTAAAGTTCGGCCTGCCGGTGAGCGGAGTACCGCTCCAGGCAGCGGTCCTCCGTAGCTCAATTGGCAGAGCATGCGACTGTTAATCGCAGGGTTACTGGTTCGAGTCCAGTCGGAGGAGCTCCCACCCGCGGTTTCGCTACCGCTTCGCTCTCCTGAGTGAGATCAACTCCCACTTTACTCCCACCTTTGGATTCGGCTGCCGGTCGTCGTAGCCTTCGCACACGCGTTCGAAAGTGGCCACGTGTGCAGGCTGAGGATCCTCAAGCCGGCGGCTGCCTCGCAGCGGGGTCGACGTCGTCGGCCAGGGGGTGCCGGCGTCCTTCAGCGCGTAGTCCGCGAGCGTGTAGAAGCCGCTGACGTACCACTCGCCGTCGATCTTGACGGTCGTTGCGGAGCGATGAGGGCCTGCGAGTTGCCGCGACCTCGTACACGAACGTCGGGGTCCGGCAGATTCGCCAGGTCATCGGTGCGAGCTCGGTAGGACCGTCGGGACGGCCCATTTCATCGGGACGCTGCACCAGTTCCTGCTCCGCTACGTGTTCTACCCCTTCACGCATCTGGTCATGGGCTGTCGCACAGCTCCACACCTGGTCGACAAGGACTATTCCGGTGATGATGTCGTCCTCGCCGGGGACAGCCGGTACCGAGCAGGCTTGTCGGGTTTCCGGTTCCGTCCGGACGGCACGCCCTGCTTCGGCGGCACACCGCCGCGGGGATGGTCGCGTGAGCGGGTCGCCGCAGCGGGCCAGGTGCAGGCGCTGTCGCTCACGAGACAGACCGCAGCGTCGGGGCGGCCGACCTTCGACGACGCCATGTGTTCTGGTCATTGCAGGTGCTTCGGGGGTACCCCGTGGTCGCCCGGGCAGTCGCTGCACGGTTCGATGAGCTTCTCGTCGACGAGGCACAAGACACCAGCGACCGTGTTTCCCCGAGGCGGCGAGCCGATGACGGCTCGAGATCTCACCCGAGGCATCGGCCAGGCCGAAGACTGGGACAGCCTGGGCGAGGCGATCGAGCGGATCCGGGCCGGAGCAGGCGGGCAGGCCGCGGGCGCGGCTGCGCGTCTCGCGGATCTCTTCGGCGTGCCCCTCGGCTATCTGACCGGCTCGCCTTCTGGGGAGCGGGTCGAA
>NZ_JAODNI010000196.1 GCF_025465255.1 Pseudonocardia sp.
CTCGGCGGAGTCCGAGGCGCGCGTCTGCGAGCAGCTCGCCGGCGACCGCCGGCACGGCCTGTGACAGCGGAAGGAGACAGCACGATGACCCACATCCACGCGCAGGGTCCGGTGCCCGAGCCCGGCACCGTCCCGGAGACCGAGTTCTGGGACGCCCGCTACGCCTCGGAGGACCGGATCTGGAGCGGGAACGCTAACGACGTCCTGGTCCGCGAGGTCTCGGACATGACCCCCGGCACCGTCCTGGACCTCGGCTGCGGCGAGGGGGCTGACGCGGTCTGGCTCGCCCTGCGCGGCTGGCGCGTGACCGCGACGGACATCTCGCAGGTCGCCCTCGACCGGGCCGAACGGCACGCCCGGGAGGAGGGGGTCGCGGACCGGATCGACTGGCAGCGGCACGACCTGGGGGTGTCCTTCCCGCCCGGCGAGTTCGATCTCGTGTCAGCCCACTTCCTGCATTCCCGGGGCGACCTGCCGCGGGAGCGGATCCTGCGCACCGCTGCCCGGGCCGTCGCGCCCGGGGGCGTGCTGCTCGTCGTCGGGCACGCGGGGTTCCCGTCGTGGGAGCCGGACCCGCCGACCGACGTGCTGTTCCCGACGCCGGACGAGGTGCTCGCCTCCCTCGAGCTGCCGGACGACGGCTGGGAGGTGCTGATCAGCGCGGAGCACGAGCGGATCCAGACCCGCCCCGACGGCCGGCCGGGTACCCATACGGACAACACACTGATGGTGCGGCGGCTACCGGAGGGCCCTCGGCCTGGCACGGAGGGTGGAAATCCGGCCCGGAGCGGGTGAGCATCGCGGATTCGGGGTAGCCGGTCGCTCGACCGGAGAAGATCCGCACCTGACCGGCAGGTGATGCGAGGGTCTCCCCCCGACGAAGGAGCGAGATGGACTGGCGAACCCGCGGAGCGTGCCGGGGGGAGAACCCTGAGCTGTTCTTCCCGGTCGGCACCACCGGTCCGGCGCCCCTGCAGGAGGCGGAGGCCAAGACCGTCTGCCGCCGCTGCCCGGTCGTCCTGCCGTGCCTGGAGTGGGCGATGGACCACGAGAACCACGGGGTGTGGGGCGGTACCACGCAGGACGAGCGCCGGCGGCTGCGCCGCTACGGGCGGAGTGCCCAGGTGGCCTGAGCAGCCGTTCTACGCCGTCCGACGCGGCGCGCGGGCGGCGGGTACCTCCGCGCAGACGGTCTTCCCGCCGGCGGTCCGGACGTAGGTCCAGTCGCTCGTCAGGGCCTCGATCAGCTGCAGGCCGCGGCCCCGCACCGCGTAGACGTCCGGCGGGCGCACCACGGGCGGCCTGGCCGAACCGTCCTCGACCTCGATCCGCACGGCCTCCGCGGTCAGGGTGACGGTGACGACGAACGGCGTACCCGCGTGGTCGACGACGTTGCTCGCGAGTTCGTTGGCCACGAGGACGGCGACGTCGGTCGCGTCGGCGTCGACTCCGCACGACTCCAGGAAGGCACGCAGGTCGCGCCGGACGGAGGCACAGGCCTCCGCGACCGGGCCGTAGTGCCGGCGCATCACACCCACTCCATCTTCCTGCGATGGGCCACCACCGGGGGCTGGGGTGAGGCCGTGCTCGGCGCCCGGATCCGGGCGCCGGCCTGGGTCTACCCGGACCGCAGGGACCGGAAACCTCTCGTCTCCGGCGGGACCCGCGGCACGGATGCGGGGCCCGGGAAGGGCGGCGGCAGAGGGGGTGAGTAGGGTTCGCGGTACAGGTCGTTCGGTTTCGGTTGTCGTGTCATGCACGCCCGCGGGAACAAGTTGGTGACGCGGGCCGACGTCAGTCAGACGTCGGTGCGGGTCCTCAGGTCCGGCCGGGCCCCGCAGAGTGCGGGCCCAGCACGCTAGGAGTATCTGCATGGCACAGGGCACCGTGAAGTGGTTCAACTCGGAGAAGGGCTTCGGCTTCATCTCCGTCGACGGCGGCGGCGCCGACGTCTTCGTCCACTACTCGGAGATCGACGCGGGCGGCTTCCGCAGCCTCGACGAGGGTCAGCGCGTGGAGTTCGAGGTGGGCCAGGGCCAGAAGGGCCCGCAGGCGACCGCCGTGCGCATCGTCTGACACGCCTCACACGTTCGTCCGGAAGCCCGGCCCCGTTCTCGGGGCCGGGCTTCCGGTCTTCCTCCAACCGGGACCCACGGATCAAGGTTTCCCCGCCGTAGGGACCAGACGACGAACCGGCCAGATCGGGTCGGAGACCGCGAGTGGCGGTCCGACGAACTCGATCCAGTTGGCGTGCCCGACGTCCGCGAGCCCGTCCCGATCCACCTGGCCGGGCAGTAGCTCGGCGAACTGCTCGAAGAACCGCTCCAGGCCCGAGGGCGTGCTGATCACCAGCAGGCGGCCTGGTGTGTCGCCGACGTTCTGGAAGCAGTGCGGCGTGCCGCGTGGGCCGAAGGACGGCGCCATGGGGGTGGACATCGTGACCTCCCGCGTCCAGCGGCTCCAGCAGGGATCGGTGATGGTAGGCCCCCGGAGTTGGACGGCGCGAGCTCGAAGCGGCCGGCGGTCCGGCTCACCGACGTCGACGTCGACGCCGTGACGAGATCGGCACCACGGCTGTCGGCTGCTCGCTGAGGATGTTTCGCATCTCGGGCGGGGTCGTGCGTTCCCCGGGCAACGGGCTCCCGCTGGGGACCCTCCCGAGACGGTCGCGGCGTTCGCCGGGCCGGACCGCGCGGTCCCGCCGCTCGTGGACGACGTGGCCGTCACCCGGCGGGACCCCCGCTGACGGCGCTCAGGCTCCGGCGACGGGCATCGTCGCCGTCCGGTCCGCGACGCGCCGGGCCGGCCGGCGCCGGAACTCCATGTCCCGGTCGACGCTGCCGAGCCCGGTCGTCACCCGGTCCGCGATGTAGTTCTGCCGCAGCACCCACGGCGACCTCGTGCCCTGCTTGGGCAGTACGTCGACCGCGCGCCGCGCGTAGCCGGAGCTGAGATCCAGCAGGGGGTGGCGCTCCATCGGGCCGTTCGGCAGGCGGGGCACCGCGACAGCCGCGCCGCGCGCGTCCATCCGGGCCAGCAGCCGGCAGATGTAGCGCGCCGTGATGTCCGCTCGCAGCGTCCATGAGGCGTTGACGTAGCCGATGCAGATGGCGAGGTTCGGGACGTCGCTGAGCAGGCAGCCGCGGTAGGTGACCTTCTCCCCCGGGACGACCCGCTCGCCGTCGACGCGCAGGTCGATCCCGCCGCACGCCACGACCTCGAGACCCGTCGCGGTGACGAGCACGTCCGCGTCGAGGGTGCGGCCCGACTCCAACTCGACGCCGGTCCTGGTGACCCGGGCGATCCGGTCCGTGACGACGGCCGCCTTGTCCTTCTTGACCGCCTTGAACAGGTCTGCGTCCGGGACGACGCAGAGCCGCTGGTCCCAGGGGTCGTAGCGCGGGGTGTAATCCCGGTCCAGCACCTCGGGGTCCGGCTGGAACCGCGCGACGCCGGCACGCAGCAGCGCCTTCGCCTTCCCCGGGGCGCGCCGGCAGAGCTGGTAGAAGGCCTGCGTCAGCAGGATGTTCTTCCACCGGACGACCGTGTTCCCGACGCCTTCCGGCAGCCGGCGGCGGATCGCGTCCGACGCGGCGTCGGTGCCCGGCAGGACCGTCATCCAGGTCGGCGAGCGCTGCAGCATGGTCACGTGCTCGGCCGTCTCGGCCAGCGACGGGACGAGCGTCACCGCCGTCGCGCCACTGCCGATCACGACCACCCGACGCCCGGTGACGTCCAGGTTCGCCGGCCACTTCTGCGGGTGCACGAGGTCGCCGCCGAAGTCTCCGAGCCCGGGGATGTCCGGGGTGTGGCCGCCCTCGTAGCTGTAGTAGCCGCTGCAGAGGTAGAGGAAGTCGCAGGTCCGGTGCTCCGTGGTGTCCCCCGCCGCGACCTCGACGGACCAGCGTGCGTCCTCCGACGACCAGGACGCCCTGGTGACCCTTCTCCCGAACCGGATCCGCCGGTCGATGCCAAACTCCGCGGCGGTGTCCCGCACGTACTGGAGGATCGAGCCGCCGTCCGCGATCGACTTCGCCGCGGTCCAGGGGCGGAACGGGTAGCCGAGGGTGAACATGTCCGAGTCCGAGCGGATGCCCGGGTAGCGGAAGAGGTCCCAGGTGCCGCCGATCGCGTCCCGCGCCTCGAGGATCGCGTAGCTGCGGGTGGGGTGCTCGGTCTGGAGCCGGTACGCGGCGCCGACGCCGGACAGACCGGCCCCGACGATCAGGACGTCCTCGTGCCCAACGTCCACCACAGGCCCAGCGTCCACCGAACGGTCCGTGTCCAACGCGTGCTCCCCACCCATGCCTCGGACGGGCCCCGTCGGCCGCCCGCCCCATCATCACCTACCGCGGGTAAGAAATGCACCACCGCTCACCCGGGCGCGACCTCCCGCGAGGGCGCACGACCCAGCCACGCGCGCCGTCCAGCACCACGCGCGCGGTCGACGGGCCGCGTCGCACCGCGATGCGCGCGTCGCACCACCCGGCGCACGTCCCACCACACCGGGCGCGTCGGCCCACACCGGGCGCGCGTCGGCCCCGCGGTTCGGCGCCGGCTCACGCCCAGCTGCGCGCCGAGCGGGCCTTCCAGTACGGCCCCGGCTCCTCGGCCAGGTCCGCGAGCTCTTCGGCGAGCTCGGCCGGGATCGGCAGGGCGGCGGCGGCGACGTTGCTGGCCAGCTGCTCCCCGTCGACCGCGCCCGAGAGCACCCGGCCCGCCCACGGCTGCGCGAGAGCGGCGGCGATCGCGAGCTGGTCCACCGGGACGCCGAGCCCCTCCGCGAGCTCGGCCGCGCGGGCCGCGCCCGGCGAACCGTCCTGCCCGCCGGGCGCCAGTCGCCCGTTCGCCACCGACTCCTTGACGATCACGCCTGCGCCGGCCTCCGCGGCCTCGGCCAGCGCGGGGCCGGCCGAGGGTTCGAGCACGTTCCACGTGGACTGGAAGGACGTGAACAGCGGAAGGCCGCCGACCTGCACCTCGAGGGCTCGCCGCACCGCGTCCGCCTGGGCGGGACCGGAGGTGGAGATGCCGATCCGGGTGCCACTGTCCCGCAGCCGGGCCATCGCCTCGTGCACGGCGACGTCGGTGAGCACGCCGGTGTCCAGCGTCGCGGAGTGCACGTGGTAGATCGCCAGGTACTCGCCGAGCAGCGCCAACGACTCCGCGGACTGGCGCTCGAACGCCGCGAGCGAGTGGTCCTTGATCTCGTGCACGTCGGCGTCGAGGCGCCACTCCCCCACGTACCGGTAGCCCCACTTCGAGCCGACGACCACGTCGTCGAACGTCGGGTGCGCGGCGAGCCAGCCGGCGAGGAACTCCTCCGCGCGGCCGTAGGACCGGGCGACGTCGACGTACCCGATCCCGGTCGCGTAGGCGGCGTCGAGCACCGCCCGGCTCCGGGCTCGCAGGTCCTCGACGGTTCGGTGCGCGCCGAGGTCGCGATCCCGGCCGGCGGTGATGTAGGCGGGCCGGGCGACCGCGGCCAGCCCGATCCCCAGCCGACCGACTCCGGTCGACCCGGCGCTCACGAGGCCGTCCGGGCCGGCGGCACCGTCCGGTGGGAGGAACCTCTCGCTCATCGCGTACTCCGGGGATCGACCGACTCCGTCGGTCTCCGTCCTACCAGTCGAGGGCGCCCGAGGCCGTCTCCGACCGCACGAACGGCACTTTCGTTCAGTAGGTCCGAGCGAGAGTGCCGCTCGTGTGGGACGAGCCGGGTCAGGAGCCGTGCGCAGCGGCCGGCGCGCCCCGGACGACCTGCTTCCCGTCGCCCTCCCGGAACTGGTCCTCCAGCTCCTCCAGGCTCCGGCCGCGCGTCTCCGGCGCGAACCGCTGCACGAACAGGATCGAGCCCACGTTGACGACCGCGAAGAGCCCGAAGGTCGCGCTCGCCCCGAGCGCCGCGACCAGCGGCGGGAAGGCGAACGAGATCGCCGCGTTGACCGTCCAGAGCACGAAGACCGCGATCCCCATCGCGAACCCGCGGATCGTCATCGGGAAGATCTCAGAGAGCAGCAGCCAGACGAGCGTGCCGATGAACGTCTGCACGAAGAAGACGACGATCAGCATCGCGGCGAGGATCAGGTAGCTGCGCCCGTCGGACTCGGGCAGCAGGAACGACAGCCCGAGCACCGCGTGCCCGGCGGCGACGCCGGTGAACCCGGTGAGCAGCAGCGGCCTGCGGTTGAAGTGGCCGAGCAGCACGATCCCGAGGATGGTGCCGATGATCGCCACCGCGCCCACCGTGATCGTCAGGATCAGCGATGCGCTGGCGCCCAGGCCCGTCGACTCGAGGATCGTCGGCGCGTAGTAGTTCACCGTGTTGATGCCCGTCGCCTGCTGCACGGTGGCGAGCCCGCAGCCGATCCACAGGATCCGCCGCATCCAGGGGAACGCCCGCAGGTCGCGCACCGCGGCGCCCTTGTCCTCGGCCAGGTCGCGCTTCGCGTGCTCCGCGATGACGTGGTACTCCTCGGCGGCCTCGGCGGGTTCTCTGCTCAGCTCGAGCACGCGCTTCGTGTCCTCGAGCCGACCGCGCACGGCGTACCAGCGGGGCGAGTCTGGCAGGAAGAACATGCCGACGAACAGGGCGACCGCCGGAACGATCGCGACCGCGAGCATCCAGCGCCACACGTGCGGGTCCTTGATCAGCCCGTCCAGCAGCGCGTTCATCGCGAACGCCAGGAACTGCCCCGTGACGATCATCAGCTCGTTGATCGTGACCATCCGGCCGCGGCGGTCGGCCGGTGCCATCTCGGCCAGGTAGAGCGGGCACGTGGTGGCCGCCGCGCCGACGCCGAAGCCCAGCAGGACGCGACCGGTCGTCATGATCGCGACGCCCGGGGCCACCGCGCAGATGATCGCGCCGACGAGGAACAGCCCGGCGCAGACCAGCAGGCTGCCCTTGCGGCCGAGCTTGTCCGAGAGCCGCCCGCCCAGCAGCGCGCCGAACGCGGCGCCCGGGAACAGCAGCGAGCTGACGACCAGCGCCTCGGTGAAGGAGGTGAGCTGCAGGTCCGTCTTCATGTAGAGCAGGGCGCCGGAGATGACGCCGGTGTCGTAGCCGAAGAGGAGGCCCCCGAGCGTGGAGATCACCGTCAGCTTTATCAGGAACTTATTGTGCGACTTCGACGATGTGGTCGATCGACTCGCCGTCATTGGCGCCTCTTCTCCTCGACTTGCGTCAATTACATGAATGTGAATTGCGCTGATCAGGGCACCCACAGGGCACCCGATGGCAGCCTGAGCAGGAGGTTAAGCAGCGGGCGTGATCTGCGTCAACATGTCCGGGCGTTCTGAACCGAACAACTGGTGTCGCCTTTCGAACAACACCACGAGAATGTGTCGGGAATGGATGGTCAGGCGCATCCGACCACTTCGACCGGCACCTGTGCCGCCCGCAGCACTGCCGCGACGGCCGCCGGTGGGTGCTGATCCGTCACCACCCGGTCGAGACCTGCCAGCTCCGTGATGCGGGCGGGCGCGGAGGCCGCGAACACGTCCGCCGTGGCGATGAGGACGACCTCGTCCGCGATGGCCGCCAGCTTCCGCTGCACACTCGCCTCGGCCGGAGAGTGCGCGTAGGTACCGCGGGCGTCGACGGCGGAGGGCGAGAGGAAGAACGTGCGTGCCCGGAGCCGGTCCAGGGCGGCCTCGGTGTACGGGCCGACGAAGGCGTGCCGGTTCCCGAGCAACTCGCCGCCGAGGGAGACCGTGCGCGAGCCGCGCCGCCGGCCGTCCATCAGGGTCAGCACGGGCATCGAGTGCGTGATGAGCGATCCGCGGAAGCTCGGCGGGAGCGCACGGGCGAGCGCGTAGGCCGTCGGTCCCGCGTCGACGGCGATCGTGTCCCGGTCCCCGACCGAGCCCGCGGCGCGCTCCGCGACGCGCCGGCGGCCCGCGGCGTGGCCGTCGTCCGGGAAGGCCGGGGTGTGCAACTCCCCCGGCGTGAGAGCCGCGCCGCCGTGCACCATCCGCACCTGCCCCGTGGACTCGAGCGTGTGCAGGTCCCGGCGCACGGTCATCGGCGAGACCCCGAGCTCCCGCGCCAGGTCCGCGACCGAGAGGAAGCCAAGTGAGCGCAGCTTGGTCAGGATCCAGGACCGGCGCTCGGCCCCCTCGTGGCGGAACCCGGGATCACTCATGGACCCGCACCGGTCCGGTGCTCGATCGGACGATCAGCTCGGCCTGCAGCAGCAGCGGCCCGTCGGGGCCCGGCCGGCCCGCGATCACATCGAGCAGCATCCGCACGGCCGCGCGGCCGGACTCGGCGGCGGGCAGGCGCACGGTCGTGAGCCGCGGCGTCACCATCTCCGCGAGCGAGGTGTCGTCGACCCCGACGACGCTCAGGTCGTCCGGCACCCGCAGGCCGCGGTCCACCAGCCGGTTCAGCACGCCGACGGCCACCTCGTCGTTGTAGGCGACGACCGCGGTGGCCGGGGTGGCGAGGACCAGGTCCGCGGCCCGGACGCCGTCGGAGAAACGGGCGTTGAACGGGCCGAGCCGGCGCGGTCGCAGGCCCAGGCGCCGGCAGGCCCCGTCGTAGCCACGCACGCGCATCGTGTTCGCGAAGCCCTCCGGTCCGGCGAGGTAGACGATCTCGCGGTGGCCGAGCGCGGCGAGGTGCTCGACGGCGTGCCCGACGGCCTCGGTCGCGTCCGTGACGACGGAGGGCAGCGCGTCGAGCAGCCGGTTGGACAGGACGAGGGGGGTCGGCCCCAGGGCGCGCAGCGCGTCGTCGGACATCAGCGGCGAGACGAGCATCAGGCCGTCGACCTGCGGGGCCATCGCCCGCGCCCACTGCTCCTCGTCCCGGGCCAGCTCGTCCGAACCGGAGACGAAGAGCGCGTAGCCGTCCCGCGCGGCCTCCTGCTGCACCGCCTTGGTGACGACGGCGGAGAACGAGTTCGCGATGTCCGGCACGACGATCCCCAGGTTCCCGGTGCAGCCCCTGGCGAGCGAGCGGGCGACGGGATGCGGGGTGTAGTGCAGCTCGTCCGCGACGGCCAGGACCCGGCGCCGGGTCTCGAGGGCCACGGCGTCCGGCTGGGTGAAGACCCGGGACACCGTCGCGGGCGACACCCCGGCCCGGGCGGCGACGGCGCGGATCGACACGGGGCTCCTCCTCGCCGTCGGCTCTGAACGTCCCCGATAGGATGAAACCGGTTTCAGAAACAGTCAAGTGCCGCTGCGCCGGACGGTTGGTGCTTGCCTCGTCCCCGCCACGGCCCCACGCTCTGCGCAGATGGGCGGTGGCGGATGGTGGGTGACGCGGCGCGGGCGCTGCGGCGGTTCGGCGGCGAGCTGCTGCGCCGCGTCCGCGAGCGTGGCCGATCGGCCCTGTTCCGTGCCGGGCGGATCACCAGCGCCTCGGTCGCGGCGTTCCTCGTGGCCCAGCTGCTCGGGCTGCGCTACCCGCCGCCGCTGATCGCCGCGCTGACCGCACTGCTCGTCGTGCAGGCGACGCTGGCGAGCACGCTGGTCAACGGCGTGCAGCGAGTGCTCAGCGTGGTGTCCGGGGTGGCGCTCGCCGTGCTGTTCGTGTCGTTCGTCGGGCTGACCTGGTGGAGCCTCGGGGCGCTGGTCGCGGCGTCGATCATCGTCGGGCAGATCCTGCGGCTCGGCCCGCACCTGGTGGAGGTGCCGATCAGCGCGATGCTCGTGCTCGGCATCGGCTACGCGGCGGGCGCGGAGGTGACCGGCGTCGGCCGTGCCCTGGAGACACTGATCGGTGCGGCGGTGGGGGTGCTGGTCAACGTCGCCTTCCCGCCCGCCGTGCAGACCCGCAACGCCGGGCTCGCGATCGAGAGGTTCGCGGACGGCATCGCCGTCCTGCTCGAGGAGGCGGCGGCGGGGCTGGCCGCGGGCCCGGTCGAGGTCGAGACGACGGCCCGTTGGCTCGACGACGCCCGCCGGCTCAACCGGCACGCCCCGCAGGTCGACAAGGCGCTCACCCAGGCCGAGGAGAGCCGCCGGCTCAACGTGCGCGCGCTCGGCACCCGCAAGCCCGGCCCCTCGCTGCGGGAGGGACTGGACAACCTCGAGCACGCCTCGGTGTCCGTCCGGACCCTGTTGCGCGCGGTGCACGACGCGACCCGGGAGCAGACCGGGATCCGCGAGGACGCCGCGTACGCGGAGGAGGTCCGGCTGACCGCCTCGGCCCTGATGGGGGCGGTCGCGGCCGTCGTCCGGAGCTACGGGCTGCTCATCCGCCGCGGGATCGAGTACCGGGGGCCGCCGGAGAGCACCGACCTGCACGACGTACTCGACGCGCTCCGCACGCGCCGCAGCGAGGTGGCGGGCCTGCTGCTCACCGACCCGCGGGGCCGGGACGTGCTCTGGGGCCTCAACGCCGCGCTCCTGACGACCGTGGACCGGGTGCTGCTGGAGATCGACACGGGCGCCAGGCCGGTGTGAGCCGGGGCCGGGGGGCGCCGGGCTCGTCGCACGAACGGCACCTTCGCTCAGACCTCATGAGCGAAAGTGCCATCCGTGAAGATCGACCGGGGTCAGCCGGTCGCGCCGCCGAGGAGGTTGTAGGCGGGCGGGAGGAGGGTGCCGACGCCCAGGGTCGGGTCCGCCAGGGGCACCTCGACGTCCCGGAACACCCAGGTCGTGGTCGGGCCGCCGGTGAGGCCCGATCCGGTCCCCTCCGGCTGGTGGGCCGCGTCCGGTGCGGCCGGCCTCTCGTCCGCGTGCGCGACGCCGGACGCGGCGACGGCCAGCGCCCCGGCACCGAGGACGGTGGCGACGGACCGGATGGCGATCCTGTTCATGGTGTCTCCTTCTTCGTGTGGGGAGCGTTCTTCGTGTAGGGAGCGGGTGATCAGCAGATCGAGTCGGCAGGCGCGGGGTTCGTCAGCCCGAACAGTGGCCGCAGCCGCAGCCCGACCCAGGTCCCGCCGAGGGCCAGCACGGCCCAGATCCAGCCGTGCAGGCTGAACGAGGCGATGCCGGAGAAGTAGGCGCCGATGTTGCAGCCCCCGGCGAGGCGCGCGCCGTAGCCCATGGCGATACCGCCGAGGACGGAGCCGAGCGCGAGCTTCCACGGGATCCGCCGATGCAGCACGAACGCACCGCCGACGGCCGACGCGATCAGCGCGCCGACCATGATCCCGAAGTCCAGCACCGAGACCCGGTCCGCGAGGACCGGCCCGGCGAGGGACTTCGCGTTGGCGGGCACCTGCCAGAAGGCCCAGCCGGCCGGGTCGGCGCCGAGGCCCTGCAGGATCTTCGCGCCCCACAGGCCGAAGGCCGACGTCACGCCCCACGGCTGCCCGGACACGAACAGCACCGCGGCGTTCAGCACCGCGAGCACGATCGCGCCCACCCACAGGGGCCAGGAGCCGCGCAGGACCCGGGCGATCCCGCGGTCCGACGGCGGCCGGTCGACAGGCGGCGGGTTCCGCCGCCGAGCGACCATGTAGGTCACCGCGACGACCAGCGCCATCGTCGCGAGCGAGACGACCACGGCACCGGGGTAGCCGAACATCGCGGCGAGCGAGACGGACGGGCCGACCGGCAGGGTCTGGAACCAGAACGGGTAGCTCAACGCGGCCAGGACCGACCCCACGACGAACCCGAACAGGGTGAGCACGACCGCGCTCTGCCCGCTGCCCACCGCGAAGAGCGTCCCCGAGGCGCAGGAGCCGCCGATCTGCATGCCGACCCCGAACAGGAACGCCCCGACGACGAGCTGGATCCCGATCGGCGACACGAGCGCCTTCGGCTCCCCCACCAGGCTGAACCCGCCGGCGAGCAGGACCGAGAACAGCACCGTGGCGACGGCGAGCATCAGCATGTGGGCCCGCACCGCGGCACCCTGCCCGACCGCGACGAGCTGCCTCCAGCCGGAGGTGAAGCCGAAGCGGGAGTGGAACAGGGTGAACCCGAGCGCGAGCCCGAGCGCCCCCGTCCCGACCATCGTGGCCGGGGCGACGCGCGAGATCGCCCAGAGCAGCAGCGCCGCGAGCAGCACCCCGACGGCGACGACCCGCCACTTCGCCGGCGGCGCCTCCCCCGCGGTGGGCGCATGCGCCGCGCGCTCCTGCGCCGGGACCCCGCGCAGGACGCGGACCAGCGGGTTGCCGGCCGGTTCACTCAGTACGGACATCGGATCTCCTGGGATCTGTCATGACGGGTCCAGCGGGGCGCTGATCGGGACGACGGTGCCCCCCGGGAACCACGCCGCCGGGTTCGTCGAGTGGTGCATGCCGCCCATGTCGTCCACCGGGCCGGCGCTCATCGGCACGTCCACGGGGGCGGCGCCGTAGAGGGTGTGGCGGGTGTCGACCGGTGTGCCGCTCGCCCGCGCCCAGGCGAGGTAACCCGAGGTCGACGGCGTGTCGCCCGGGAACGTCGCGGCGAGCGTGGCCGCGTACCGCTGGGGCGAGGCCTCCTGCGGGCCGAACGTCAGCGGCACCACGGACGACGACGCCGCCGTGACCACTCCCCCGGTCAGCAGCCAGGGTGCGAGGTAGGTGCCGCCGAGATGGGTGGCGGTGTCGAGCGCACGCCGGCCGGCGCCGGTCAGGGTGTCGGACGCCGCCGCCCATCCGGACAGCACGATCAGCGCGCTGTCCTTGTCCGGTCCCTCGACGAAGGTGACGCCGCGGACCGCGCCCTCCGTGCGCACGAGGTCCGCCGCCGCGGCGGAGCGCGGGGAGCCGTCGCCGGCGAGCGTCGCGGTGCGCACGCCGTGCTCGGCGAGGGTCCGCACCAGGATCGTCAGCGCGCCCGCGTCGGCCGCGTCGAGCGCGTCCGAGGGGCACGTCCCGGGGCCGGCGAGGGCCCCGGTGCGGTCCCCGACCAGGCCGCCCAGGACCGCCGCGGCACACTCTGGCCCGTCCGGCCCGGTCAACGAGTCCCGTTGTGCCGCAGGGACGTCCCCGACGTCGATCGATACGGACGTCGTCGCGCCGCCACCACTCACCGCGAGCGACGAGGCTCCGGCCGGGATGTCGACGACAGCCCAGCCACCGGAGGCCCCCGGCCGGGCGGTGACGGGGACGACCTGCTCACCGGCGCCGACCGTGACCCCGGTGGCCGAGGGCAGGCCCGCACCGGTGTTGCCGTGGTGCGTCGCGGCCGGTGTGGCGACCGGCGCGGCGTCGCCCTCGGCCGGGTAGGTGCCGCTGAGGTGTACCAGGTTCGGGCCCGGCCGCAGCGGCGTGACGAGCAGCGCGAGCCGGTGACCGGCCAGCTCGATCGCCCGCAGCAACGGCTGTCCGGCGACGGCGACGGGTCCCGGCGCGGGGAGGGCGGCCAGGACCGCTGCCGCGGCGACACCGACGACCGTCCCGATTCCCGCGAGCCGGTGCAGCTCCCGTGCCCGCGGCAGCCCTGCGGGCAGCGCCGCGACGGCCCAGATCGACGCGGCCGCGGCCGGTTGGACCACCGCGGCGATCCCGGCGATCCCGTACCCGGTCCCGACGAGCTCGGTGCCGGTGGCCGGGCCTGTCACGACGAGCTGGGCGAGCCCCGCGAGTGCGGTGACCAGCCCGGACGCGATCGCGAGCGACACAGGCGTCCGGCCCGCCGGAGAGCCCTCCGCGGGCCGGGCGTCCGGGCTGCCGCCGCCCTCGGCGGCGGCGACCCGGAGCGGGGCCGTGAGCGCCTCGCCGGCGTCCGCCCCGGAAGGGGGGTCCGGCTCCACGAGCCGCGGCCCGCTCGCAGGATCCGTCGCCAGCGCGACCACCGTGGCCCCCGCGAGCAGCACCGCACCGACCGCGTAGACCGCGTCCAGGGCGAACGCCCAGCCCGTGCGGGCCGAACCGAGCTGGACCGCGAGGAGCACGGTCAGCAGCGCGCCGGGCACGGCCACCCAGCGCGACGACAGGAGCGCCGGCACCAGGAGCGCGAGCAGGACGTAGCCCAGCGTGCCGAGCACCTCGACCGAGCCGGTCAGGTGCGCGACCTCCGCCGCGACCGTCACGACCGCGGCGGCGACGCAGCCCGTCACCAGGAGACTCCGCGCGGACCGCTGCGGGCCCCCGCGCCGGGACACCCCGCACAGGCCCCGTACGAGACCCAGCCCCGCGACGACCGCCGTGGCCGTCAGCAGCACCACCCGCAGCACCGCGGCACCCGCGCCGACCTGGTCCCCGAGCGCCGCGGCCACACCCGCGGCAGGGAGGTCGGCGGGGGTGGCGGCCGCGGCGGTGCCCCC
>NZ_JAODNI010000202.1 GCF_025465255.1 Pseudonocardia sp.
GGGAGCCGCCATGAAGCGCCTGTTGCTTGCCAGCCTGCTGTTCGCCGCCACGCCGGCCCTGGCGCAGGCCCCCGCCGAGCCCGCCGCGGCACCCGCGCCCGACGCCCCGGCCGCGGCCGCCCCGGAGGCGACACCGGGGGCGCCCGTGGACCCCCGCCCCACCTGTGCGTCCGCCGTCGCGGCGCTCAGTCCCCGGGACCGGCTCGCGCAACGGCTCATGGTCGGTGTCGACGCGGCGGACTCCGCCGGCGCCGCCGCGATCGTCCGGCAGAACCACGTCGGCGGGATCTTCCTCGGCGGCACCGCCACCGCGCTGCTGCAGAACAAGAAGCTCGACGCGGTACAGGCGGCCGCGAACCTGCCGGTCGCCGTGGCCGTCGACGACGAGGGCGGCCGCGTCCAGCGCATCGACGACCTCGACGGCGAGCTACCCAGCGCCCGCGCGATGGCGAAGAAGACCCCCGAGCAGGTCCGCGCGCTGGCCGCCGAACGCGGGAGGCAGTTGCTCGCCCGGGGGGTGAACTGGGACCTCGCCCCGGCGGTCGACGTCAGCGACCAGCCGGCGAACTCCGTGATCGGGGACCGCTCGTTCTCGAACGACCCGGCCGTCGTCACCACCTACGCCCGCGCGTTCGAGGAGGGCCTGCACGAGGCGGGCGTCCACGGCGTCCTCAAGCACTTCCCGGGCCACGGGCACTCGAGCGGGGACTCGCACAAGGGCCGCGTCTCCACGCCCCCGCTCGCGCAGCTACGGGCCAACGACCTCAAGCCCTACGCGGACCTCCTCGGCCCCCTCGGGCCGCAACGGGTGAGCGTGATGGTCGGCCACCTCGACGTCCCCGGCCTGACGGACGACCTGCCCAGCTCGCTCACCCCCGCGACCTACCGACTGCTCCGCGACGACTACGGCTTCGACGGCCTGGCCATGACGGACGACCTGGGCGCGATGAAGGCGATCAGCGCCACCCTCGCCCTGCCGCAGGCCACGCTCGCCGCGCTGCGCGCCGGGGCGGACATGGCGCTCTCGTCGAACGTCGAGCCCGTCGCCCCGATCCTGAACACGCTCGAGGCGGCGCTGACCGACGGCCGGATCCCCGCTGCGGACAACGACCGGGCCGTCGAGCGCATCCTCGCCGCGAAGAACCTCTGCCGCCGCGCCTGACCCGGACGCGCGAAAGCCGCCCTCCCGGAGGAGGGCGGCTTTCGCGGGAGGGCCCGACCTACATGTCCAGCCCGCCGTTGACCGAGATGATGCTGCCGGTGATGTAGCCCGCGTCGTCGTCGACCAGGAACTGCACCGCGCGCGCGATCTCCCGCGCCTGCCCGAGCCGGCCGATCGGCACCTTGCCGATCAGCTTGTCCAGCACCTTCTCCGGGATCGCCGCGACCATCTCGGTCTCGATGTAGCCCGGCGCCACACAGTTGACGGTGACGCCCTTGCGGGCGACCTCCTGCGCGAGGCTCTTGCTGAACCCGAACAGCCCGGACTTCGACGCCGCGTAGTTCGCCTGGCCGATCGCGCCCGACTCGCCGATCACCGAGCTGATGTTGACGATCCGGCCGAAGTTGTTGCCGGTCATGTGGTCCAGCACGTTCTTGGTCATGTAGAACGCGCCGGACAGATTGACGCGCATGACCGCGTGCCAGTCCTCGACGGTCATCTTGCGGACGGTCTTGTCCACCGTGATGCCTGCGTTGTTGACCAGGATGTCGACACGCCCCCGCTGCTCCAGTACCTCCGAGACCACCCGCCGGCAGTCCTCGGGGTCCCCGACGTTGCCCTGGTGGACCGAGACCGAACCGCCCTCGGCCTGCAGCTTCTCCGCCAGCTCCTCGGCGGCCTTGCTATTGGAGCTGTAGCCCGCGGCCACGTGCACGCCCTGCTTGGCGAGCGCGGTGGTGATCGCGGCCCCGATCCCGCGGGCGCCGCCGGTGACGATGGCGGTGCGCGGCTCGGGGTGGGTGTCGGTGGCCGGAGCAGCAGTGCTCATCAGGTCTCCTCGTGGGTTTCCGGAATGCGTGCGAGTGTCTTCGCCATACCGCGTTGGACGGCGTCGACCAGGTAGGGGCGGAGCCGGTGCGGGTTCACGATGTGGTGCACCGAGCCGACGCGCTGCGCCCGCTCGATGGAGTGCTCGGTGTCGAACTCCTCCGCGACGGCGCCGAGCTTCTCCGAACGGACGTCCGCCCGGACGGCGGCGAGCTCGGCCCGCAGCCGGGCGGCCTCGGGCTCGTCGCCGGACTCGACCGCGGCGGCGACGCGGGCCTCGAGGCCCGTCACCCGCTCGTCGGCGTTCGTCCGCTTGCGGACCTCACCGGCGAACACCACCGCGGCCGCCGGAGCGCCACCGAGCACCGAGGCGTACGAGCCCTCGACGGCGGCGATCTCCATGGTGTCGTTGAGCGTCGCGGAGAACACGACGAACGCCCCGCCGTGGTAGCGGGAGACCACGCAGAACACGATCGGGCCGTCGAAGTTGACGATCGCCCGGCCGATCTCCGCGCCGTACTCCAGCTGCAGCGAGCGCAGGGACTCCGGCGAGCCGTCGAAGCCCGACAGGTTCGCCAGCACCACCAGCGGCCGGTTGCCGCTCGCCGCGTTGATCGCCCGCGCCGCCTTCCGCGACGAGCGCGGGAACAGCGTGCCCGCGGTGAACTGCGACGGGCCGTCGACGGGCAGCGGGCCGCGCCGCGGGATCGGCTTCGACTCGATGCCGATCAGCTCGACCGGGACGCCGCCGAGGTGGGCGTCGAACACGACGACGGAGTCCGCGTCGTGCATGTCCTCCCACCGCTCCAACGGAGTGTGGTCGAAGTCGGCGACACCGCGCATCACCGAGCGGATGTCGAACGGCTTCTTGCGGCCCGGGTTGGTCTCGGCGGAGAAGATCTCCCCGAGGGTGGTGAAGTCCCCGCCCGCGTGCGGCGCGGTGGTGATGTCCCGGTCCGCCGGGTCCGCGGTGGGCGCGGTCCGCGGGAACCGCTCGCCGGGCAGCCGGTAGGCGTGCTCGTAGTGCCGGAACAGCACGTCGACGGCGCCGCCCAGGTCCGGGGCCCAGTACTGCCCCTGCCCGTTGGGACCCATGATCCGGTCGTAGCCGCCGATGCCGAAGTTGTCCTCGGCCGAGACTCCGCCGGAGTAGTCCAGGGACTGCTTGCCCGTCAGCACCATCGTGCTGTCCGGCGTCATGACCAGGATGCCCTTGGTGTGCATGAGCATCGTGGCCTCGGCGTTCCAGTACGGCTGGGCGCCCACGTTGATCCCCGTGACGACGACGTTGATCTCGCCGCCGCCCTGGGTGAACTCGATGATCGAGCGCAGGGCCCGGGAGATCCAGTCCATGTTCTCGGTGCCGGAGTCCATGGCGATCTTCGCGCCCGCCGAGACGGCGAACCACTCGACCGGCGCGTCCAGGCGCTGCGCCAGCTCGATCCCCGCGACGACCCGGGCGCACTCCGGCTCGGCCAGTGCGCCGAGCGCACGGGTCGGGTCCCCGATGAGCACGACCCGCGTCATGCCCTCCGGGTAGCGGTCCGTCGGCGTGGTGACTGTGCCGAGCACGATGTTGGCCGTGTTCCGACCCGGCTCGCGCTGGACGGGCACCGCCGTCGGGTACGTGTCCGCCTCGGGGTCCAGGTCGTACTCGACGAAGGTCCCACCGGACTTCGTGAGCAGCGGGACGATCTCGTACGGGTACACCGCACCCCGCCGGCGCGCCTTGATCACGTTCTGCGCGTAGGCGTCCAGCTCGCGGAGCGGGTGGGTCGGCGGCTCGGTGATCTGGACGGTCAGCCCGGCGCCCGGCGGGCGGGACATCCGGAGCATGTACTCCCGGACCTCGCCGCCGCCCGGGGCGGGTGCGTGGAACTGCACCATCACCTGCTCCAGGCCGAGCCCCCCGGTCCGCGCCGCGAGCGTGCTGAGCACGGAGTCCAGCTCGTCCACCGGGATGTCGACGACCGGCCAGACGTAGAGCAGGATCCGATTCCAGCCGAGCCTGGCCAGCTTCGGGTCCTTGCTGCGGGCGCTGCGCAGGCTGTCCAGGCAGGCGTCGAGCACCCGCTCCAGCTGCGGCAGCGAGCGGATCCGCCCGTCCGTCTCGTCCCGCAGGACGGTCAGCTCGCGCACGTCCGTCAGTGCCAGCAGCCGCTGGTCCTCGCGGACCTGCTTGCCGGTGGCGTGGAAGAGGTGGACGTCCGGTGCGGAGTCCAGCCGGCGCAGGTCGAACGCGTCGAGCCGCCAGAGTCCGAGCCGGTCCCCGACGAGCGGGTGCAGCCCGCGCAGGGTCCGGTCCTCGACGAGCGTCCCGTCCGCCTCGGGGCGGAAGGTGAACCAGATCGGGCCCGGGTCGCACACCGGGTCCTCGACCGTGGTCGGGTTCGGCCGCACGGCGACCGCGACCCGGGTCAGCTCCGGCGGCACCGAGCCCAGCGCCGCACGGACGCGCTCGGCGCGCGCGTCGGCGTCCCCGCGGTCGTCCGCGTGCGTGGAGGTGACGTAGAGGTCGACGACCGCGGAGCGCCCCTCGGGCAGCTCGGACACCAGGCGGCGGGTCTCCTCCGCCGCGGCCATCGCCCGGGCGGGGTCGTTGTTGTCGATGACCGTCGCGATGACGCGCCGGTCCCGGCCCTCGTGCGTGTAGTCCGTGGTGAGCAGCGGGCGGCCGTCCTGCTCGGTCACGGTGATCTCGCCGAGCGGGCGGATCCGGTAGTAGCGCCGGGTCATCACCTCGAGCAGGGCGGCGTTGTGCTCCGCGCCGAACACCCCGAGGATCGGCTCCGACGACGCGACGAGGGACTCGATCCGCTCCGCGCGGTCCGGCGCGTCGGGGTCCTGGGTCAGCGCGTCCAGGGACGCACGGACCTTGTGCAGCACCTCGCTGCGCTCCGCCGCGACGGCGGGGGCGTCGAAGAGCCGGTAGCGCACCTGACGCGCCAGGTCACCGACGACCGGGTGCCGCACCTGGGTGGCCCGGACCAGCTCGTCGAGGGTGCCCAGGTACTCGTCCCGGGCCGCGGGGGACAGCTCCGCCACCGACGCGGGGTGGGTCAGCCGCCACTGCAGCAGCGCCATCACGACCGGCACGTGCGCGGTGGCCCGGCGGTGCGCGAGGAACATCCAGTACAGCGCCGGACCCAGGTCCTGGTGCGCGAGGTCGGTGACGCCGTAGTGGGACAACGCGCGGCGCAGCTTCCGCTGGAAGGACTCCGGCAGCTGCTCCGCCTCGGCGTCGCGCGAGCGCAGGAACGCGTAGAGGTACTCCTGCGGGTTGCGCCCGGTCTCCTCGGCGGCCTCACCGTTGGTGGTCTCCGGGACGCTCAGCTCGCGGCGGTTGCGGGACAGCGACGACAGGTCCGCGAAGATCCGCAGCACCGCGGTCTCGCCGAGCAGCACGGAGGGGTCGTCGCCGGGCAGGGCCTCGCGGGCCTTCCCCAGCCGGGAGAGCAGGGGCTTGGCCTCGCGCTCGTCGACGTCGAAGCCCAGGACCTGCCAGCGCAGCGCGGTCAGCACGTCCGCGGCGACCGCGCCCGGGTCCGCGGAGCTCTCGCCGGACCCGGCCAGCGCGGAGAAGTCCGCCCGGTCCCCGGACGGCCCCGCGGCGGCCGGATCGGCCGTCGGCTCCAGCCGGACCAGCTTGGACCCGCCCTCGACCTGCGTGTTCGCCGGCACCAGCACCTCGGCGACGACGCCCGCGAACGGCGCCCGCAGCGCGGTCTCCAGCTTCATGCTCTCGACGACGGCGACGACGTCACCCTCGGCGACCGCCTGCCCGGCGGTCACCGGCACCGCGACGACCATCGCCGGGGCGGGCGCGCGGACCATGCCGGCTTCGCCGCCGGAGATCCGGTGTACGGCGCCGTCGACCTCGACGAGGTAGTCCGCGTCCTGCGGTGCCGAGAGGACCGAGTAGGTGGTGCCGCCGACGGTCAGCCGCCGCTCGAACCGGCCGGAGCGCTCGACGTCGACGTCGACCGCCTGGGTGGAGGAGCCCCCTCCCGCGGCGGGAAGTTCGAGGACCACGCGATACCGGTTGGCCCGGGTCCGCGCGACGCGCAGCCGGTAGGAGTCGCCACCGGCGCGGACGTCCGTCTGGTGCCATGTCTCGTAGCCGACCTCGGGCCGGCCGCGCTCCGCGGAGGCCAGCAGCCGGTGCTGCTGGCGGGCGACGTGCCCGTCGTGCGCCTCGACGGCCGCGGCCAGCAGTGCGACGTCCAGGCGACGCGGCGGGGTGTAGCCCTGCGCCATCATCCCGTCGAGCCAGGTGGTGTCGGTGTCCCCGGTGACCAGCTCGGGCCGGGACAGCAGGTCCAGCAGGAACGCCTTGTTCGTGGTGCCGCCGTCGATCACCGCGGCCGTCTGGCGCAGCGCGCGGACGAGCCGGGCGCGGGCCTCGCCGCGATCCCGGCCCCACGCGATGACCTTCGCGATCATGGAGTCGAACTGCGGCGGGATGACGTCGCCGGTCGCGACGCCCGTATCGACCCGGATGCCGGGGCCGCTGGGCAGCGCGAGGTGCTCGATCCGGCCGGGGGCCGGCGCGAACTCGCGTTCCGGGTCCTCGGCGGTGAGCCGGGCCTCGATGGCGTGCCCGGAGCCCCGCGGGACCTCCGGCGCGACGTCCGCGAGCTTCCCGCCCCCGGCGATGTGCAGCTGCAGCTTGACGATGTCGACGCCGGTGACGGCCTCGGTCACCGGGTGCTCGACCTGCAGCCGGGTGTTGACCTCCAGGAACGACAGCAGCCGCTCCTTGGGCTCGTAGAGGAACTCCACGGTGCCCGCGTTGGTGTAGCCCGCGGCGCGCACCAGCTCGGCGGCGGAGGACCGCAGCAGCTCCTCCTGCTCGGCGTCGAGCGCCGTGGACGCGGACTCCTCGATCACCTTCTGGTTGCGGCGCTGCACCGAGCAGTCCCGGACGCCCAGCGTCCACACGTCACCCGTGGCGTCCGCGACGACCTGCACCTCGACGTGCCGGCCGCCGCGGACCGCTCGCTCCAGGAACACCGTGGCGTCCCCGGCCGTCTTCGACGCCTCCGAGCTCGCCCGCTCGAAGGCCTCCGGCAGTGCGTCCGGCGTGGCGACGTAGCGGATGCCCCGGCCGCCGCCCCCGGCCGTCGCCTTGACCATCAGCG
This sequence comes from Pseudonocardia sp., assembly GCF_025465255.1. Lineage (GTDB taxonomy): Bacteria > Actinomycetota > Actinomycetes > Mycobacteriales > Pseudonocardiaceae > Pseudonocardia. The sequence goes on from NZ_JAODNI010000202.1 coordinate 7,132, forward strand.
GGTAGCTGATGGACTCCGCCGCCGCGCGGGCCGCGTCGAGATCCGGGACGGGCCCGCCGCTCCACGCCGCCAGCGGGACGCCGACCTCCTCGGCCAGCCTCTTCGCGGCGATCTTGTCGCCGAGGCGGCGCATGACGTCCGCGGACGGGCCGATGAAGGTGATGCCGAGGCGGTCGCACAGCTCCGCGAACTCGGCCTTCTCCGAGACGAACCCCCAGCCCGGCCAGGCGGCGTCGGCCCGGGAGACGCGCAGCGCGCGCTCCAGCTCGGCGTAGTCGAGATAGGGGCTCGGTCCCAGATGGTCCGGGTCGTCCGGGCCGATCAGGACGGCCTCGTCCGCCTCACGGACGTACATTGCCCGCCGGTCGACGGCGGTGTAGAGCGCGATGGTGCGCAGCGGGAGATCCCCCTGCGCGTTCCATTCGCGGACTGCGTGCACGAGCCGCATGGCGGGCTCACCACGGTTGACGATCGCGATCCTGTGGAAGCTCACGGGCCACATCCTGCTAGACCCCGAACGCGACGCGTACATCGTCGCTCGTGGTACCGGGAATCGGAGGGGAACCGGCCGCGGCCGGCGCGCCGGCCGGACGCTCCCCGGGGCCGCCGAGGACGACCTCGGGCGCGACGATGGACGGGTCGACGGTGAGCACCGCGTACCCGCCCACCGCACCGGCCCCGAAGCCCGGTGCGAACACGCGCATCGGCGCGGTGATCACCTTGTCCCGCACGGCGTCGAACAGCGCGATCGGGATGGAGGCCGCGGAGACGTTGCCCATGGTCTCGATGTTGAAGTAGAGCTGGTCCGCGGACAGCCCGGCCTTCTCGGCGAGCTGCAGGATCATCGTCTTGTTGGCCTGGTGCGGGACGATCAGGTCGATCTCCTCCAGGAGGGTGTCCGACGTGTCGCCGGGCAGCTCGCCCAGCTCGCCGATCATCTGCGCGAGGTAGCGGGCGACCAGCGCCTTCACCTCCGGGCCGTAGACCGTGATGTCGTTGTCGAACTCCGGGTTCGGCCAGATGATCGAGTTCACCTGCTCGGGCGGGCCGCTCGCATAGGTCTGCAGGATGTCGACGTCCCCGGCGGACCCCTCCGCTGCCGGGGCCACGACGATCGCCGCGGCGCCGTCACCGAAGATCATCCGGGAGGTGCGGACACTGCCGATCTTGTCCGAGAACTTCTCGACGCAGACCAGGAGCACCGGCCGCTCGACCTCCTGCAGCTGGCGCACCGCCTCGGCGAGGCCGTAGGGCAGCCCTGCGCACGCCGCGATGATGTCCGCGGAGCAGTGCGTCTGCAGGAGGCCGAGCTCGCCGGAGAGCCAGGTGGACAGCGAGGGGATGAGCCGGTCGCTGGTGCAGGTGGCGACGAGCACGGCGCCGAACTCGTCCGTCGAGCGTCCGGAGTGGGCGATCGCGGCCTTCGCCGCGGCGAGGGCGAGCTCGCCGATGTCGTGGCTGGTGTAGCGGCGCTGGTCGATGCCCGTCTTGGCGCTGATCTCGGCGGCGCTCATCGGGGACCAGGAGAAGCTGGTGTTCCGGACGACGTCCGCGTTGTCGCAGACCAGCTCACCGCGGACGATCGCCAGCGCCTCGAGCTTGGGCTGCACGGTGAACGCCTCGCGCACCTTGACCGGCGGAAACGGGCGCACCGGCGGCTTGGGAACGGCGGGGGACGCCGCCCGCCGAGCCGGCACGTGGCCCGCCTTCACGCGGTCCAGGAAGGCCGAGACCTCGCGGGTGCGCGGGTGGAACGCGACGACGAAGTCGTCGTCGCCGATCTCGGACGCGGGCCGCAGTTCCGTCTGCGCGCGGCGCCAGGGGTACTGGTTGTGCAGCACCATCGCCCAGCGGGTCAGCGCCTCGAGCTCCGGGACGGCGGCCTCGGCGTCGTGGATCTCCTGTGTGGTGAAGACGGGGTAGTCCGGGTCGTGCTCGGGGAGCACGAAGGTCAGCGCGTCCGGCGTGCGCAGGAACTCCGCGACGGTCGGCTTGATCGCCGGCAGCTCTGTGGCGTGGTGGCGGCGGTTGCGGAAGACGTCGAAGAGCAGGTCGAAGACGGTCTCCTCGGCCCCCTCGTCCCAGGCGGCGGGCAGCTCCCGGTACGCCTGCTCGACGGCGGCGACCTTCCGGTCCCCGTCGACCCACGGGGTGAGCACGGGCAGGAAGACGTCCGGGCGGTGCCGCGGGACGTCCCGCCAGCGCGTCGGGCGCTTGTCGTACATCGTCATCGAATAGCGGTTGACCCAGAACATGTTCTGTCCCAGATCGCGCAACAGCTCGAACCGGCTGGGGTAGGCGCCGGCCTCCACCCGGGACAGGATGTCCGTTCCGGTGGGAGCCTTCGACTCGAAATCGCGGCCGATGACTGCGCCGAACTGCTCCAGCGAGTCGAGGACCGAGAAATCCAGGTCGGGCGAGAAATTGGCGGGAAAGACCAGACGGCCATGGTTGTTGACCACGAACGGCTTCATGTGTGGCGGACCTCCGTTGCACCGGGCATCACGAGGAAACTCCTGGTCGTGAGCCTGCGCAACCGCGAGTGGGCGGATCGGGCGGTGAGGGAACGGTAGCGGGATTCCGGCGATGATCGACAGGTGACCTGGGTCCCGATCGCCCATTCTGGACCGGGCCCGGTCACCGTTGACGGTTACCTTCCGGTATTACTGTGGAGTGTTACCGCGGAGTATTACCGATGCGTTCGGTGACGGGATTCCACGTCCCCGCACGTGGCGGCGGTGCGACCCGCCACTGTGGACAGCAGCGGCAGACGATGTTCTACGGATCGTCGAACCTGCGGCGCCGGCGGCGGACATCGCCTACGGTCTGCAGAACATGGCCCGTGTCACGTATGCAGATGCCCGGAACGTCCCGCCGCAGACGGCCGCGACCCTGGGGAAGGTGCCGCCGCTGCGCGTCTTCGGGCTCGTCGCCCGCGCCGACACGGCGTTCCGGCCGTGGCTCAAGTACGGCGGCGCGCTGCTCGCGGACCTCTCGATCGACCCGCTGCTGCGCGAGCTCGTCATCCTGCAGGTCGGCAGGCTGAACGCCCGGTACGAGTGGGACCAGCACGTCCCGATCACCCTCGCCGCGGGCGGCACGCAGGAGCAGGTCGACGCCCTGGACCGCGGCGAGACCGGCTCCGAGCTGTTCACCGCGGCACAGCGGGCGATGTTCGCGTTCGTCGCGGACTTCGTCCGTGACGGCGAGGTGCCCGACGAGACCTACGCCGCGCTGGCGGCCGAGCTGGACGAGAAGCAGATCGTGGAGGTCGGGCTGGTGGCCGGGCACTATCTCGGCCTGGCCCGGCTCATGACGGCGCTGCGCATCGACCCGGACGAGGCGGTCGGCGTCGAAGGCCTGCCCGCCGCCCGCCTCTAGAGACGAAGGGAAGTCACCGTGGACTTCACGCAGAACGACGACCATCGCGCCATCCGGGAGGGTGTCCGCGCCGTCTGCAAGGACTTCGACGACGCCTACTGGCGCGCCTGCGACGCCGAGCACCGCTTCCCCTGGGACTTCTACCGGGCCATGGCCGACGGCGGCTGGCTCGGCATCTCCCTCGCCGAGGAGTACGGCGGGGGCGGACAGGGGATCACCGAGGCGTCGATCGTCCTGGAGGAGGTCGCCGCGTCCGGGGCGGCGATGAACGGCGCGAGCGCGATCCACCTGGCCGTGTTCGGGATGAACCCGGTGGCGAAGCACGGCTCCCGCGCGATGCGCGAGGCGTACCTGCCGCGCGTCGCGTCCGGGGACCTGCACGTCGCGTTCGGCGTGACCGAGCCGGACGCCGGGACGGACACGACGTCGATCACCACCCGGGCCAGGCGGGACGGGGACCGGTACCTGGTCCGTGGGCGCAAGGTCTGGACGTCGAAGGCCCAGGACTGCGAGAAGGTCCTGCTGCTCGTCCGGACGACCCCGCTCGAGGAGTGCGCGAAGCGGACGGACGGGATGACGCTGCTGCTCGCGGACCTGCAGCGGCCCGAGGTGGACATCCGGCCGATCCCGAAGCTCGGCCGCAACGCCGTCGCGTCCTGCGAGGTCAGCTACGACGACCTGCCCGTCGCCGTCGCGGACCGGGTGGGCGAGGAGGGCAGGGGCTTCCGCTACCTGCTCGACGGGCTCAACCCCGAGCGCATCCTCATCGCCGCCGAGGCGCTGGGAATCGGTCGCGCCGCGATGCGCAAGGCCGTGACGTATGCGGGGGAGCGGGAGGTGTTCGGCCGGCCCATCGGGAAGAACCAGGGCCTGGCGTTCCCACTCGCCGAGGCGCACATGCGGCTGCACGCGGCGGAGCTGGCCGTGCGGGAGGCGTCCTGGCGCTACGACGAGGGGCTGCCCTGCGGCGAGCACGCCAATACCGCGAAGTTCCTCGCCGCGGACGCCGGGCACTTCGCCGCGGACCGGGCGATGCAGACGCACGGCGGCTTCGGGTACGCGGACGAGTACGACGTCGGCCGGTACTGGACGGAGTCCCGGCTGATGAAGATCGCCCCGATCTCCCAGGAGATGGTGCTGAACTACGTGAGCGAGCACGTGCTGGGGCTCCCGCGGTCCTACTGACGGAGTACCTCGGCACTAGGGTCGGATCCGTGGAGATTCTCGCCGGCCGTGTCCTGCTGCGCCCGGTCGATCCGGACGTCACCACCGCGTTCTACCGAGACGTCCTGGGCCTCGCCGTGTACCGCGAGTTCCCGGGCGGCACGGTGTTCTTCCTGGGCGGCGGGTTCCTCGAGGTGTCCGGCCGCGGCGACGGCCCCGGCACGGGCGACGGCGTCCGGCTCTGGATGCAGGTCAGGGCCCTCGCGGAGGCCCACGAGGAGCTCGCGGAGCGCGGCGCGCGCATCGTGCGCGAGCCGCGCCGCGAACCCTGGGGCCTCGACGAGATGTGGGTCGAGGACCCGGACGGCGTGCGGATCGGGTTCATCGAGATCCCTGCGGACCACCCGCTCCGCAGGGACACCCGGACGACTCCTTAGGTGGGGTCGGCCGTCCCCTCGACGGCCCGCTTGATCTCGGCGAGGGTCTCCTCGAGGCCCGCGCGGACGGCCGGGCCGTCGGCGTGTTCGGTGTGCAGCGACACCACGACCTCGGACTCGCCCTCGGCGGCCCCGTTCACCGCCAGCTCGCCGTGGTAGCCGCTCCGGTCCTCCGCACCCCAGCGCAGGGCGCGCGTCCGCTCGTCGGCCTCGAACCAGGCCTCGCCCTCGCGGCGCTTCCCCTCGACCTCCGCGACGACGTGGATCTCCTCGGCGCCCGGGTGCCCGGCGTCGGCGGCGTCCTTCCCGGTCGGCTCGGCCTCGCGCATGGCGGAGACGTAGTTCGGGAGGTTGTGCACGTCGGAGAGGTAGCGGAACAGCGAGTCCGGGTCGGTCGCGACGGTGGTGCTGTGCTCGTAGTCACCCATGGCCGCGGATACCACGGTTCGCGGCACCCAATCAGCTCGCCCGGGCCACGGCTCCCGGCCCGGGCAGGGCGCGCAACCTGCCGTGCTCGGCAATGACGTGGCCCTCCTCGCAGCGCAGCTCGGCGTGCACCGCGGCGCCGCAGCCGGGGTGCTCGATCCGCATCGGCGGGCCGGCCTCCCCGGCCAGGTGCCTGTCGCCCCAGTCCAGCATCGCGATGACCACCGCGCGGAGCTCCGACCCCGCGGGGGTGAGGTGGTACTCGTGGCGCTCGCGCCGGCCGGGCTCCCGGTAGGGAACCCGGTCGACCAGCCCGGCCTCGACCAGGGTCGCGAGCCGTCGGGTGAGCACGTTGCGGGCGATACCCAGGTGCCCGGCGATGTCGTCGAACCGGCGGACCCCGTTCAGGAGGTCACGCAGCACGAGGACCGTCCACGCGTCGCCGATGATCGCGGCGGTCCGGGCCACCGAGCAGCTCCTGCTGTCGAGTTCGGTCCAGTCCATATGCCCAGGTTAACCGCGCTGCGTTGCCGGGAACAACCGAAGTGCGGCCCCGGGTCAGGGGGTGCTGGCCGGGACCAGGGCGCCGGCGTTCTCGCTGCGGTCCACCCCCCGGGGCGACGGGGTCAGGGCCGCCACGACCGTCCCCAGGACCGCCGCGCCGGCGCCGGTCAGGAAGATCGTGGTGTAGGCCCCGCTCGAGGGGAGCACCCGGCCGCCCAGGTCGAGGGTCATCGCCGTCGTCACGGCCGCGACGACGGCGGTGCAGGACGACGTCCCGAGCTGGCGCATGAGGGTGTTCAGGCTGTTCGCGGCGGCCGTCTCGGTCTCCGGGACCGCACGCATGATCAGCAGCGGCAGGGCGGAGTAGGCGAGCGCGGCGCCGATCGAGGCGACGGTCGCGGCCAGCATGAGCAGCAGCAGGCTGCCGGGCAGCAGCGCGAACGCGACGTTGCCGACGACCAGGACCGACGCGCCGAGGACCAGCGTGGTCCGGGGACCGCGGGTCCGGGAGATCAGGGCGGAGGTCGAGGAGAACACCACCATCGCACCGCCGATCGGGAGCAGCACGACGCCGGCGACGATCAGCGAGAGCCCGAACCCGTAGCCGGTCTCCACCGGGGCCTGCAGGATCTGGGTCGCCACGACGAACGTCGCGAACATCGAGAAGCCGATCAGCACCGAGGTCACGTTGGTCCAGAGCACGGGGGGCCGCGCCGTCACCCGCAGGTCGACCAGCGGTGCGCGGGTCCGCAGCTCGTGCCGGCCCCACACCGGGACGATCACGAGGAACGCGCCCAGCAGGCCGAGGGTGACCGGCGACGCCCAGCCCCACTCGCCGCCCTTGGACACGGCGAGCAGCAGGCACACCAGCGCCGTGCCGATCCCCACCGCCCCGATCAGGTCGAACCGCCCGCCCGTCCGCACACCGGACTCCGGGACCAGCCGCACGACCAGCAGGATCTGGACGAGGGCGACGACCGCGGCGCCCGCGAACAGCCACCGCCAGCTCGCGAACTGGGCCACCACACCGGTGAGCGGGAGGCCGATCGCGCCGCCGACCCCGAGCGAGGAGCTCATCAGGCCGACCCCGCCGCCGATCTTCTCCGCCGGCAGCACGTCCCGCATCAGGCTCATGCCGAGCGCGATCACGCCGAACGAGACGCCCTGCAGGACCCGCGCCACCAGCAGCACCAGGATGTTCGGCGCCAGCGCGCCCAGGAGCGAGCCGAGCCCGATCAGCACGAGCGAGGCCAGCAGCATCCGGCGCTTGCCGTACATGTCCCCGAGGCGGCCCAGGACCGGCGCGGACACGGCGCCCGCGACCAGGGTCGCGGTGATCAGCCACGCCGCCGTCGACGGGGTGGTGGACATCAGCCGCGGGAACTGCGGCAGCAGCGGCACGACCATCGTCTGGATCAGCGACACCAGGAGCCCGCACGAGGCGAGCACGCCGATAGCGACCCCGGGGCGGCGACGGGCGATCGCGGAGGCGGCGTCGCCGGCGGTCGCGGGTGGGGTGGGGGCGAGCTCGGACACGCGGGGTCTCCGTCCGGATGAGCAGGGTTCCCGTCCAGGTGACCACGAAGCCCGATTCGCCCGCAAGGTGAACGCTTGCCTTTGCCAACCATCTCACCGAGCAACGCCGTGTTCGTCCCGTTCACCCCTTCGGGTGGCGAGGCCCGTACGGCCGTTCGGCGGCACGCGTGTCGGCCGCCGCCGGGGCCGCCGGGCAGGATGGCCCCATGGCAGTCCGACGTCTCGAGCCGGGATCGGTGTCCGAGCAGTTCCGCGAGTTCTGGACCGAACGCCACCTGGGCATGCTGGTGACGCTGCGCCGGGACGGGACCCCGCACGTCGTCCCGGTGGGGATCACGGTGGACGTCGAGCAGGGCGTCGCCCGGGTCATCTGCCGCGGTGGCTCGCAGAAGGCGCGCAACGTCGCCGCGGCCGGTCCGGTGGGGGCGCGGGTCGTGGTCTCCCAGGTCGACGGCGCGCGCTGGTCCAGCCTCGAGGGCGTCGCGGTGGTCCGGGACGACGCCGAGCGGGTCCGGGACGCCGAGGAGCGCTACGCGAAGCGGTTCCGGGTGCCCCGGGTGAATCCGGAGCGCGTGGTGATCGAGATCGCCGTCGACCGGGTCCTGGGCCTGGCCTGATCGCCGCGGAACTCCCACCCCCGGCCTGTCCTTCCGGGTCCGGGTGGGGCACGCTGGTGGGGCAGGACCGAGGTCGCCGTCCCCACCGTCGCGGGGTGACCGATCCGACGCACGTAGACACGGCCGTGCGGTCGAGACAGGGACAGGACATCGGGTCGCGGGGAGTGGTGTGGTGAGCGAGGCGTTCGATCACGTGAACGAGGGTGGGGAGCAGCACGGCGAGAACAACGTCGTGCCGCTGGACCGTCCTGCGGCCGTCGACCCCTCGGACCTGGACATCGCCACCCTCGGCCCGTGCCGGATCACCTCGCCGATGGCGCCGCTGCTGGACTCCCGGCGCACCACCGAGCACTACATCGACGAGGACGACCGGGTCCTGCTCGACGACACCCTCACCAAGGTCACCTCGCGGGGCGTCCCGCTCGACCGGCTCCCCGGGCTGGAGCCCTGCGGCCCGCGCCGCAAGATCTACTTCGACCCGTCGAAGACCCGGGTGGGCATCGTGACCTGCGGCGGGCTGTGCCCCGGCCTCAACGACGTCATCGCCGGCCTCGTCCGGACCCTGACCTACCACTACGGCGTACGCCGGGTCGTCGGGTTCCGCAACGGCTTCCAGGGGTTCATCTCCTCCTACGCCTACGACGTCGTCGAGCTGACCCCGCAGTCCGTACGGGACATCTCGGTCGACGGCGGCACGGTGCTCGGCACGTCGCGCGGGCACCAGGACCCGGAGGAGATCGTCGACTGCCTGGAGCGGATGCACATCAACGTGCTGTTCGTGGTCGGCGGGGACGGCACGATGCGCGGCGCCATGCAGATCGAGCGGGTGATCGCCGAGCGCAAGCTCAAGATCGCGATCGTCGGGATCCCGAAGACGATCGACAACGACATCCCCTACATCGACCAGAGCTTCGGCTTCCAGACCGCGTTCTCCCGGGCGTCGGAGTCGATCCAGGCGGTCACCGTCGAGGCGAAGTCCACGGCGAACGGCGTCGGGCTGGTCAAGCTCATGGGCCGGCACTCGGGCTTCATCGCCTGCTACGCCGCACTCGCCCGCAGCGACGCGGACGTGGTGCTGATCCCGGAGGTCCCCTTCACCCTCGAGGGCGAGAACGGGCTGCTGGCGCACTTGCGCAAGCGGGTCGAGCAGCGCGGCCACGCCGTCGTCGTCGCCGCCGAGGGGGCAGGCCAGGAGCTCCTGGCGGGCGACGCGGCCACGGACGCCTCGGGCAACGCCAAGCTCGGGGACATCGGGCCCTACCTGCGGGAACGCATCGCGGCCCACTTCGCCGAGGCCGGCGTCGAGACGTCGCTGCGCTACATCGACCCCAGCTACGCGATCCGCAGCGTCCCCGCGAACCCGTACGACAGCGTCTACACCGTCCGGCTCTCGCAGGCCGCGGTGCACGCCGCGATGTCCGGCCGGACGGCGATGGTCGTCGGACGCGTGCGGCGCCGGTTCGTGCACATCCCGATGGCGATGGCGGTGAGCAAGCGCAACCAGGTGGACCCGCACGGGGACCTCTGGATGGCGGTCCTGGAGTCGACCGGCCAGCCCTTCCGGTTCGGGGGCTGACGGAGCAGCCGGCCCACCGCCCGTCGCCCGTCCACGACCGGGTGAGGGCGATACTCGGCGGTGTGCAGCCGTCCGCTCTCCGGTTCCTCGGGCACTCGACCGTCCGGATCGAGCTGGCCGGCCGCGTCGTACTCACCGACCCGGTGCTCACCCGGCGGGTGTCCGCGCTGCGCCGCGTCGTAGCGCCGTTGCGCCCCGAGGACTACGCGGACGCGGACGTCGTCCTCGTCTCGCACCTGCACGGGGACCACCTGCACCTGCCGTCGCTGAAGCTGCTGCGCCCGGACGCCCGGGTGGTCGTGCCGCGCGGCGCGGGGGAGTGGGTGCGCCGCCGCGGCGTCGCCCGGGTGGACGAGCTGGCGGTCGGCGAGGAGCTGCGCGACGGGGCCCTGCGGATCACGGCCGTGCCCGCCGCGCACAGCGGGCACCGGTGGGGCCCGCGCTCGACGCACGGCCCGGACGCGCCCGCGCTCGGCCACGTCCTCGAGGGCGACGGCTCGCGCGTCTACGTCTCCGGGGACACGGACCTGTTCGACGGCATGGCGGACATCGCCGCCGCCGGCCGCCTCGACGCCGCCCTGCTCCCGGTCTGGGGCTGGGGGCCGTCGCTCGGGCCCGGGCACCTCACCCCGGAACGCGCCGCCGTCGCCGTCGAGCGGCTGCGGCCGTCGCTGGTCGTGCCGGTGCACTGGGGAACCCTCGCCGTCGCCGGACTGGCCCGCGCCCCGGGCCGCGCGGGTGCCCGGATGCGCCGGTTGCTGACCGAGCCGCCGCAGGAGTTCGCGGCCGCGGTCGCCGCCGGGAGCAGTGGCGCCCGGGTGGTCGTGGCGCGGCCCGGCGAGACCGCCGAGGCGGCGATCCGGGCCGGTCGCGACGTGCGGAGCCGGCCGGGGGACGCCGCGTGAACTGGTCGGACCCGCAGGCCATCGGCTACCCGCTGCTCTTCGGCGGGGTACTCCTCGGATCGATCATCCCCGTCGTGCCGACGGGCGCGGTCGTGGGTGCCGCGGCCGCCGTCGCGATGACCACGGCGCACCTGAACATCGTCCTCGTCGTCCTGCTCGCGACGCTGGCGGCCTTCGCCGGGGACGTGCTGACCTACGGCGTCGCGCGCATCGGCAGCGACGCCGCGATCCGGTTCGTCTCCCGCGGCCGGACGCCCGAGCAGCTGGCCCGGGCCCGGCAGCGGTTCGCCGTGCACGGCTGGCAGCTCGTGGTCGTCGGCCGGCTGGTGCCCGCGGGCCGCATCCCGGCCCTCGTCGCCGCCGGCACGCTCGGCTACCCGTGGAAGCGGCTGCTGCCGTCCGCGTTCGTCGCGGCGCTGCTGTGGGCGGTGGCCTACGCGCTGCTCGGGGTGCTGAGCGGCGGCCTGTTCGACAACCCGCTCCTCGCGACCCTGGTCGCGACGGGCCTGGTGCTGCTCGTCGGGCTGGTCACGGCCGTGGTCGGCCGGTACCGCAGGAGGCGCGGCGCCCGCCTCGCACCCCCCACCCCTGATCCTTCTGCGACCGACCCTACGGAGACGAGCCGTCCGTGAGCGCCCCGCCGTCGTTCGTCCGCGACTACATCGACGTCCGCGAGCAGCGCGGCCCGCTGCTGCGCCGCGGGCGCCTCGTCGCCCGGGTCGTGCTCGTGTGGGTCCTGACCGTGCTGGCGCTGCGGCTGCTCGACGACGCCCTGGCCGGCTTCGCGATGGACAGCTGGTGGCAGCCCACGGTCTGCGCCCTGCTGCTCGGCCTGCTGACCGCGGTCGTGTGGCCGCTCGTGCTCCGGGTGGCCCTCCCGCTCGCCCTGTTCACCCTCGGCATCGGCAGCGTCCTGCTGCTCGCGGCGGGGGTGCTGGCGGTGTTCGCCGTGATCCCGGGCGTGCACCTGGGCGGGTTCTCGACGGCGGTGATCGTCGTCGCCGTGATGTCCGTGGTGGGCGCGGTGGTCAGCAGCCTGCTCTCGCTCGACGAGGACGAGATCTTCTACCGGCGCGCGGCCCGCCGGCTCAAGAAGGCCGGCGACGGCGGGGTGGACAGCGCCGTGCCCGGGGTCCTGTTCCTGCAGATCGACGGCCTGGGGCACGAGACCGCGCGCCGCGCCGTCCGGGACGGGACGATGCCGACGCTCGCCCGCTGGATCGCCGAGGGCAGCCACGGCCTGACGAGCTGGCACACGGACTGGAGCTCGCAGACCGGCGCGAGCGTGGCCGGCATCCTGCACGGCAGCAACCACGACATCCTCGGTTTCCGCTGGTACGAGAAGGACCGCGACCACGTGATGGCGTGCGCGCACTCCGCGGACGCGGCCGAGATCGAGCGCCGGCACTCGAACGGCAGGGGCCTGCTCGCCGTCGACGGCGCGGCCCGCGGCAACCTGTTCACCGGCGACGCGCCGCACTACAGCCTGACGATGAGCACCGTGACGTTCCTCGGCGGGCACCACTCGGCACGCCGCAAGGACCGGCTCGGCGGCGGCTACTGGGCCTACTTCGCGAACCCCTTCAACGCCGTCCGGACGTTGTGGGGCGCGCTCGTCGACGCGGGCCGGGAGATCTTCGAGGCGGCCCGGCAGAAGCGGTCCGACGTCCGCCCGCGCACGAACCGCGGCGGCCTCTACCCGTTCGCGCGCCCGGGCACGACGGTCATCGCCCGGGACATCGTGGTGTCCGCGCTGATCGAGGACATGCTCGACGGGCGCCCGGCCGTCTACGCGGACTTCCTCGGCTACGACGAGGTCGCGCACCACTCCGGCATCGAGCGGGTCGACGTCCTGTCCGTCCTGCGGTCGATCGACCAGCAGATCGGCCGCCTGCACCGGGCCGCACACCTGGCGCCGCGGCCGTATCTGATCGTCGCGCTGTCCGACCACGGCCAGACCCAGGGCCAGGCGTTCTCCGACCGGTTCGGCGAGACGATCGAGACGCTCGTCGGCCGGCTGTGCGGCGGCACCCCGCCGGTGCCGAAGCGGCGCTGGTTCGGGCTCGGCAGGCCCCGGCCGACCCCGGCCCAGCGGTCGGCCCGGCGGACCGCGGAGGGCTGGCAGGTCGGCGCGGCGCTGGCGGAGGCGTCGTCGGGGGCGGGGGTGATCGCCCGCCGGCTGCGCGCCCGCGTGGAGCGCGCCGGGGCCGCCCCGGAGAAGCACCGCACCGAGAGCGGCAGGCCGGGCCTGGTCACCCGGGTCGCGCCGGGCGTCGTCGTGGTGCCGTCGGGGCACGTGGCGATGGTGTCGTTCACCGAGCACGAGGGCCGGGTGGACCTGGAGACCATCGAGCGCGAGTTCCCCGAGCTGTTGCCGTCCCTCGTGGACCATCCGGGCGTCGGGTTCATGCTCGTGCACAGCTCCGAGTTCGGGCCGGTGGTGCTCGGCCGGGACGGGCTGCACCGGCTGCGCACCGGGCTGGTCATCGGCGAGGACCCGCTGGCGGACTACGGGCCGTACGCGGCGGACCTGGTTCGGCGCGTCGACACGTTCCCGCGCTGTCCGGACATCATGATCAACAGTCGCTACGATCCGGCGCGGGACGACGCGTCGCCGTTCGAGCCGCACGTCGGTTCGCACGGGGGCCTCGGCGGCCCGCAGAGCCGCGGCTTCCTGATGTACCCGAGGGAGCTGCCGGCCCCGGGGGAGATCGTCGGCGCGGAGGCGCTGCACCGGGTCCTGCGGGGCTGGCTCACCCACCTCGGCCAGCCGGCCCCGGGCGAGGAGCCGCTTGCCGGGGCGCCCGACGAGATCCCGGCCGAGCGCGGATTCGTGGCAGGCTGATCGCCGGAACCCCACGGCGGGCCGGGGCGCGGATCGGGAAGGACGTGGTGACGGGGATGCCCGGAGACAGGTTCGTCCTGGTGCACGGTGCCCACCACGGTGGCTGGTGCTGGCGCCGGGTCGCCGGGCTGCTCCACGAACGCGGGCACGACGTGTTCACCCCGACCCTGACCGGCCTCGGGGAGCGGTCCCATCTGCTCACCCCGGACGTCGGGCTGGGCACGATGATCGCCGACGTGGTGGCCGTCCTGGAGGCCGAGGAGCTCGACGACGTCGTCCTCGTCGGGCACAGCTTCGGCGCGCTCCCCGTACTCGGTGCCGCCGACCGCGAAGCCCGGCGGATCCGGCGGATCGTCCTGCTCGACGGTCTGGTCGTCGACGCGGGGAGCTGTGCCTTCGACGCTCTGCCCGACGAGCTCGTGGCCAGGCGGACGAGTGACGCGCGGCGGCGCGGCGACGGGATCGCGATCCCGCCCCCTCCGGACGTCTCCGTGTTCGCCGTGACCGGGCCCGACGCGGCGTGGGTCGGACGCCGGCTCACGCCGCAGCCGTTGCGCAGCTATCAGGAGCCGCTGGGCCTGGAGCGTCCGCTCGGCAACGGACTACCGGTCACCTACCTGCACTGCGTCGCACCGCGGTACGAGGCGATCGCCTCCTCGCTCGGCGTCGTGGCGCGGGCCGGCTTCGGATGCCGGGAGATCGAGACCGGGCACGACGCGATGATCACCGCCCCGGAGCTGGTCGTGGAGGAGCTGCTGCGCTGACGCGCACGGGCGCCTCCGGCGTTATTCCGGCGCGGAGACCTCACGGCGCAGGATCTTGCCCGTCGGGCCCTTGGGCAGGGCGTCGACGATCCAGACCTTGCGCGGGTACTTGTAGGCCGCCATCCGCTCCTTCACGAAGTCCCGCAGCTCGTCGGGGTCCGCGCTCTGGCCGGCCTTGAGGGCCACCGCGGCGCCGATCTCCTCGCCGAGGTCCGAGTGCTTCATCCCGACGACCGCGGCCTCGGCCACGGCCGGGTGCTCGTAGAGGGTCTCCTCGACCTCGCGCGGGTAGACGTTGTAGCCGCCGCGGATGATCAGGTCCTTCTTGCGGTCGACGATGAAGTAGTAGCCGTCGGCGTCCTTGGTGGCGATGTCCCCGGTGCGGAACCAGCCGTCCGGGATCGCCTCGGCGGTCGCCTCGGGCCGGCCCCAGTAGCCCTTCATGACGTTCTCGCCACGGATCGCGATCTCGCCGGGGGTGTCGGCGCCGACGTCGTTGCCGTCGTCGTCGACCAACCTCATCTCGCAGCCGCGCACCTGGAAGCCGATCGAGCCGGGCTTGCGCTCGCGGCCGGGCTGGTTGAACGAGGCGACGGGGGAGGTCTCGGACAGGCCGTAGCCCTCGAGGACCTGGCAGCCGAACTTCTGCTCGAACGCCTTGAGGATCTCCACCGGCATCGCCGAGCCGCCGGTGATGCACGTGCGCAGCGACGACATGTCCGCGCTGCCGGCGTTCGCGTGGTGCAGCATCCCGGCGTACATCGTGGGCACGCCCTCGAACACCGTGACCTTGTCCCGCCCGACCATCTCCAGTGCCTTGCCGCCGTCGAAACGGGGGAGCAGGGTCAGGCAGGAACCGGAGACGACCGCGGCGTTGAGTCCGCAGGTCAGCCCGAACACGTGGAACAGCGGCAGGCAGCCCATGATCACGTCGTCCGACGTGATCTCGATGAGGGTGTCGACCGTCATGTGTGCGTTCGTGTTCAGGTTGCGGTGGGTGAGCTCGGCGCCCTTGGGCTGCCCGGTGGTGCCGGAGGTGTAGAGGATGACGGCGGTGTCGGAGTCGTCCCGCTCCACCGGCACGGTGATCGGCTCGCCCTCGAGCTGCTCCGCCGACGGCCCGAGCGCGCTGACGACGACACCGCGGATCCCGACGGCCTCGGCCGCGGTGGGCACGACGTCGCCCCCGCCGTCCCAGCCGAACACGAGCGACATGCCGGAGTCGTTCAGGTAGTACTCGACCTCCCGCGCCTTGAGCAGCGGGTTCATCGGGACCACCGCGGCGCCGGCGAGCAACGCGCCGTAGAACAGGATCGGGAAGGCGGGGACGTTGGGCAGGACGAGCCCGACCCGGTCGCCCGGGGCGATCCCGCGCGACCTGAGCGTCCCGGCCACCGCGGCCGCCGCAGCGTGCAGGTCGCGATAGCTCAGGACGTGGTCGTCGAGGCGCACCGCGGGGCGGTCGCCGTACTTCTCGGCGGTCGCGATGAGGTTCGCGGCCAGGTTCGTCATCGTCGACTCCCGTTGCTGGAGATGCGGATCGAATGCTGCTCGTGCGCACCTTATGCCCTCTTCTCCGCGCAGCGGCTCCTCCACCGGACGGAGGAACGGCCCCGCGGCCGCGTGCCCGATCCTCCGTTGCGGTGATCCGGTGGATCTGCCTACCGTCCGGCGGTGAGTGATGTGGCCGCACGGGCGCCCCTGGCCGAGCCCGATCTCCGGGACGCCCTCGACGGCGCCAACCTCCCGACGCTGCTGCTGGTGCTGGCCCACGTCACGGGGGACGACGGCTGGCTCACCGGCCGGTTCCGCCCGAGCCGCACCCGCGCCCTCGACGACAACGACACCGCGGGCCTCGACCCGGAGCGCCGGCACGCGCTGCGGGAGGCGGCGTTCGCGGTGCTCCGGGGAGCGCACGAGGCCCCGCCACCCCCGGACGACACGAGGATCGTGGCGATGCTGAGCGCCTCCCTCGGCGAGGAGATCCCGCCCGAGTACGCCGAGCCGATGGCCGAGGACGGCGGCTTCCGCGAACCGGCCTGGCTGTGCGGCCCGGTGATCGGACCCGACGGTCCGCGGGTCCTGGTCATCGGCGCGGGCGCGTCCGGGATCTGCATGGGCCACGCGCTGCGGCGGCTGGGGCTGGACTTCTCGATCGTCGAACGCAACGCCGACGTCGGCGGGACCTGGCTGGAGAACACCTATCCGGGAGCGGGGGTCGACACCCCGAGCCACCTCTACTCGTTCTCCTTCGGGCCGCGGCCGTCGTGGAGCCGCTACTACCCGAAACAGCCGGAGATCATCGCCTACCTGCGGGAGTTCGCCGCCCCGGTGCGGGACGCGATCACGTTCGGGACGTCGGTGGTGTCCGCGGCGTGGAACGGCACGAGCTGGGATGTGGTGCTCCACGGCCCGGACGGGGAGGAGCAGCGGACCGTCGACGTCGTCGTCAGCTGCGTGGGGCAGTTCAACCAGCCCGTGACGCCCGCGATCCCCGGCCTGGACGCGTTCCCCGGCCCGGTCTTCCACACGGCCCGCTGGCGCCACGACGTCGACCTGCATGGCAGACGGGTCGGCGTGGTGGGGACCGGGGCATCGTCGATGCAGGTGGTGCCCGAGATCGCCGGTGAGGCGGCCTCGGTGACGGTCTTCCAGCGCTCGCCGCAGTGGATCACCCCGAACGGCAACTACCTCCGGCTCATCGACGACCGGGTGCGCCGGCTCATGGAGCACCTCCCCGGCTACCGGACCTGGTACCGGCTGCGGCTGATGTGGATGCTGCAGGACAAGCTGCACCCGACGCTGCGCAGGGACCCGGACTGGCCGCATCCGGAACGCTCGATCAACGCCCTCAACGACAAGCACCGGCGGTTCTTCACCGCCCACGTCGACGCGCAGCTCGAGGGGGCCGAGCACCTCCGGGACGCGGTCCTGCCGGACTACCCGCCCTACGGCAAGCGGATCCTGATCGACAACGACTGGTTCACCACGATCCGCCGGGACGACGTCGAGCTCGTCCCGTCCGGGGTCGCGGCCGTCGAGGGCCCGACCGTCGTGACGCAGGACGGTGGCCGCCACGACGTCGACGTCCTGGTGCTCGCCACGGGCTTCTCGTCGCGCCGGATGCTGTTCCCGATGGACGTCCGCGGCCGGTCCGGTGTGCCGCTGCGCGAGCAGTGGGGGACCGACGACGCCCGTGCCCACCTGGGTGTCGCCGTCCCGGACTTCCCCAACTTCTTCCTGGTCTACGGGCCGAACACGAACCTCGGCCACGGCGGCAGCACGTTCTTCCACACCGAGGCGCAGACCGGGTACGTCGTCGGGCTCCTCCGGGAGCTCGCCGCGCACAAGGAGCCCCTGGAGGTGCGGCAGGACGTCTGCGACGCCTACAACGCGCGCCTCGACGCCGCCCACGAGCAGATGATCTGGACCCACCCCGGCATGACGACCTACTACCGCAACGCCGCGGGCCGGGTCGTCACGACGACGCCGTGGCGGCTGGTGGACTACTGGCACATGACGCGCAGACCGGACACGGCGGACTTCCGGCGCACCGACCAATAGGTTCCCTGCCATCACACCGCGCGCCCTGGAGATCGTCGCCGGCGACGGCTTCCGCGCACGAGCGCGTCAGCGCCTCACTCGCCCTTCCACACCGGCGCCCGCTTCTCGGCGAACGCGGTGGCGCCCTCCCGGGCGTCGGAGGAGGTGAAGACCGGGCGCATGATCGCCTCCTGTCGGGACCAGCGCTCCTCCACCGGCCAGTCCGGCGCCCCGACCACGATCTCCTTCGTGGCCCGGACGGCCAGCGGGCCGTTGGCCCCGATCTGCCGGGCCAGCTCCAGCGCCCCCGCCAGCGCCTCGCCCGGCTCGGTCAGCCGGTTCACCAGGCCCCAGGCGTGCGCGGGCTCGGCGCCGAAGTGCTCGCCCGTCAGTGCGTACTCCAGCGCGATGCCGCGGGGGATCCGCTCCGGCAGCCGGAAGAGCCCGCCCGCCCCGGCGACGAGCGAACGCTTCGTCTCCGGCAGCCCGAACTTCGCATCCCGTGCGGCGACGATCATGTCGCAGGCCAGGGCGATCTCGCAGCCGCCGGCCAGCGCGTAGCCCTCCACCGCGGCGATGATCGGCGTCTTCGGCGGGGTCAGGGTGATCCCCGCCAGGCCGCGCCCCTCGATCGACGGCGTGTCCCCGGCGAGGAACGCCTTGAGGTCCATCCCCGCGCAGAACGTGCCGCCCGCGCCGGTGAGGATCCCGACGGAGAGCGTCGGGTCCCCGTCGAGCTCGTCGAGCGCGGCGGCCACCGCGCGTCCCAGCTCGCCGTTCACCGCGTTCCGTACCTGCGGGCGGTTGAGGGTGATCACCAGGACCGCCCCCTCGCGCTCGGTGAGTACGACGTCGTCCCCTGATTCGGCCATGCCCGCCTCCGTGCTGGATCACCGATCGATGCCGGATGTGCCTGCTCAATGCAGGCGCATCAACGTGTTCGCCCCATATCTATCATCACGAGGTGCCCCCATCCCAGACACCCGACCACATCCCCGGCCCCGGAGAGCCCCTCGGCCTCGAGGAGGAGGCACCCTCCGGGCCGCTCGCCGGCCTCGTCGTCGCGGACTTCTCCCGGGTGCTCGCCGGCCCCTACGCCACGATGATGCTGGCGGACCTCGGCGCCACGGTCGTCAAGGTCGAGAACGCCGGCGGCGACGACACCCGCACCTGGATGCCGCCGGTGTACGACGGCCCGGACGGCCCGATGTCCACCTACTACCTGTCGATCAACCGGAACAAGCACTCGATCGTGCTGGACCTGGGCGACCCCGAGGACCTCGCCGACGCGCACCGGCTCAGCGCCCGCGCCGACGTCATGATCGAGAACTTCAAGCCCGGCGGGCTGCGCCGGTTCGAGTTGGACTACGACGCCGTCCGCGAGCGCAACGCCTCCGTCGTCTACTGCTCGATCAGCGGGTTCGGCACCGCGGGCGGCGCGCACCTGCCCGGGTACGACCTGCTCGTCCAGGCGACGTCCGGGCTGATGAGCCTCACGGGCGAACCGGGAGGAACCCCGTACCGGTCCGGCGTCGCCGTCTTCGACGTGATGACGGGGCTGCACGCCGCGGTGGCGATCATGGCCGCGCTGCAGCACCGGACCGCGACGGGCGAGGGTCAGCACGTCGAGACGAACCTGCTTTCGTCCGCGCTGTCGTGCCTGGTCAACCAGACCTCGGCGTACCTCGCGGGCGGTGTCGTGCCGAGCCGGATGGGCAACGCGCACCTGAGCCTGTTCCCCTACGAGCCACTGCCGACCGGCGACGGCGAGCTCATCGTCATCGCCGGGAACGACGGCCAGTTCCGCAGGCTCTGCATCGCCCTGGGCGTCCCCGAGCTGCCCGACGACCCACGCTTCGTCTCCATGGCGGACCGGACCCGGAACCGGGAGGGGCTACGCCCGCTGCTGCTGGAACGCCTCGCGACGCGCAGTGCACAGGAGTGGTTCGACATCCTGACGGGCGTCGGCGTGCCGTGCGGGCCGATCAACACCGTGGACCAGGGGATCGCGCTGGCGGAGAGCCTCGGCCTGAACCCGGTCGTGCATCCGGGCGGCGGGGTCGGCGTGGTCCGCAACCCGGTGGACTACTCGCTCACCCCGCCGGACTACCGCCGGACCCCGCCGGCGCTCGGTGCGGACACCGAGGCCGTCAGGGCGTGGCTGAAGGGGTGAACGTGGGCCGGCCGGGCGGAGTGAGGGGGTGTCTCCGCCCGGCCGGTGATCGTGGACGAGCGGGTGCTCAGTTGCCGCCGGAGCCCGAACCGCCGGAGCCCGAACCACCGGAGCCCGAGCCGCCGGAACCGTTGTTGCCGAACGGGTTCAGCCCGCCGAACGGGTCCTGCTGCTGGGAGGTGGAGCCGCCGCTGCTCGTCGTCGCGCCGGTGTCCTGCGTGCTGCCGAGGGTGACGTCGACGGTGCGCGCGGACCCGCCGGTGCCGACGGTCAGGGTGACCTTGTCGCCGGGGGAGTAGGCGCCGATCCGGGCGACGAGGTCCGAGAAGTCCCCGACGGAGGCGTCCCCGACCTTCGTGACGACGTCGCCCTGCTTCAAACCGGCGGCCGCCGCCGGGCCGCCGGCGGTGACGGCGGCGATGGTGGCGCCCCCCGTCCCGGAAGGCGACGAACTGGTGGACGCGTTGCCCTGGACCCCTAGCACCGGCTTGGTCGCCTTGCCGGTGTCCATGATCTCCTGCGCGACGCGGCGGGCCTGGTCCACCGGGACGGCGAAGCCGAGGCCGATGCTGCCCGTGCTGCCTCTGCCGGAGGTGGCGATCGCGGAGTTGATGCCGACGACCTGCCCGTCCAGGTTCACCAGCGGGCCGCCGGAGTTGCCCTGGTTGATCGCGGTGTCCGTCTGCAGACCGTTGTAGACGACGCCGGTGCCGTCCTCGCCCTGGACGGCGACGGTGCGGTTCAGCGCGCTGACGATGCCGGTGGTCACGGTGCCGGTCAGGCCCTGCGGGGATCCGATCGCGACGACCTGCTGGCCGACCTGGACGTCGGAGGTCCGGCCGAGCGTGGCCGCGGTGAGCCCGGAGACTCCGTTGAGCTTGAGGACGGCGAGATCGTAGCTCGGCGAGGTGCCGACGACCGTCGCGGTGTGCGTCGAGCCGTCCGCCAGCGTCACGCTGATCGGCCCGGTCGAGCCCGCGACGACGTGGTTGTTGGTGAGCACGTCCCCGTCCGAGGTCAGGACGACGCCGGAGCCCTCGGCGGTGCCCTGGCCGGTGGTCACCCGGATGTCCACGGTGCTGGGCATCGCCGTCGCCGCGGCCGCGGCGACCGTGCCGTTCGGGGCGGCGGAGGCGCTCGTCCCGGACGCCGGGGTGCCGGTCAGCGTGGTGGTGCTGCTGCTGGAGCCGCCGTCCAGCAGCGCGTACGCGCCCCCGAACCCGGCGCCGCCGCCGACGAGGCCGGCGATCAGGGCGGCCGCGACGATGCCGACCATCGGCCGGGACCTGCGCGGCCGGTCGCCGTCGAGGACGGTGGTGTGGCCGCCGGGCGGGTCCGTCGGTCCGCCGGGGCCGCTCGCGCCGCCCGGGCTCCCGGTGTCCGGCGCGGCCGGGCCCTGCTGGGCGCCCGCGTAGGGGCCGTAGGCCGGGGCGCCGTAGGGCGCGCCGTGGCCCTGCTGCCCGCCGTACCCGTAGGCGCCGTAGCGGGCCTGCGCCGCGTACTGCTGCGCCCCGTACTGCTGCGCCCCGTACTGCTGCGCGCTGTACTGGCCGGAGGTGTGCGGCTGGGTCGTGTACGGGCTGTAGGAGCCCGCCGCCGGCACGGCGTGCACCGCGGTGGGGTGGTCCGCGCCGTGGATGCCGTCGACCGCGCTCTCGGCCTTCTCGCCCACGGGCTGCGCGGGCGACGTGGCGTCCGGGCCGGTCGTCCCGCTGACGGGGTCGTTCTGCTGGGTACGGGTGTCCCGTGCCCTGATGGCGTCCGCAACGTCCCCATCGGGCCGGGCCTGCCCCCGCTGCTCGTCGGTCATGGGACAAGTGTGAGCCCCGAGTCTGAGACGTTCCTGTGCACGTCCTGGGAATCAGCGCTCAGTAGCGGCGGGTGGACGTCAGGAACGCCTTGACAAGAGATCATTGTCAGGAACATCCTGACGGGCATGGACGACTGGGTGAACCACGCACTCACCGTGGACGTGACGGCGGCCGCGGCCGCGGCCCGGGACGCCGCGACCCTGGAGGCCGGACGGCAGGCGGACCGGTTGGTCGGCCCGCCGCTGCGGCCCGGCAGCCCCGAGTGGGAGGCGGAGGAGGGCACGGAGCTGCCGGCGCTGCGCGAGCGAGCGTGGCAGCTCGTGCAGCTGCGGATGGATCTCGCGGCGGGCCTGGACCCGATCGGGAACCTGATCGCCCTGCGCCGCGGGGGCGCGACCTGGGAGCTGATCGGGAAGGCCGCGGGTGTGAGCCGGCAGTCCGCCCACGAGCGCTGGTCCGCCCGGGTCACCGAGGTCCTGGACCGCTACGGCACGGGGGAGAAGGCCGGCCCGATCGCGGACGACGAGGCCTGCCTCCCCGCCTGATCAGAGGAGTTCGACGATGGTGGCGTTCGCGGTGCCGCCGCCCTCGCACATGGTCTGCAGGCCGTAGCGGATGTCGCTGTTCCGCATGTGGTGCAGCAGCCGGGTCATCAGGATCGTGCCGGACGCGCCCAGCGGGTGGCCGACGGCGATCGCGCCGCCGAGGGGGTTGAGCACCTTGTCGTCCGCGCCCAGCTCGGCCTGCCAGGCCAGCGGGACGGGGGCGAAGGCCTCGTTGACCTCGAACGCGCCGATGTCGGCGATCGACAGACCGCTCTTCTTCAGGACCTTCCGGGTGGCCGGGATCGGGCCCGTCAGCATCATCAGCGGGTCCGCGCCGCTGACCGCGCCGCAGTGGTACCGGGCGATCGGAGTCAGCCCCAGGTCCTTCGCCTTCTCCGCGGACATGATCAGCGTGGCCGAGGCGCCGTCGGAGATCTGCGAGGCGTTGCCCGCGTGGATAACGCCGTGCTCGTTGAAGGACGGCTTGAGCTTCGCCAGCGTGTCCGGCGTGGTGCCGCGACGCAGTCCCTCGTCCGCGGTGAAGTCGGGGTGGCCGGGGATCGGGGCCAGCTGGCCGTCGAAGGCGCCGGAGTCGATCGCGGCGGCGGCCAGCTCATGGCTGCGCGAGGAGTACTCGTCCAGCCGCCGGCGGGTGAACCCCCACTTCGCGGCGATCCGCTCGGCGCCGATGCCCTGGTTGAAGTCCTCACCGGGGAACTCGCCGCCGGTCAGGTCCACGGCGTAGCGCTCGCGCACCAGCGGGCCGTAGGGGCGGCCGAGGTCCCGGCCGGCGCCCAGCGGCACCCGGGTCATGGCCTCGACGCCACCGGCGACGACGACGTCGTACTGCCCGGACATCACCATCCCGGCCGCGAAGTCGAACGACGACTGGCTCGACCCGCAGGCCCGGTTGATCGTCACCCCGGGCACGGTCTCCGGCCAGCCCGCGGCGAGGACGGCGTAGCGGCCGATCTGCGCCGCCTGGTCCCCGACCTGGTTCACGCAGCCCCACACGACGTCGTCGATCACGTTCGGGTCGATGCCGGTGCGCTCCTGCAGCGCGCGCAGCACGTACGCGGAGAGGTCGACGGGGTGCACGTCGGCCAGCGAACCCTTCCGCTTGCCGATGGGGGTGCGGACCGCGTCGACGATGACGGCCTCGGCCATGGGGACTCCTCGGAGATTCGGGCCCAACTTAACGAACGTACGGCACAGGGTGGCTCTCCTGAACGTAGGTCGTGCCCGGGCCGAACGCCAGGCTCAGCGGCAGCTCGGCAGTACCGCCTCGAGCCGACGCGCCCGGCGGTCTCCGCCCACGCCCGACGGCAACCGCAGGTCCGCGAGCCGGGCGAGGTCGGAGTGTCACCGGCCGGCCCTCCGGACCGGCATGAAGCAGCTCACACGATCGGGCCGAGCGGGGACAGGCCTGGATCGATGCGGTACCGTCCGGCGCAGCGAAGGGGAGTAGCTCTCAACGTCGCGGTCGACATACTGGCGAGTCATCTCGCCCGGCCGCGCGGCCTGCCCACCACCAGGCGAGCGAGACCTTCGATCCGACATGGTCGGATCGACGAGGCCCCTATCTCCTCTCCGGTCCGGCCCTGAGATCGAGGGGTTGGACCGTGCACGACGTCCTGTTCGCGTTCGCGCTGAGCTTCGGGGTCATCTTCGTCGCCGAACTCGGCGACAAGTCGCAGCTCATGGCTCTGACGTTCGCGACCCGTTACAAGACCTGGCCGGTACTCATCGGCATCACGATCGCCACGTCGGTCGTCCACCTGGTGTCCGTGGCCATCGGATTCGGCCTCGGCTCGTCGCTGCCCACCGGCTGGATCGCGCTCGTCGCGGCCATCGCCTTCTTCGGCTTCGGCGCGTGGACGCTGCGCGGTGACTCGCTCAGCGACGAAGAGGAGGCGAAGGCCGGGCGCAGGGCGCGCTCCGCCGTCGTCGCCGTGTCGGTGGCGTTCTTCCTGGCCGAGCTCGGCGACAAGACGATGCTCGCCACGATCACCCTGGCCACCCAGCACGGCTGGTTCGGGGTCTGGCTCGGCTCCACGCTCGGCATGGTCGTCGCGGACGCGCTCGCGATCGTCGTCGGCCGCCAGCTCGGCAAGCGGCTGCCGGAGAAGACGATCCGTTACGGCGCCTCGGTGTTGTTCGTGCTGTTCGGCGGCGCGCTGCTGGTCGACTCGATCGGGCAGCTCAGCGGCCGTCCCGCCTGGGACGTCGTGGCCGAGGCGCTCAACCATCACCTCGCCGGCTGGATCGCGCTGGCGCTCGGCGTCGTCACGATCGTGGTCGGGGCGTACGGCCGCCGGTGGGCGCGGGCCGGTGCGCGGCGCTCGCCGCTCGCCGCTCGCGTGGGCTCGCCGGCCTGGTGGTCCCGCGTGCTCTTCGGGGTCGCCCTGCTGCTCGGCCTGGCGGCGCCGCTGCTCGTCGCGGCGGACGTCATCCAGCCGTTCCAGCTGTTCAGCCGGCCCAGCTACGTCGTGGTCGGGGCGGGTGTCCTGCTCCTCGGTCTCGCGTTGCTGCTGGCCTCGCTCGCGCAGATGGGCTCGGCGCGCAGGCGCGGCGGGGCGGCGCTCGCGCTCGCCACGAGCGGCCTCTACTCGCGGGTCCGCTACCCCGCGTTCACCGGGATGATCGTCGCGACGGCGGGCCTGCTGGTGATGGTGCCCACCGCGCTCGCGCTGCTCGCGACGGTGCTGATCGTCGTCGCGGTGCAGATCCAGGCGCGCGCGGTGCGGGAGCCGGGCCTGAGCCGGGAGCTCGGGGAGGACTACGCGAACTACGTGGCCCGCACCGGGCGCTTCCTGCCTCGGGTCCGCACGCCCGAGCCGGAGCACGCCCCGGGGATGCCGGCGGACACCGACCGCCAGCGCGTGGGCTGAGCCCCGACCGGACACGGAGAAGGGCCACCTCAGGCCGTGAGGTGGCCCTCCTCGTCGTCCCGGGTCAGGAGTACCAGGTCGGCTCCGGGAGCTCGTCGCGCAGCAGGAAGGCCCCAACCTCGCGGCGCTTGTAGGCCACCGGGTCGTGCAGGGTGCGGACGTTGCGCCAGAACCGGCCGAAGCCGAGAGCCGCGGTGGTGGAGCGGGCGCCCAGGCCCTCGAAGATCCCCGCGGTGATCTCCGGCGTGACCTTCAGCTGCTGTCCGGACCGGTCGAGGGTCAGCGCCTCGCCGTCGTTGCTGAGCTGCCAAGGGCCCCACCGATTACCCGCTGCCATGATCTCGTTTGCCTTCCCTGTGGCCCCGCTCCCGCCCGACAGAGTCTCTCGTAGGCGAGACGAACTCGTTCAAAGCATGCCCGATTGACTGGCGCCGCAGCTCCCAGCAGCTCATCGAGTCGGGATCACCGACGGCGATCTTGCGGCCACCGTGAGCCTCATGGACTGCGCGGTGCCGTGGGAGGACAGCATATGAGCCCAGCTGAGTCCGATTCCGACGAGCTCGACCTGATCCGGAAGGCGAACACCGACGACGTCGACGCCCTGTTCGCGATGCGTCAGGCCCGCGAGAGGTGGCTTGCAGCTCGCGGGATTCGACAGTGGCAGCTCGGCAGCCAGGCGGATGCTGGACTTCGCTCGAACCCTCGGCGTGACCGAAGGCGTCTCGTACTTCCGTCTGGACTGTGCCGCCGACAACGCGCCGCTGACCCAGATCTACCGGACCTACGGATTCGACCACGTCGGCCAGAAGGACTTCCCCGAGTTCAGCGTCGCGTTGATGCAGGTCAACCTGAACGACCACGATGCTGCTGGTTCGGGCCGATGACGGCGAAGAGCGTGCCCACCGGCAGTAGTCCTGACATGCAATGGCCCTCCGGGCCTGTCGCAGCCCGAGCCTTCACCGCCGACCCGCTAGACCCAGAACGCGGGAAACACCCGACCCGGCTACGCCGCAGTCCTCTCCCAACGCAACGAGTCCCGCTACACATGTTGAGGCGCCGGGATTACGGAGGTACTGGGCCGATGTGCCTGAGCACAACCGTTGCCACCTGGGCACGCTAGTTGTCACCAGCACCGTTCGATCGGGCCGGCATCGGCCGAACAGGGCGCTCTAGGCGTCCTTTGTGGATAGCAGACTGGCGGAATCACCCCGCGTTGCCGGGTTCTCCGGTTCACGCCGGGTGAGCACCAAGGGGGCGTCCTCGGTGATGGCCACCGTGTGCTCGGAGTGGGCCGTGCGCGAGCCGTCCGCCGACCGGATGGTCCAGCCGTCGGCGTCGTAGACGATCCGGTCGGTCGTACGGGCGAACCAAGGTTCGAGCGCGAGGGTCAGGCCCGGCCGGAGCGCAAGGCCGCGCCCTGCCCGGCCCTTGTTCGAAACGTGGGGCTCTTCGTGCATGGTGCGGCCAATGCCGTGGCCACCGAATTCGTTGTTGACCGGATAGCCGTAGTCGCGGGCCACCGCCCAGATCGCGGCAGAGATGTCACCCAGGCGGTTTCCCGGACGCGCCACCTCGATCGCCGCCTCCAGCGCTTCCTCGGTGGCCCGGATGATCCGCAGGTCCTCCTCGGCAGCGGTCCCGACGACGACCGTGCGCGCCGAGTCGGCCGCCCAGCCGTCGATGCTGACCACGAGGTCCGCGCTGAGCACGTCCCCGTCGTGCAGCGTGTAGTCGTGGGGCAAGCCGTGCAGGACGGCGTCGTTGACCGAGAGGCAGATGACGTTGCGGAACGGGCCCCTGCCGAAGGACGGCGCGTAGTCCCAGTAGCACGACTCCGCCCCGCGCCGTTTGATCATGCCGCGCACGTGGTGCTCCAGGTCTAGAAGGTTGACGCCCACGTCGGCGAGCTGGCCCACCTCGGAGAGCACCTCGGCGACGAAACGCCCGGCCACGAGCATGCGTTGGATCTCCGTAGGCGTCTTGAGTTCGATCACGAGTACCTCACGTACATAGAGTGTCGGTATTTCTATACCGACACTCTAGGGCTTGTCGGTATAGAAATACCAGTCATATCCTGAGGGCATGGTCCGTCAACCGCTCACGCCCGAGCAGGTCGAAGCCGGCAGGCGTCTCGGCGCCCTGCTGCGCCGCGCGCGGGCGGGACGCGAGCTCGCGGAAGTCGCGCACGCGGCCGGCATCTCGCCAGAGACCCTGCGCAAGATCGAGACCGGACGACTGCCCTCCCCCGGATTCGGCACGATTGTCTGCCTCGGCGAGGCGCTCAACATGCCGGTTCAGGAGTTGGCAGCCACCTGGCGCGGCAACGACCTACCACTGGAAGCCGTCTCGTAACCGCTGTTTCACCCGTTCACGGAGTCCCGGTGGACACCGGCCGATCCCTCATCCAGCGTCTGGGTTCACGGGCGTCCGGGGCCCGGACGAGCTGGCTGCCGCCCCGGCGGGACCGACCGGGCACCATCTCGCCATGCGGCGGCGGGTCCCGGTGTGAACGGCCGGCGTGCACGTAGCGGTCGAGCACGTCGATCCCGGCCTACTCCCGTTCTCGATCTGGCGGCCTTGATCGCCTGCGGCGCCGGTCATCGCGGTCAGCCCGCTGACGCGACCGCGTCATCGGGTCCGGGCACCGTCGCTCACCGGAAGACCCCGATCCCGGTCAGCGCCTGGCCGACCGTCAGCTGGTGCACCTCGGAGGTGCCCTCGTAGGTCAGGACGGACTCCGGGTTGTTGGCGTGACGCAGCACCGGGTACTCGAGAGTCACACCGTTGGCCGCGAGGATCGTCCGGCACTGCCGAGCGATCGACTCGCGGACGAGTGCCCCGGCGCCCCACAGATCCTCGACTGCTGGTCGGAGGCTTCCATCTGGCCACCGCTCCCCCGCGGCGATGATCGCTACGGCGAGATCCGGGGTCGACTCGCGGCGGCGCAGGAGCCAGTCGGCAGCTGCTCGCCGGTTCCGAAGGCTGACTCCGATTACAGAGTTCGCCGACTGTGCGAGCTGGAAACTGATCGCTGATCCGTTGGGCGAGGGCAGCACGAGTCGTGGCAGGTCGTCCGCCGCACGGATCGTCGCTGACGACAGGCTCACCTGACCGTCGATCGCCTGTGACCGGCCCACGGCCAGCACGGCATCGCGTTCGTCTGCGAGCGAGAAGCCGGGTTGCCGATGAACGTGCGAAGCGTCGATCACGGCCGTGACGCTATCCGTGAAGTGGTGTGCGTCGACCAGGCCGAGTGGTGGCCTTCGATGCGTCGGGGCAACGTGACTTCTGGGTGGGAAAGGCGGTGAGTCCGGTCGCACCTGTCGCGGGCCATCCCGGGCTGAGCGGCCCGCGAAGCCGCTACGGCGACCACGGCCACCGGCGGCGAGATGCTCGCGCCGGCGTGTGCCCTCCGGCAGCCGGGCTCATCGGTTCCCACGGCACGCGACTCGGGTCCCGCGAGAGGGCGGCGGCGGGTCAGGAGGAGAACGCTTGGGTTCCGACGACCCGCAACAGTGCCAGGGTGTCCGCCTCGGCCGTTCCCGGCTCGGCGGTGTAGACGACGATGCGCAGGTCGGCGCCCGCCACGGTGAGCACGTCACAGTCCAGGGTGACCAGACCGACCTCGGGGTGCGCGATGGTCTTGCGCGAGCTCGCCTGGGGCTCCACGGCGTGGGACTCCCACAGCGCCGCGAACCGGCTGCTGGCGCGCAGCAGGTCCGCGACCAGAGCCTGCATGTCGGGATCTGCGGGATAGAGCCCGGAGGCAGCGCGCAGGTCGGCCACGGCCGCGGCGGCGAACGCCTGCCGCTCCTCGTCGGTCCGGACGACCCGGCTGTCCCGGGCCGGCGCGGTGTACAGCTGCTACAGCAGATTGCGGGCTCGTCCCGGTTGTTGCGGCTCGCCGAACAGCGCCGGCCAGGGGCGGTTCCACGACAGCAGCGTCCAGGCGGCGTCGTACACCGCGACCGGGACGTCGTCCAGGCGGCGAAGCAGGCGATGCACCGACGGCGGCAGGTGACGCGGGACCGGGCGAGCGCGTCGAGAACCTGCCGGGAGGGATGCCTCGCGCGGCCCTGCTCCAGCCGGATCACGTACTCCACCGAGACGCCGGCGAGCATCGCGACCTCGTCGCGGCGCAGCCCGGGCGTCCGCCGCGCACCGCGGTACGGCACGCCCACGTCCTCGGGGCGCACCCGGCCGCGCCATGCGCGCAGCGCCGCGCCCAACAGGTCGTGATCCATCTGTCCAGTCTGGCCCGTCGTCGCGGCGCGGTCGTGGTACCAGCAGTACCACCACCGTCCGGGCCTGTCCGCCGCCCGCGAGCGGGCACAGGGTCGACGACATGACCACCACACTGATCACCGGAGCGAACAAGGGACTGGGGCGCGAGACTGCCCGCCGGCTGGTCCAGGCAGGCCACGACGTCTACCTCGGCGCCCGGGATCCCGAGCGCGGCGCGGCCGCGGCGCGCGAGCTCGGCTGCCGGTTCGTCGTCCTCGACGTCCTCGACGACGACTCCGTCACCGCCGCAGCCGACACGGTCGAGCAGCAGCAGGGGGCCCTCGACGTGCTCATCAACAACGCCGGCATCACGGGCGGGGCCGTGCCCGCGGAGGACACGACCGCCGAGGACGTGCAGCGGGTCTACGCGACCAACGTCCTCGGCGTCGTTCGCGTGACGCACGCCTTCCTGCCGCTGCTGCTGCGCTCGCCGGCACCCGCGATCGTCAACGTGAGCAGCGGTCTGGGTTCCCTTGCGGTGACGACCGATCCGACGCTGCCCTGGTCGGCGTGGAAGGGGCTCGCCTACCCGTCCTCGAAGGCTGCGCTGAACATGCTCACCAGCCAGTACGCCAAGAACTTCCCGCAGATCCGGATCAACGCCGTCGACCCCGGCTACA